>MEPB01000048.1:14482-136353 GCA_001769385.1 Bacteroidetes bacterium RIFCSPLOWO2_12_FULL_35_15 | reverse complement strand
ACTCAACCTGCTGCATTAACATCAACTATCAGTTCACAAACCAATGTTTTGTGTAATGGTTCCAGCACAGGATCTGCAACGATCACAGCAGGAGGCGGAACAGGTACCTTTACGTATTCATGGGCACCAAGTGGTGGAACTGCAGCAGCTGCTAACGCATTAGCTGCGGCTACTTATACCTGCACCATTACCGATGCAAATTTATGTACAAAAACACAGGTTGTCACAATCACTCAACCTTCTGCAATTACATCCTCCATCGGTTTACAAACCAATGTGAGTTGTTTTGGTGGAAGTAACGGCACTGCAACTGTTACAGCAGGAGGAGGAACAGGTACATATACTTATGCATGGGCACCTGGCGGGGGAACGGCTGCAACTGCAAGTGGATTAGCAGCAGGCACTTATACCTGTACCATTAAGGATGCAAATTTATGTACAAAAACTCAGGCGGTTACCATTACACAGCCTTCTGCGCTCACATCTTCAATAGGTTCACAAACAAATGTTTCATGTAATGGTTCCAGCAATGGTTCTGCAAGTGTCACAGCAGGTGGAGGAACAGGTACCTATACTTATTCATGGGCACCTAGCGGAGGAACGTCTGCAACAGCAAACGGATTAGCGGCAGGTACTTATACCTGTACAATTATGGATGCAAATTCATGTACAAAAACGCAAGTTGTTACAATTACCCAGCCTGCTGTAATGTCAGCAAGCACCACTCAAATCAATGTTCTTTGTAATGGAGGCAGCACGGGTTCTGCAACAGTAGCACCAAGCGGAGGAACCGGACCTTATACTTATTCATGGGCTCCAAGTGGCGGAACAGCAGCCTCTGCAAACGGATTAGCGGCAGGTACCTATACTTGTACAATTACAGGATCCGGTTCTGTATCTTGTACATTAGCAAAAATTGTTACCATTACTCAACCTGCTGCATTAACATCAACTATCAGTTCACAAACCAATGTTTTGTGTAATGGTTCCAGCACAGGATCTGCTACGATCACAGCAGGAGGCGGAACAGGTACCTATACATATTCATGGGCACCAAGTGGTGGAACGGCTGCAACTGCTAATGGATTAGCTGCGGCTACTTATACCTGCACCATTACGGATGCAAATTTATGTACAAAAACACAGGTTGTCACAATTACTCAACCTGCAGCGATTACATCCTCCATCGGTTCACAAACCAATGTGAGTTGTTTTGGTGGAAGTAACGGTACTGCCACTATTAATGCAGGAGGGGGAGCAGGATCATATACGTATTCATGGGCACCTGGCGGGGGAACGGTTGCAACTGCAAGTGGATTAGCAGCAGGCACTTATACCTGCACCATTAAGGATGCAAATTTATGTACAAAAACGCAGGCTGTCATCATTACACAGCCTTCAGCACTTACATCATCCATCAGTTCACAAACCAATGTAACTATAAATGGAGGTAATGATGGGGCTGCAACAATTTCTGCAGGAGGAGGAACAGGAGTTTATACTTATTCATGGAGTCCAAGCGGTGGGACAGCTGCAACAGCAACAGGTTTAACTGCAGGCACCTATACATGCACAATTACGGATGCAAACTCTTGCACTAAAACACAGGTAGTTACAATTATTGAACCTTCTGTCTCTACAATAGTGACATCAATTAGCGCACAAACAAATGTATTATGTAATGGCGATAATACAGGCTCTGCAACTATTTCTCAAACAGGAGGAACGGGTCCATATACTTATTCATGGGCACCAAGTGGTGGTACAGATGCTACCGCAACAGGTTTAGCTGCCGGAACTTATACTTGTACAGTTACTGATGCAGCTGCGAATACACAAAACCAGGTTGTTACTATTACCGAACCATTGGTGCTTAGTGCTTCAACCGTTCAAACCGATGATTTATGTAACGGAAGCAGCACTGGTTCCGCAACGATTATCGCTTCCGGTGGAACAGGTTCATATTCTTATTCATGGGCGCCTAGTGGTGGTACAGGGGCAACTGCAAATGGATTAGCTGCCGGTACTTATACCTGTACAATAACGGATGCAAATTCCTGTTCAATAACTGAGACTATTATAATTGGTGAACCTTTGGTGCTCGTATCCTCCATCCTTGCACAAGGAAATGTTTCTTGCTATGGAGCCTGTGATGGCTTCGCTCAAGCAACAGTATCAGGTGGGTCCGGGCCATACACATTTATGTGGGTGCCGGGTGGTATTTTCGGATTGTCAATAAATAATCTTTGCCCGGGTACCTATACGCTTTCAGTTACTGATGCAAATGCTTGTTCGGCAACAACTACCGTTACAATTACAGAACCAAGCGCACTTTCTGCAACAACAAGTTCAACTCCGGAAACTGGCGGAAGCAATGGAACAGCAAGTGTAAATGTTTCGGGTGGATCAACTCCTTATAATTATTTATGGAACGATGCATTGGCTCAAACGACACAAACTGCAACCTCTTTAACGGGTGGAAACTATTCTGTTTTAATTACAGATTCAAATGGTTGTATGGTTGTTCAAACTGTTCTTGTAAATAGTACTGTAGGAATTGTATCAACCGACTTTCAATCTTCAATAAAAGTTTATCCTAATCCAAGTAAAGGTGATTTTTCTATTGAAATCAATTCTCTTGGTAATCATTATACTTTAAAAATAATGAATCCTGTTGGTAAACTTATTTATAACGAATCGATTGAATTGCCAATAGGAAAGAACTTAATACCTGTTGCAATGGATAATTCCAGAGAAGGATTGTATTTTATTCAAATTATTTCAAACGATGGAATTATAACTATTCCGGTTACCAAAATGAAGTAATTATTTACAGAAATAATATTTTAAACAAAAAGGAATGGAGAAGCCTCTGTTCCTTTTTTTGTTTAATACCAATTACCAGTATAAACTAGTCCAATTTAAATTGCCTCGCTCATTTCTCGATGTGTGTTGGGCTAAATTTCGGAAATAATATATTTAGAATTGGTATAATACCAATTGAAATATAAAATAGTATCCATTTATAAAACCTCAGCCAAACCCTCTCCTTGAAAAAAAATTTTTTTATTAGCAAGATGCTTCCTTCCATTCAGCATGACAAAACAACAAACACCTAATTTCACAAATAGCTCTGTTTGTTGATGTTTTCGAGGCATTATTAATCGAACTCAGATTAATCAGTATAAAACAGATTCGTTATGTGGTCGTCCCCTCTTTATTGTGAGGAGCTGAATAGGCTTTTTCAATTTTTTAACAATACACTTTACAAAAATTAATTACATTTGCCTACTAAATTAATTCAGCAATGAGTAAAGAAACAAGAAAACCCGGCTTTGCTTTCGGAAAAGAAAACTATCGTATCCTACTAGTAGGAGTTGTAATTGTAGTTATAGGTTATTTACTCATGATTGGTGGTGGTTCTGAAGATCCAAATAAATTTGATGCAAATGAAATTTTCAGTTTCAGACGTATCACCCTTTCTCCAATTGTAATATTAACAGGGTTTGTGGTGGTATTGTTGGGTATCATGAAAAAAGCAAAAGACTAGAAAGTCAAAAGTATTGAGATGTGAGTATTGAGATAATCTCCACATTTCAATCTCATATCTGTTATCTCAAATCTCATTTTTCTATGTCGTACATCCAAGCTATTATTTTAGCTATTATCGAAGGCATTACCGAGTTTTTGCCGGTTTCATCCACCGGACACATGATCATTGGCTCCTCCATAATGGGCATTGCTCATGATCCATTTACAAAACTCTTTACCGTTGCAATTCAACTGGGAGCAATTGTTTCGGTAATAGTATTGTATTGGAAAAAATTTTTTCAAACATTGGATTTTTATTTTAAACTTTTGGTAGCATTTATTCCAGCAGTAGTTTTCGGATTGTTATTCAATGATACAATTGATGCATTACTCGAAAATGTGTTGGTGGTGGGCATAACTTTGTTCCTGGGTGGAATTGTATTTTTATTTTTAGACAAATTATTCAATAACGAAGGTAAAAAAGATGCCCCCCCCTCTTATCCATCTGCCTTTAAAATAGGACTATTCCAGGTTATTGCAATGATCCCCGGAGTATCCCGTTCAGCTGCAACAATTATTGGAGGCTTAACTCAAAAGCTAACGCGTAAAGCAGCTGCTGAATTTTCATTCTTTTTGGCTGTTCCAACTATGTTTGCAGCAACAGCAAAAAAAATGTACGATTATTATAAAGAAGGTATTTCAATAGATTCAACACAAATAAATTTACTGATTGTTGGCAATGTGGTAGCTTTTATTGTTGCTATGATCGCCATAAAATCATTCATTGGATTTCTTACCAAACACGGATTTAAAGTTTTTGGATATTACCGCATTGCAATTGGGTCAGCCATTCTGATCCTCTATTTTGCAGGTTATCAGCTAAGCATCATCTAATGCAAACCTTCGATTTTAGGACAGGAGAAGTAATTTTAATCAACAAACCACTTACCTGGACCTCTTTTCAGGTGGTGAATAAAATGAAATACCTGATAAAACATCATCCCTCATTGACTTTTGAAGACAAACAAGTTCAGCCAAAGATCGGGCATGCCGGAACACTCGATCCCCTTGCAACAGGCCTGTTAATTGTTTGTACCGGAAAACAAACTAAAAATATTGAGAGCTATCAGGCCCAGGAAAAAGAATATACCGGAACCTTTTATATTGGAGCAACAACTCCTTGTTATGACCGGGAAAAAGAAATTGATGCACACTACCCTACTGAACATTTAACAAATGACTTGATTTACGAAACCACCAAACAGTTCATCGGCAAAATACAACAAGTGCCACCTTTATTTTCTGCAATAAAAATTGAAGGTAAACGAGCTTACGATATTGCACGAGCAGGTGGTACAGCTGAAATAAAGCCGAAGGAAATTACCATTACCGAATTTGAGATCACTCGTATTGCATTACCCGAAGTAGATTTTAGAGTAGTTTGTTCAAAAGGCACCTATATTCGTTCTTTAGCGCGAGATTTCGGATTAGCTTTAAATAGTGGTGCCCATCTGGCCGCTTTATGTCGAACACGCATTGGACAGTACAACTTAAAAGATGCTCTTAGCCTTGAAAGCTTTGAAAATTCATTAGGAAATAAAAAATAAATACGATTTTAGTTGACATCGCCTCTCAATTAGATTACTTTTGCGCCCTTGAAATTAAATTAATAAATCCCGTAAGATTTATGAAACACTTTCTTCTTTCCGAGAATAATTCATATCTCTTACAAATAAAAACCTAAAAAAACAGATATGAAATTATCACAATTCAAATTCAATCTTCCAAAAGAATTATTAGCCGAAAATCCTGCGAAAACTCGCGATGAAGCAAGGTTAATGGTTATTCACCGCAAAACAGGTAAAATTGAACACAAACATTTTAAAGATGTGTTAAGTTACTTTGGTGATGGGGATTGCATGATCTTAAATGACACCAAAGTATTCCCTGCCCGTATGTACGGAAATAAAGAAAAAACAGGTGCTAAAATAGAAGTGTTTTTGTTGCGTGAACTAAATGCTGAAAGCCGCTTATGGGATGTGTTAGTTGATCCGGCACGTAAAATCCGTATTGGTAATAAATTATATTTTGGTGATGACGATACATTGGTTGCTGAAGTAATTGATAATACAACATCACGTGGGCGCACCTTGCGTTTCTTATTTGATGGTTCTTACGAAGAATTCCGTAAAACATTAAATGACATGGGAGAAACACCACTTCCAAAATACATTAAACGTGCACCCACAGAAGAAGATAAAGACCGTTATCAAACCGTTTTTGCAAAAAATGAAGGAGCAGTTGCTGCACCAACAGCAGGTTTGCATTTTAGTCGCGAGCTATTAAAACGTCTTGAATTAAAAGGAGTGAACTTTGCAAATGTAACATTACATGTTGGTTTAGGAACTTTCCGCACTGTTGAAGTAGAAGATCTTACAAAACACAAAATGGATTCGGAACAGGTTATCATTACCGATCAGGCATGTACAATTGTAAATAAAGCAAGAGAAAATAAAAAGAAAGTTTGTGCTGTTGGAACAACCACCATGCGTGCGATTGAAACCTCAGTAAGTACTGATGGGTTTTTAAAACCATTCAACGGCTGGACCAATAAATTTATTTTTCCTCCATACGATTTTAGTGTTGCTAATTGCATGATCACAAATTTCCATACTCCTGAATCTACATTATTAATGATGGTTTCAGCGTTTGGCGATTATGACCTGGTTATGAAAGCATACAAGGAAGCAATCAAAGAAAAATATCATTTCTATTCTTATGGAGATGCCATGATGATCTTATAAATTTTGATATTTGAGGATGGTTACTAATTGTTGGAAATATCAATGATTATTAACCATCTTCTTTTTTAAAGAAAAAAAATTGCAAAAATACATCATCATTGTAGCCGGAGGAACCGGAACACGCATGAATAATGCTGTTCCCAAACAGTTCATTGAACTGAAAGGGAAACCGGTGTTAATGCATACATTAGAAAAGTTTTTCAATGCCATCCCTGAAATAAAAATCATCCTTGTTTTAGCAGATCAACTCAATGATGAATGGGGAATTCTTTGCAAAAAGTACAATTTTACTATTCCTCTTACCTTAACCAATGGAGGTGAAACCCGTTATCAGTCTGTAAAAAACGGATTGGCCCTTGTTCCTGAAAACTGTATTGTGGGTGTTCATGATGCTGCCAGACCATTAATAACAGAACAACTAATAATTAATTTGTTTGAAACTGCGAAACAAAAAGGCAATGCATGTCCGGCAATTCCAGTAACAGAAACAATTCGCGAAGTTATTGATGGGAATAACAGATCTGTTGACCGTACCAACTATTTCATTATTCAAACACCACAATGCTTTCATTCGAGTTTATTGAAAAAAGCATTTTTAAAACCTTACCAGTCAACATTTACAGATGATGCCAGTGTTTTAGAAGCGATGGGAGAAAAAATAAATCTGATAGAAGGGGATCGCGAAAACATAAAAATTACTACTTCTCAGGATTTGATCATTGCAGAAGCTTTATTGGAACGCTGATTGTTATGATTTTTAAGATCAAAAATGATTAATTTTTTTTAAATAAACCGGCACAAACATACGATTGAATCTATTACGATTTTAACAAAACTGCGTAAATACTAAAGATCATAAGTATCTGCCATCAATTTTTATATCAACTTCAGAACTTCCGTTTGTTCAGAAATTTTTAATCCATTTACATTTTTCAACAAATTCAATCCCGGTTTTTTTCCTTTTTCAATAGTTCCTAATTGTGTAAATCCCAAAAGCTCAGCGCCATTTTTTGTTGCCCAGGTGATTAATGTTTGCAACGGAATATCAGGATAATATTTTGTAATGGTTTTTAATTCATCCAACACAGATAAAGTCCAATTAGATGCTAAACTATCTGTTCCGATTGTTACCCGGGCATTTTTTTCTATAAAATAATTATAATTGGGTAACCTGTTTTCGATATACAAGTTAGCATTCGGACAGGTACAGAAGTAGATTTGAGATGTGAGATGTGAGACTTGAGATGTGAGATCTGAGAGTTGAGAGTTTACCCAATCGATATCCTCTTTGGAAGTAAATGTATTATGAACCAATAAAATTTTAGAAACATTTTTTAAAAACGGCAGTGTTGATCTCAGGGAATTAACACCTGTTTTTTGCATCAGATCAGCATTTAATCCCATTGCCCTAAACGCATCAAACATAACACCACTCTTTGAAATAAACAATTCGCTTTCTCCTTCGCTTTCCTGATTATGAATGCTAATAGTACTTTTATTTTCTACCGCATAACCCTCGATCATTTTCAATAACCTTTCCGACATTGTATAAGGTGCATGAGGAACGATGGAGTTGAAAAGTTGAAAGTTGAAAGTTGAAAGCTGTTGAAGCTGGTCTCTTAAATTAAGCGCCTTTTCAAAAACTTCTTCTGCTTTAGCTGGATCAAGGTTAAAAATTTCGATAAATGTATGATATGCTAAATTTCCTTTTGCTTTTTGTTTGAACGTATTACTATTATTAGAAATATCGCCAACCGCAACGATACCGTTTTTGATCATTTCAGTTTCCGCATTACCAATTGCCAACTCAATTTCTTCAACCGGGAAAGCTGTTCGTTTATTAATAAAATCATTTATAAACCCCGTCATTCCGGTGTGTTCAGCCACCTGCCCACGCAAATGAGAAAGCTCCAAATGACAATGTGTGTTTATAAATCCAGGACAAATAATCCCTTCATAAAATTCAATTTCGCATTTCGGATTTTCGATTTCGGATATATTTGCTGCCACATTCAACACCACGCCAGCATCATCAATAGTTACAAGCCCGTTTTTAATAGGTTCGGAAGAAACAGGGAAAATATAATCAGCAGAAATTTGACGCATAAATTCAAAAAGTGAGCTTCTAAATTACAAATTATTCCCTCCAATACACAGTAATTCTTTCATCTTTCCACCTTTTAAAGGGGGAATTATTCGTAAATTCGCATAGATTTTTTTAATACAATTCGATAATTCCTTGGAAACAAAAAAAGACATACGTGTACTTTCATTAGAAGAACTTAAAACTGTTTTTATTGAAAATGGTGATCAGTCTTTTCGTGCCAAACAAGTGTATGAATGGCTTTGGAAAAAATCTGCCCGTACTTTTGAAGAGATGACAAACCTTTCAAAAGCAACACGTGAATTACTGGACAAGCATTTTGTTATTAATGCAGTTAGCATTGACGACATGCAGATCAGCAAGGATCGTACGATCAAAAATGCATTCAAATTATACGATAGAAATATTGTAGAAGGGGTTTTGATTCCCAGTACTACACGGATGACCGCCTGTATTTCAGCGCAGGTTGGTTGTAGTTTAACCTGTAAATTCTGTGCAACAGGGAAGTTGGAACAGTTAAGGAATTTGAATGCTGATGAAATGTATGATCAGGTAGTTTTAATAAAAAATCAGGCAGAAGAAAAATACAATACACCTCTCACAAATATTGTTTATATGGGAATGGGAGAACCGTTACTCAATTATAAAAATGTGTTGGAGTCGATCTCAAAAATTACATCTCCCGAAGGATTAAACATGTCGCCACAGCGTATTACTGTCAGTACTGCAGGAGTTGCAAAAATGATAAAAAAATTGGGAGATGATGGAGTGAAATTTAACCTGGCTTTATCACTTCATGCTGCAAGTGATGCAAAACGAGATCACATTATGCCTATCAACGAAAGTAATTCCCTCGAAGCATTGGCGGAAGCATTGATCTATTTTTATTCAAAAACGGAGACCCGCGTAACGTATGAATACATCGCCTTCAAAGATTTTAATGACAGCTTAGATGATGCAAGAGACTTAGCGAAATTCTGCAAACACATTCCTTGTAAAGTAAATATTATTGAATATAACCCGATTGATGATGGTGAGTTTCAGCAAACAACGCCTGAACGACTGGATGCATTTGCCAACTATTTAGAAAACAAAAATATTATTGTGAATGTTCGAAGAAGTCGGGGTAAGGATATTGATGCCGCTTGCGGACAACTTGCTAATAAGAATAAAGAAGGGTTTGAAATACGAAAAATGAAAATTCAAAAGATCTAAATGAAAGCATTTTCAATTGTTTTAATTGTTGTTGGATTTTTTTTAGTTTTAGAAGGTTATTTATTTAAGATCATGCATTGGCCGGATTTATTTAAAGGGATTTTTTCCGGTCCTATTATTTTTATTGTTGGTTTTATTTTATTGATATTTTTATTGAACAAAAAAAATCAACCTAATTTATTTTTATGACAGTAAACGAAATTAAAGCACCGATAGCAAAGGAAATGGAAGAATTTGAATTGAAGTTTAAGTCTTCAATGAAAAGTTCGGTTCCATTGCTTGATAAGATCACGCATTACATTGTAAAACGTAAAGGGAAACAATTGCGACCTATGTTCGTGTTTTTATCTGCAAAAGTTTGTGGCGAAATGAATGAATCCAGCTACCGTGCTGCTTCTCTAATTGAATTGTTACACACCGCAACATTGGTTCATGATGATGTGGTAGATGACTCCAATGAACGAAGAGGATTCTTTTCGGTGAATGCATTATGGAAAAACAAAATTGCTGTATTAGTTGGTGACTTTTTATTGTCGCGGGGCTTATTGCTTTCTATTGATAATAAAGATTTTCATTTATTAGGATTAGTATCCAATGCGGTTCGGGAAATGAGTGAAGGGGAATTATTACAAATTGAAAAAGCAAGAAAACTGGATATTGACGAATCGGTTTATTATGATATTATCCGCAAAAAAACCGCATCACTTATTGCATCCTGCTGTGCCTGTGGCGCAGCATCGGTAACAACTGATGAAAAAGTGATCGGGAAAATGAAATCTTTTGGCGAGGCAGTTGGTATAGCATTCCAAATAAAAGATGATCTGTTTGATTATGGCGATGGCTCTAACATAGGGAAGCCAACAGGAATTGATATCAAAGAAAAAAAGATGACCCTGCCTTTGATCTATGCATTAAATAATGCTTCGTTTTCTGATAAAAGGAAGATCATTAATATTGTGAAAAACAATAACAATGATCCTAAAAAAGTTGCTGAAGTAATTGACTTTGTGGTTAAAAGCGGAGGAATAGAATATGCTGAAAAGGAGATGAATAAGTATAAGATCAAAGCCTTGGAAATTCTTTCTGCTTTTTCTGACTCTCCGGCTAAAAAAGCGCTGGATGGACTAGTAAAATATACTACCGAACGAAAAAATTAATGAACATGATTAAGCATTTTATCGGCATCCCACTGGTTTTAATAATTTTTTTTTCATGTTCTAATTCACCTAAACAAAAAATTGAGGACAAAATAATTATTGAAAATCAGGCACAAAAAGCAGATACTACACAAACTACATTTACAGTTTCCGGAGCAAAAAAACCAAGCATCGAAAATGGAGAAAATATTGAATATTATAAGAGCGGAGTCATAAAAATCCGTGGGATGATGAAAGATGGTCACAGAGATGGTATTTGGAAAAGCTGGTATGAAGATGGAACACCATGGAGCGAAACAACTTTTAAGGAAGGAAAAAAAAACGGGAAAACTACTACCTGGTATGAAAACGGGAAAAAACGCTATGATGGCTTTTATCATGATGATATAGAAAGTGGGAAATGGATGATCTGGGATGAAAAAGGGACTTTAATTGAAACAAAAAAATTACGATAAAAAATAATTTACGGTTTTCTAAGCAATTAATTAATGGCATGCTCTAATTATTGCCTTATCCAACCAACTAAAAAAAACAAATTTTATGAAAAAATTATTTTTATTGGCATTCGCAACTACTATTTATTCAAACACTTTTGGCCAAATTTATTGGGCCAAAGCCTGCGAGATCAGTTTTTTCTCTCCTACCTCCATGGAAAACATTTCTGCAGTTAATAAAATAACAAAACCATTATTAAATATTACGACAGGGGATCTGCAAATAAAAATAATTATGAATGCGTTTGATTTTCCAAAACCTTTGATGAAAGAACACTTTAATGAAAATTATGCAGAATGTGAAAAATTTCCAAATGCTTTTTTTAAAGGTAAGATCAATGAAACAATTGATTGGACAAAAGAGGGCGAATACAAAGTGACAGCTACCGGAAAATTAATCATTCATGGCGTTGAAAAAGACAGAACTATTGAAGGAACAGTAACTGTAAAAGGACAAGAAATTACGTTGTCGTCAAAATTTAAATTTACTTTTGCCGATCATAATATTAAAATTCCGTTTTTATATTCAGGAATTATTCCCGATTTTACGGATGTAAAAATTGATGCTGTACTTGAACCCTATAAAAAGAATTAATATTAATCCGGAAAATATATTAGCCCGAAAAATCGAACATGACCGTACAAAATAACATCCTATATTTAAAAATATCAAACAAAAGTATCGTATCAATAAAAAAATCTATCGTCCTATTTCTGATGCTGGCCGGTATAAATGGATTTGCACAAGATGATATGCTGAGCCTCCTGGATTCCGTTGGAGGGCCAAAAACGCACGAAAAGACAATAGCTACTTTTAAAGGTTCTAAGATCATTAATGCTCAATCTATTGAAACAGTAAAGGCCAAAACGTTTGATTTTAATATTTCGCATCGTTTCGGAAACAGCGGAACAGAAAACGGAGGAGGACATGCGCTTTATGGTTTAGATAATATATCTGATGTTCGTTTTGGATTTGATTTTGGTATCACTGATAAATTAACAATTGGTGTTGGCCGTAGCAAACAAAAAGAATTGATTGACGGATTATTAAAATATAAACTTTTAAGTCAGACAACTGATAACCATATTCCTATATCCTTGGTGTATTATGGTGACGTTAGTTATAATCCTCAAACACCAACTCTGTTTTATAGCGGAACAATAACTGTTAAAGATTTTAAACAAAAGGACATTCACAGGTTTGCATACACCAATCAGCTTATCATTGCCCGCAAATTTAATTCACGTTTTTCGATGGAAATAATTCCATCCTACCAGCATCGCAATTTCATTGTTGCCCAATTCAATCCTGATAATGGGGCCGTAGAAACAAATGATCTGTTTGCCTTAGGAACAGGTGCGCGGTTAAAACTTACTAAACGCATTGCAATTATTGTTGATTATTTTTATACGTTTTCGAAATACAGAACAAAAAACAGTATGGCTCCTTTTTATAACCCACTTGCAATTGGTATCGAAATAGAAACCGGGGGACATGTGTTCCATATGAATTTTACAAATTCTGCAGGAATTATTGAAAACAACTATATCCCTTACACAACTGATGGATGGCTGAAAGGTGGATTCAAATTCGGGTTCAATATTTCAAGGGTTTTTAATTATCGAAGATAGGATGACAAGAACTCATCGGCTATTATAGTTTATATTTTTTTTGTAAATAGTGTAGAAATAAATATTAAAGAGTAGTGCCTCCTAAAAACAGTAAACATATTATTCCTGCTGATAGTGTCAAAAACACTGTAATTAACACAACTCAATCAAAAGATACACTTACTATTCCTTCCTTATTTCAAAATAGTTTACTGAAAACAAAAGATACATCCACAAAAATTCATTCAACAAAATATGATTATTGGGTTGCCGGAATTTTATTTTTATCTTTTATTTTATTTACCTGGCTGTATGTTTCCAACAGAAAAAGATTAAATCAGATTGTTAAAGGGTTTTTTATCCCCCGAGTTGCAAATCAATTGAAACGGGAAGAATTTTCTTTTACAAACAGAGTGTCTGTTTTTTTATGGATACTTTTTGTTCTTTCGTTAACATTGTTTTTCTCAGAACTTTTATCCTACTTTAATATTCCGCCTCCCTCCGGGAACAAAGCTGTTTCCTATTTAATTATTGCTCTTTTTATCGCAATCACTTATCTTATTAAAGTAATAATCATAAAAGTGTTCGGGTATATATTTCAAACCAATAAAGAGGCATCAGAATATATTTTAATGATCTATTTATATGGAAATACATTGGCCTTGATCCTGCTTCCAATTGTGATCGCTATCGTATTTGTCAAGCAAATATCTCCATCCATTTTTATTTATACAGGTATTTGTACGATTGTGATATTTATACTTGCACGAATTATCCGCGGAATTATTATCGGCTATAGCAGCATACGATTTTCGCTATTCTATTTATTTTTATATCTTTGCGCTCTTGAAATATTACCCTTTGTAATAATGGTAAAATTATTTCTGCTTAGAACGAACTAATTTTATGCAACGAGTAGTATTCAAGGTTTTGTTTCTGTTTAACTAAAACTCAACAAAATTGAAAGTAAAAACTTTATTAGTTTCCCAACCAAAACCTGAAGGTGATAAATCACCGTATTTTGACCTTGCAAAAAAATGCAATGTAAAAATAGACTTTCGTCCCTTTATTCATATCGAAGGCATTTCCGGTCAGGATTTCAGAAAACAGAAAATAAGCATCCTGGAACATACTGCTATCATTATGACCAGCAGAAGTGCAGTTGATCATTTTTTTAGAATGTGTCAGGAAATGCGTGTTACAGCACCTGAATCAATGAAATATTTTTGTGTCTCCGAATCGACAGCTTTCTATCTTCAAAAATATGTTCTTTACCGTAAGCGTAAAATCTTTCATGGGAAACAAACTATCAATGATTTAATGGAAGTTATTAAAAAGCACAAAAACGAAAATTTTTTATTGCCTTGTTCTGACATTCATAAAGAGGAAATTGCGGATAAGATGGAAGAACAAAAAATAAAATTCACTAAAGCTATAATGTATCGTACTGTTAGCAGTGATCTTAGTGATCTGGCAAATGTAAATTATGACATTCTCGTGTTTTTTAGTCCGGCAGGAATAAAATCCTTGTTTAAAAATTTCCCGAAATTCAAACAAAACAAAACCCGTATTGCTTGTTTTGGCCCAACAACTTCCCAGGCAGCGCTGAAGGCTGGTTTAAAACTTGATATTTTTGCGCCTAGTCCTAAAGCACCATCCATGACAATGGCATTGGAGCAATATATTGTCGCAGCAAATAAAGCAGCAAAATAAAACACCGATTTTCTACCTTTTACATAGTAAATTACGATATCCATCACAATTTTGTTGTGTTAAATAAATTATTAGTTCTACTTTTATATCTACTATGCAAACCTTTTCAAAAGCTGAGCGATTATGCAGTAGCGTTTTAATTGAAAATTTATTTAAAAGCGGTATTTCTTACCACCTGTCTCCTTTTAAATTTGTTTGGCTGGAGGCTTCTGAAAATAATGTTCCGGTGAAAACGGTTATTAGTGTTCCTAAACGATTATTTAAGAAAGCAGTTGACAGAAACAGGCTTAAAAGGATGATAAGAGAGGCTTACAGAAAAAACAAGAACTCGCTCTATGATTCCCTGCTTGAAAAAAAAATTCATTTAATGATTGTTTTTACCGCCAAATCAATCATTGAATATAAAGATATTGAAGAAAAAATAATTGAAGGATTGCAACGTTTAGTAAAAGAAATCAATCAATAATTACGAAGTGAGGTATTTATTTATTCCGATCAATTATATATTTATAGGGCTGATCAAAGTATATCAATATTCTATTTCGCCATTATTGGGGCCATCCTGTAGATTTGAGCCTTCGTGTTCACAGTATGGAATTGAAGCATTAAAAAAACATGGGCCCTTCAAAGGTGGATATTTAACTTTTAAACGTTTTTTGAAGTGTCATCCCTGGGGTGGACATGGACACGATCCGGTACCTTAACATTTACTTTTTTTAACAATAGGCAATTAAACAATTTAGCATATTTGTATTCATGAAAAAATTCCTGAAAAAATTCAAACTCCTTTTTATTGCTATCCTTATTGGTGGTTATGCAATAATATCCTACAGTTTTGTAGATAATTATTTCGAAGTATCCAAAAATCTCGACATTTTTGCTACCATGTTCCGGGAGTTAAACATTTATTATGTTGACGAAACCAACCCGGGCGACCTGATGAAAAAAGGCATTGATGAGATGCTTGCTTCCCTGGATCCTTACACCAATTATATTCCTGAATCAGAAATAGAAGATTACCGCTATATGACCACCGGACAATATGGAGGCATAGGGGCTTTGATTCGTCAACAAGGCGATTATGTTGTTATTTCAGAGCCGTATGAAGGATTTCCTGCCCAAAAAGCCGATCTGAGAGCCGGTGATAAAATATTAAGGATCAATGATATTGATGCAAAAGGAAAAAAGACCGATGATATCAGTAAAATTTTAAAAGGACAGGCAAGCACAGTCATTAAATTATTAATTGACCGTGAAGGAGAGAAAAAACCAATTGAAAAAACAATCAATCGTGAAGAGATCAAGATCAAAAGTGTTTCGTACTCCGGAATGGTTTCATTACATATAGGTTATATAAAACTCACAGGATTTACTGAAAATGCTGCTAATGAAGTGAAAGATGCATTGTTAAACTTAAAAAAGAACCCGGAATTAAAATCTATCGTATTCGATTTACGCGGAAACCCGGGTGGTTTGCTAAAAGAAGCAATCGATATTGTAAACCTGTTTGCAGAAAAAGGAACTGAAATTGTTAGCACACGAGGAAAGGTGAAGGACTGGGATAAAACGCACAAAGCAATTAATAACCCTGTTGACCTGATCATTCCAATGACCGTATTGATCGATAGAGGTTCAGCTTCTGCTTCCGAAATTGTTTCGGGTTCATTACAGGATCTTGACCGAGGTGTTGTAATTGGTCAACGCTCCTATGGTAAAGGATTGGTTCAACAAACACGTCCATTGAGTTATAATGCTCAATTAAAAGTTACGGTTGCAAAATATTATATTCCAAGCGGCCGCTGCATCCAGGCATTAGATTACTCTCATCGCAATGAAGATGGAAGTGTTGCAAAAGTACCTGATTCATTGATCTCCGCATTTAAAACAAAAAATGGCAGGATTGTTTATGATGGTGGTGGCGTAGCTCCTGACATTACGTTAGTTCCACAAAAATACAGCAGCATTCTTGCAAGTCTGGTAACTAAAAATTTGATTTTTGATTATGCTACAAAATATCGCATTGTTCATGAAACTATTGTCCCTGCAAAAGAATTTAAGCTTTCGGATATAGAATATGATAGCTTCGTAGCCTTTTTGAATGGTAAAGAATATGACTATACTACTAAGTCGGAAAAAACAATTGACGAACTGAAAGAAGATGCAAAAGATGATAAAGCACTGGATGCAATAAGTGCAGATATCGATGCATTAAAAGCAAAAATAATGCATAACAAAAAAGATGATCTTATAAAATACAAACCCGAGATAAAACAATTTTTAGAAGAAGAAATTGCTTCACGCTACTTCTTTCAAAACGGAAGATTAGAAGCATCATTGAAAGATGATCCGGAATTGAAACAGGCCCTAACTGTTTTAAATGATCCTGAGCAATACAAGAAAATTTTAACTACCATCGTAAAAGCTGAAAAGCCAATGTACAACCCTGATAAGGATCGATACAGAAATTTAAAACAATCAAAGGGCGAGGAAAATTAGTTTTATATTTTAATAATTCTTTTCAAAAAAAGACTCAAAGAAAATTTTCTTTGAGTTTTTTTAAACATATTTAGGGTTCAACATTTTATTTCAATTCAACCACACAATCATTTAATTCAACAAGGGAATTTTCTTTTAAAACCACATTTATTATTTCACCTGCAACATTAGCTACTACCGTATTTTCCATTTTCATGGCTTCGATGGTAAATAATGGTTGATTTACTTTTACTTTATCACCCTGCTTCACCCATATTTTACTCAGTAATCCGGGAAGTGGCGCACCTATTTCTTTTTCTCCGTTTGCTTTTTTGTTGTGATTGAAATCCGTTTTAATTGACTTGTCTTTCACTTCAATGGCACGTGTTTGTCCGTTTAGTTTAAAATATACCGTTCTTACGCCTTTATCATCAGGCTCTGATTTATATAAAAATTTAACAATGATGGTTTTTCCTTCAGCTATTTTAATAATAATTTCTTCGTTCGATCTTAAGCCATAAAAAAATGAGGTGGTCGGAATCACACTCACATTACCCCACTCCTCCTTGCTAGCAAAATATTCTTCAAAAACTTTTGGATAAAATTTGTAGGAAAGAAAATCTTCCAGTGATAAATCGGAAGAGAATTTTTTTCTGAAATCAACAAGTTCATTCTCAAAATCAACCGGTGACAAATGTTTGTTCGGCAGATCAACAAAAGGCACTTCATCTTTCAATACCATTTTCTGAAAATCTTTCGGCCAACCTCCATCAGGCTGCCCCAGCTCTCCTTTCAACATTCCTTTCACTGAATTAGGGAACGAAAGGGTATTGCCTTTTTCCAGAACATCTTTTTTAGTGAGATTACTATTCACCATAAACATGGCCAGATCGCCCACTACTTTGGATGATGGTGTTACCTTAACAATATCCCCGAATAATTCGTTTGCATCAATATAAGCTTGTTTGATATCATCCATTCTTTCTGCCAGGCCCAAAGAATATGCCTGTGGTTTCAGATTGGAATATTGTCCACCCGGGATCTCATGTTTATAAACTTCAGCTGTACTTGATTTTAATTCCGCTTCGAAAGGATAATAAAACTCCCGAACATCTTCCCAATAATTACTATATGCGTTCAATGTATTAATATCAAAGTGGCTGTAACGAGGCGTTCCTTTTAATGCTTCCACCAGCACATTGAAATTTGGTTGCGAAGTTAAACCCGACATGGATGACAACGCTACATCCACAATATCCACACCAGCTTCAATTGCTTTTAAATATGTTGCAGATTGAATGCCCGCAGTATCATGAGTATGTAAATGAATAGGAATGTTTATCGATTTTTTTAATTCGCTGATTAACTTTTCAGCAGCATAGGGCTTTAATAAACCTGCCATATCTTTGATGCAAAGGATGTGAGCACCTGTATCTTCGATACGTTTGGCGAGATCTAAATAATAGTTCAAATTAAATTTAGGTCGATCCGGATTTAAAATATCACCGGTATAACCCATCGAAACTTCCGCAATTGAATTTGTATTTTTTACAACCGCATCAATACTGGTACGCATATTTTCGATACTGTTCAACGAGTCAAAAATCCGGAATATATCAATTCCTTTTTCTGCTGAAACTCCAATGAATTTTTCTACCAAATTATCGGGATACGCTGTATAACCAACGGCATTGGCTCCTCTGATAAGCATTTGCAACAAAACATTTGGCATTGCTTCTCTAATCAGCTCTAATCGTTCCCATGGAGATTCATGCAAAAAACGCATCGCCACATCAAACGTTGCACCACCCCATACCTCCATCGAAAACATCTGAGGAAAATGTTTTGAAAATGAATTTGCAAATGGAAGCAGATCGGAAGTTCGTGCTCGGGTCGCCAACAGAGATTGATGCGCATCACGCATTGTACAATCTGTAAATAAGATCTGATTTTGAGCTTTTACCCATTTTGCAAACTCAAGGGGTTTAAGTTTATCCAACAATTGTTTTGTACCCTCCGGATAACCTGATATTCCGGAACTATCCGGCAACTTAGGAAGTAAAAATGTTTTGTTTGGGATAATAACTTTCACATCCGGATTTCCATTTACAATCGTATTCGCAACAAATTTTAAAATTTTTGTTCCGCTATCGGCTTTCTTTTTCAGACGGGTTAATTCCGGATGATCAGCAATAAAATTTACCGTAATATCCCCGCTTTGAAAAGCTTCATGCATGATCAAATTTTCCAAAAAAGGAATATTTGTTTTAACACCACGAATTCTGAATTCCCGTAAGGTCCTTAACAGCCTTAAACTTGTTCCTTTTAAAGTTCTTCCCTTAGCCGTTATTTTAACGAGCATAGAATCGAAAAACGGTGAAATTTTAACCCCGGGGTAAGAGCTTCCTTCATCGATACGGATTCCATAACCACCCGCATTTCGGTAAGCGACAATCGTTCCGTAATCAGGTTTAAAATCATTTTCCGGATCTTCGGTGGTGATACGACATTGGATGGCAAATCCATTGCAATGAACGCTTTCCTGGTTTTTAATAAATATTCCCGGGCTCGATAATTCATGTCCGCTGGCAATTAAGATCTGGCTTCTTACAATATCTATTCCTGTTATTTCTTCCGTTACCGTATGTTCCACCTGAATGCGCGGATTGACTTCAATGAAATAAATATTTTCTTTTTTATCTACTAAAAACTCTACTGTACCAGCATTATTATAATTTACTTCACGAGCTATTGCTAAGGCATATCCATATAATTTATTTTTTGTTTCCTGCCTCAGATTTGGTGCCGGTGCTATTTCTACCACTTTTTGAAATCTGCGTTGAACACTGCAATCCCGTTCAAATAAATGAACAATATTACCGTGCTTATCCCCTAAGATCTGAACCTCAATATGTTTAGGACATTCAATAAATTTTTCAATAAAAATGGTATCATTGCCAAAAGCAGTTTTCGCTTCACGTTTTGCTTCGTTAAATAACTGCTCCAATAATTTCCCGTCCCTGACTACACGCATTCCTCTTCCACCACCACCAGCCGCGGCTTTTAGCATTAAAGGAAAGCCGATCCTTTTTGCTTCTAATGCTACAATCGAAAAATCTGTAAGGTCAATTTTACTATCCGCGATTAATGGAACATTTGCTTTTAAGGCAATTTTTTTTGCCGCCACTTTATCCCCAAGCTGAGCCATCACTTCAGGATCCGGACCAACCCACAAAATATTTGCTTCGCGACATTTTGTTGCAAAGGCCACATTTTCAGATAAAAAGCCATAACCCGGATGAATGGCATCTATACCTTCGCGTTTTGCAACTGAAATAATTTCATCAATATCCAGATATGGTTTTAACGGTTCATTATCCTTTCCGATTTGATACGCTTCATCTGCTTTATAGCGATGCAGGGAGTACCTGTCTTCAAAAGTATAAACGGCAACCGTTTTGATATGCAATTCACTTGCTGCTCTAAGAATTCGAATAGCAATTTCGCCTCGGTTGGCAACCAATAATTTGGATATAATTTTCATTAAATTAGAATGGAATTTGTTCGTTTCAAAAATAATTAATAATTCCCTGGTTTATAACATTGTTAATAGATTTTGAAATTAAATTTTCTCAAGAGCCTGCTCTATATCCGCAATAATATCTTCATAATTTTCAACACCAACAGAAAGCCGGATCATTTTTTCTGTCAAATTCATTTTCATTTTTAATTCATCATTTACTGGTGCGTGGGTCATAGAATACGGATGCTCTGCCAATGATTCGGTACTACCCAAACTTACGGCAAGTTTAATAAGTTGCATTGCATTTAATACTTTGAAGGCTTTTTTCTCCCCCCCTTTTACATCAAAACTGATCATTGCGCCGGGCGATAAACATTGACGTTTGTAGGTTTCATATTGTTTATCCCCTTTTTTTAGAAGTCCCAAATAATAAACCTTTTCTACTTTAGGATGTTTGTTTAACCATGCTGCAATTTTTTCTGCATTTTCAGCTTGCAAGGTCATTCGCATTTTTAATGTTTCCAGACTACGCATTAACAACCAACCCGTATTTGGTGAGGCCATCGTTCCCATGATGCTGCGAAATGATTTTACGCGTTTCAATAAAGCTTTTGAACCGATACAAGCTCCTGCAATCACATCACTATGGCCACCAATATATTTGGTCGCGGAATATAATACCAGATCAAATCCATGTTTTAAAGGATGTGAAAAAACAGGCCCAAGGAATGTATTATCAATTGCGGTTAATACTTTTTTATCTTTTGTAGAAAACAGTCCGGCAATTTCAACGCACATTTTCATATCGATTAAATCGTTAGTCGGATTAGCAGGACTTTCTATAAATATCATCGCCAACCTATCAGACTTTCCGGTAGATTTAACTAATTTGATTATTTCTTCTTTCGATTGATTTGGCATAAAACCAATGCTATGGATTCCAAATTTTTCTAATATATGCTTAAAAAAATGATCGCTGCCACCATAGATCGGCTCACTGTGTAAAAGAAGATCCCCAGGTTTCAATAGTTCTAAAACAGTTGTAGTTATCGCTGCCATACCGCTTTCGAACACAGCACCATCTTCTGCTTCATCCCAAAGACAAAGTCGGTTTTCTAAAATTTCAAGATCAGGATTATTGATACGGCTATAAATTAATCCTGTTTTTTCATGTGGGCCCAAAGGACGTTTTCCGTAAGCTACTTCAAAAAATGCCTTTCCTTCTTCTGCATTTTTGAAAACAAAAGTGGATGTTTGGAAAATGGGACATTTTACTGCGCCCTCTGAAAGTTCAGGTTTATAACCGTAACTCATCATTAAACTTTCGGGTTTCAAAACCCTTTTGCTTTTTTGTTTTGAAATTGATTTTGCTGCCATGGTTACTAATTTATTTTATGAATTTAAATTTTACAGGTCATTTCGGTAAACTTGCATTGAGCTTGACGGGTACCGATCATTTTTTTACTTGTTTATAATTATGCGAATAAATTTAAAGATTCCTCCTCGGAGTTTATACTGAGCGATGCCGAAATAGTCGGAACGACCCATTCAATTACTCTTATTCAAAGTTAAAGCAACTGTTTTTTATTTCTAAATTAAATGCGATATATAGAAAATAAAACTATATTTTTGAATATTAACAGATTATTAAATTATTTTTTTACTACAAGAACTAACAAAACAGAAAAAAAAACTACATGGAAAAATTAGATAAAATCGACAAGCAAATTTTACTCCTTCTTCAAAAAAATTGCAAACTAAATACAAAAGAAATTGCAGATAAAGTAGGACTCTCTGTAACGCCAACTTATGAGCGGATAAAACGAATGGAAAAGAATGGAATTATCGAAAAATATGTTGCTTTACTTAATGAGGAAAAAATCGGAAAGGCTCTTATTGTTTATTGCAATGTTTCTTTACAATTACATTCCAAACCAATGTTGAAAAAATTTGAATTAGCAATTGTAAAACTGGATGAGGTGATGGAATGTTATCACACAGCAGGCACCAATGATTATTTATTGAAAGTGGTTGCTTCTGATATGAATCAGTATCAGGATTTTCTGATGAATAAACTAGCTGCAGCAGAAAACATTGCTCATGTTCACAGTTCCTTTGTTATGACTGAAGTAAAACACAAAACAGATTATAAATTTGTTTAGGCGGGTTGTATAAAATGGAGCACTCTTTTGTTTTCTGTTTCTTTACTTTTTTATCAGGTTCATTAACACTTTATCAATTCTATTGCCGTCCATATCCATAATTTCAAATTGTAAATTGTTATGATCGACTTTATCTCCTGCACTGGGAATAGTTTTTAAATGTTCCAGAAGAAAGCCGGATATGGTTGTATATTTTGAAATGTTATCCTTAATAATTTCTCGTTGAAAGTATTGATTCAACTCAAAAACAAGTGTCTTTCCATTTATCAGATACGTTCCGTCTATTCTTCTGATGATATTTTTATCATCTGTTTCATCCTCATCCGGCAAATCTCCAACGATTGCTTCTATTAAATCATGAAGTGTAATTATGCCTTTTACACCTCCAAATTCATCCAAAACAATACCTATGTATTGTTTCTTAGTCTTAAATATATTGAGAATTTTAAAAGCAGGGGTAGTTGAAACAAAGAAAATAGGATCATTAATAATGTCGTCTAATTTAAATTTTTCACGGTTATGGTTCTCCAAAAAATCTTTTATGGTTATAACTCCTTTTATTTTATCTATAGAACCATCACTGACAATAAACTTAGAATGAACACTTTCTTTTAGTTGGCTAAGAATCTTTTCTTTTGCATCAGTATAGTTTATCCACTCCACTTCTTTACTATTAGTCATCAATGATTTGGCTGTTTGATCGGTAAATGAAAAAAGATTTTGATGCACCTGACTTTCTTCTTTCTCCAGAACTCCCTGCTTACCAGCGTTTTTTAGCATAAAGAGCAATTCCTCCTCACTTACCCTTTCATTTTCGTTTTCTTTAACCCGAAATATCTTTAAAATCAATTTAGTTGAAACAGACAATAACTTCACAAATGGATAGGTCGCTATTGTAAAATATTTTATTATAGGAACACAAGTTAAAGCGATAGCTTCGGCATTATTCATTGCAATAGATTTAGGAACCAGCTCCCCTATTACGATGGAAAAATATGTAATTCCACTAATTACAATTATTAATGATATATCATGAACATAAGGATGAAGAAATAAGAAACCTGACAGATAACCTTCCATATCATCGGTAAGGGTTGCGCCTCCATATGCACCGGATATAATACCAATTAATGTTATACCAACCTGTACAGAAGAGAGAAAATTTTCAGGATTTTCAAGCAATTTCAATATTGTTTTTGCCCTGCTGCTACCTTTTGAAGCCAGATGTTCAATTCGGCTTTTTTTTACTGAAACTAAAGCAATTTCTGATAGAGCAAAGAATCCATTCAAAAAGGATAAAATAAAAATGATTAGTAATTCCATTATATAATTTTAAATTAGTACAGGCTGTTAATTTAAAAAACTAAGTCGGATTATTATACCAATTGAAATATAAAACAGGAGTCCAATCATCCTCTCCTTTTTTCAAGGAGAGGATTTGGGTGAGATTTTAAAAAAGGACTATTTTATATTTTCATTTGATATTAGGTCGAATATAAATCAAAAAAACTAAACTAAAAAAAAACCGCGAGTAAAATAAACTATCGCGGTTTTTAAATAAAAAATTACTGAAACTAATTTCCGAACTCACTCATAAAACGAATTCGCATTAAACGTATTTCTTCTTCGGTATAATCTTCTTCCCCCAGCTCTTTTATAGCAGCTTCTATTGAGTCTGAATCTGATTCTTTGAAATATTCTACGGCTTCTTGTTGTTTATCATCATCCATTATATCATTCAGATAATAAGCAATATTCACTTTTGTTCCGGAATGAACAATGCTTTCAATCTCCGTGATCAGATCAGTTAAACTTAAACCTTTTGCACTCGCAACATCTTCCAAAGGAAGTTTGCGATCAATACTTTGAATGATATATACTTTTAATCCTGATTTATTTACGATAGATTTAACAACCATATCTAATGGACGTTCGATCTCGTTTTCCTCCACATACTTTCCAATCAGATCAATGAATGCTTTTCCGAATTTTTGCGCCTTCCCCTGTCCTACACCGGTAATATTAACCAATTCATCCATTTTTATAGGATACTGAATTGCCATTTCCTGCAATGATCCTTCCTGAAAAATAACATACGGAGGTAATTTTAATTTATGTGCCGTTTGTTTTAACAGATCTTTCAGCAATGCAAACAATACTTCGTCAGACCCTGCACTGCCTTTTCCTCCTGCACCACCGGCTGAATCCTCATCATCACCTTCTGTTCCTTCATAATCATGATCTTTGGTAACCATCATTGAATATGGTTCATCTAAAAATGATTTCCCTTCAGAAGTAACTTTTAACAAACCATAATTTTCAACATCTTTTGTTAACAGGCCGGAAACAAAAGCCTGGCGGATAACTGCATTCCAATATTTTTCACTTTTATTATCTTCAGCACCTTTTCCAAAACACTCCAGTTCGTTATGCTTATAGGACTTAACTGTAGAATTAACAATTCCAAGTAAAATATTGATAATGTCTTTTGTTTTAAATTTTTCTTTTACATCTGTTACTGCTTCAATCGCTAAAGCAACATCATCCATTCCTTCAAACTTTTGTTTGGGATTGCGACAGTTATCACACATGCCACCACAACCGGTTTCGTCAAATTCTTCACCAAAATAATGCAATAAAAATTTCCTTCTGCAACTTGATGTCTCCGCATAAGAAACCGTTTCGGTCAATAATTGTTTTCCTATTTCTTGTTCAGCAACAGGTTTTCCTTTCATGAATTTTTCCAACTTCGCAATATCATCATAGCTATAAAAAGTGATACAATTTCCTTCTGCACCATCTCTGCCTCCACGTCCTGTTTCCTGATAATATCCTTCCAATGATTTTGGAATATCGTGATGAATTACAAAACGAACATCCGGTTTATCAATGCCCATACCGAATGCAATGGTTGCAACGATCACATCAATATCTTCCATCAAAAATGCATCCTGTGTTTTTGCACGTTCTTTGGCTTCCAATCCTGCGTGATAAGGCAATGCTTTTATTCCGTTTACACGAAGTGTTTCAGCAAGCTCTTCCACTTTTTTGCGACTCAGACAATAGATGATACCTGATTTACCATGTTGTGTTTTTACATACTTAATAATTTCTTTTACAACATTTTGTTTTGGTCGAACTTCATAATACAGATTAGAGCGGTTAAATGAAGACTTAAATAAATTGGCACTGGTCATGCCTAAATTCTTTTGGATATCTTGTTGAACTTTTGGGGTTGCAGTTGCTGTTAATGCGATGATAGGCACTTTCCCGATTTGTTCAATGATTGGACGCAACCTGCGGTATTCCGGGCGGAAGTCATGGCCCCATTCAGAGATACAATGTGCTTCGTCAATTGCGAAAAATGAAATTTTTATTTCATTAAAAAATGCAATATTATCTTCTTTTGTTAAACTTTCGGGAGCAACGTATAATAATTTTGTTTTCCCATCCGTAATATCTTTTTTTACTTTGGTGATCTCTACTTTTGAAAGTGATGAATTTAAGAAGTGTGCGATGCCTTCTTCGTTACCGAAGTTACGTAATGCATCTACTTGATTTTTCATCAATGCAATAAGTGGAGAAATAATAATTGCTGTTCCTTCGCTTACTAATGCAGGTAATTGATAACACAATGATTTACCCCCACCTGTTGGCATGATCACAAATGTATCTTTTCCTTCCATTAAACTGGTAATGATTTCTTCCTGCTGTCCTTTAAAGCTATCGAATCCAAAAAATTTCTGTAAGCACTCCTGAAGTGACGTTTCTACCTCGACCATTGATTTTAATGTTGTTTTAATATGAGTATGTATTAAGTATCGTTTAAAATTTAGCTAGCTATTTTGAATTAGATTATCAACCGAAAAAAAACTAATTTTATACCGTTTTGATAATTTTAATAGTAAAATCTTTTTTTTACCTTACTAATGTAAATATATAATAAAAAATTGTTTCAGATACAAACATTTCTCTACTTTATTTTAAATGCACTACGAAGTGAATAAATCTATCGATAAAATAATTGAACTTGCCAAAATGACCTTGAATATTGAGGCCGAATCGGTTCAGAATTTACAACATTTCATTAATATTGATTTTGTGGCCTGTGTAAAATTGATCTTTGAATCAAAAGGACGAGTTGTTGTTACCGGTATTGGCAAAAGTGCTATTATCGCTCAGAAGATAGTAGCTACAATGAATTCGACCGGAACTCCTGCTACTTTTATGCATGCAGCAGATGCTATTCATGGTGATCTGGGCACTATTCAACAAGATGATGTGGTTATTTGCATTTCAAAAAGCGGAAATACTCCTGAAATAAAAGTGTTAGTGCCACTTTTAAAAAGCAGTGGAAATAAATTAATTGCTTTAGTGGGCAATATTAATTCATATCTCGCGCAACAGGCTGATCACATATTAAATACCACCGTTGATAAAGAAGCATGCCCGAACAATTTAGCACCCACATCCAGCACCACGGCACAAATGGCAATGGGCGATGCATTAGCTGTTTGTTTGCTGGATTGCAGAGATTTTTCAAGTAAAGATTTTGCGAAATATCATCCGGGAGGAGCCTTGGGAAAAAAATTATATTTAAAAGTTGGAGATATTTCCATTCAAAATCAAAAGCCGCAGGTTAAACCCGATGATTCAATAAAATCAGTCATCCTCGAAATTTCATCAAAAAGATTAGGTGCTGCTGCCGTTATTGATAATGACGTTTTGGTTGGGGTAATTACCGATGGTGATTTGCGGAGAATGCTGGAAAAGTCTGATTCTATTGCAAATTTGAAAGCCGCAGATATTATGAATAAAACGCCAAAAAGAATTGAAGCGGAAGAATTAGCTGTAAATGCGATGCAATTATTAGAACAATATAACATTACCCAGTTGATTGTGACCGAGCAAGGAAAATATCATGGTTTTGTACATTTACATGATCTGCTAAAGGAAGGAATTATATAAAGAAATCGAAAGTTCAAAGGCAGAAGTTCGATTTCGGAGGTAAAGAAATAAAATAATTATCAAAAGTAAATGGGAGAAGCATCTATTTTAAGCGTTATCATTCCTGCATACAACGAAGAGTTGGCATTGAAAGAATTTTTGCCTGCTGTAATTGAACATTGTCATAACAAGCACTATCATTTAATTGTTGTGAATGATGGCTCAAAAGATAAAACAGCTGAAGTATTGACGTATCTAAAAAACTCAAGCAAAGGCTTTGCAATAATTACTCACAAAGTAAACAAAGGATATGGCGGAGCAATAAAATCAGGAGTGGAAGCATCAACAACAAAGTACAGCATAACTATTGATGCAGATGGCCAACACTTATTAGAAGATATTGACTCCCTATTAGATGAAGCCCAAGCGACCGATGCGGACATGGTAATTGGCAATAGAAAGGGACAAGCATCAGCATCAATGTATAGAAGTTTCGGGAAATGGATCATTCGTAAAATTGCTTCGATATTGATGCCATTGTCAATTTATGATTTAAACAGTGGCATGAAGTTATATGATACGGGATTGGGAAAAAAGTATATAAAACTTTGTCCGAATAACATGGCGTATAGTGATATTATTGCTCTAATATTTATTAGCCAAAGGCACAAGGTCATAGAAAAACCAATTAAAATTCAACAACGATTAGCAGGAAAAAGCACCATTTCAACGCTTACAGCCATTGATACATTACGAGAGATTCTCAATATTGTTTTACTTTTTAATCCGATGAAAATATTTGTTCCACTTTCAATATTGCTTTTTCTAGGTGGGGTTTTATGGGGAACACCTATTGTTCTTGCAGGGAAAGGGGTGAGTGTCGGAGCAATGCTTTTTATAATAAGTGGTTTGATTTTCTTTTTTCTTGGGCTACTCGCGGAACAAATTAGTTTAATGAGGAAACAAAATTTTTAGTAACTCTTTGCTAAATAGGGTTCACTCAATCATTACGAAAAAGAATAATGTAGGCTCTTTCAAGAAATTTCGTATGTGTTTAATGCAAACATTTAAACACAAAACAATCTTTTTCTTTGCGGCCTCTTTTTCTTTTTCCTTAATGAAAAAGAAACAAAAAATCAAGAGCAAACGATTGCCCCGCTCCTCTCGCAATTTTTTTGAATGTCTATGAGAGCAGCTAAAGCTCTCTCCAAGACCTTCAAGAAAAATTGAGTTCACCGCGAAACGACATCGCGTTTGCTCATAGCTCGCACACATCAAACCAACAAACTTTTTTTATAAAATTAAACATTATTGATTCCAAATATTTGGAACCTTACTTTTTAAGTGAACCCTAAATAATACCAATACCTTTTATGAATTAATCCAAAAGGCAATTATACCTTTTCAAAAGTTTGAACTTTGGAAAAGGTTTTACGCTTAGGCAAAAAAAACAATTTGGACTAATTTGATTTAAGTAATGGTATAAAAAAATATAATTTCTTTTAAAGACTTTATACATTTAATTTATTAAAATAATTGAATGCATATTTAGAACGTCATTCCCCGAGACTTTTCAGTCGAAGCAATCTCAAACAATGATAGATGTAATTGTTGTCTGCTTCACGCAGCACGTGCCTCGCAAAGAACTGTTTTGGATGAACCTTTTTTATAAAAAATAATATTTTATACCATTTTAACTTCTATAAAGTCTAAACTGAGTTCCTAAAAATTATTGTTTCGCTTTCGCCTTTTCGTCCTTCGCCCAATTCAAATTCCCACTCGCCAATTTATGTTGCGGATTAATTTTTAGCGCTTTAGTAAGAGCAGCTATGGCATTATCAAATTGTTTTAATTGGATGTAAGCAACACCCATATTACTGTATGCATCAGCATAATCCGGATTTAATTTTATTGCTTTCTTGCAGGCTTCAATACACTTTTCATACATTCCTTGATTATAGTAGGTCAAACTTAAATTCAGAAAATTTTCCGCACTCGGATTTGTATTTGCAATATTTTCTAATTGCGAAATTTGATTACGGCCATTCAATGCAACGGTCAAATTATTTTTTGCCAATTGAAAATCGGGATTTAGTTCAATCGCCTTTTGGCAAGCTTCTACTGCTTTATCATATTGTTTCAGGATGTTATAAGCAGAACAAATATTATTGTATGCCTCCGGATAATCCGGTCTTAATTTGAGTGCCTCTTTAGCAGCGTTAATGGAGCTTTCATATTTCCCTGCCCGATAATACATCAAACTCAAATTCAAATATTTTTCAGCAGTTGGCGCTAATCTGATTTCATCTTCGGCTATTTCTATTTTCCCTTTTTTATTTTTGCTTGCTTCCAAATACATTGCGGCTTCTACATTATTTGGAATTATCTGCAGGGTACTTTCTGCCACTTCTTTTAACTTTTCCCAATCACCCGTTTCATTATACACCTTCATCAATTGAGAGCGTGAACCAATATGAGCAGGAGAAAGCTCAATAGCTTTTGTTAACAAGGGAATAGCTTCAGAATACCGTAACTGGTCGCTCAAATATTTTCCATAAAAATACCAGGTATCAGGAAAGTTTTTCCCAACATCAAGAGCATGTTTGAAATACTTTTCAGCACTCTCCTTATCGCCTGTTGCTGACTTTAATACACCCATATTAATATTTAAAAAAGAGTAATCCGGCCACATAGTTAATGCCATGTTAAAATATTTTTCGGCTTCCGGGTATTCACCCTTGGCCATTTTTGAAAGACCATAATTCATCAGTCCGCGGGCATTATTCGGACTTTTAATTGTTACATCATACCACAAACTCTCTTCTGAGTTCCATACTTTGTTCCGTTGACGGGTTCCGTAAGCATATCCCGAAAGAGCAATTAAAACAACGATTACCAGTATTACTTCATACTTATCATTTAAGGCTTCCAAACGACTTTTTTGTTTCATAATAATTAAACCAACCGTCCAGCAAACACTTATTACTAATCCTACATACGGAAAAAATATACGATGATCATTCAACACTTCAGACAATGGTATAATGCTGGAAGTTGGAATTAAGGCCAGGAAAAACCAAATTATTCCAAAACTGACAGGCCGCAATTGTTCCTCTTTTGAAAACCAAAATGCAATAAGCAGCATACTAAAAATAAAAACACAACCGATCAGGAATTTACTATCCCAGATAGTTGTTAAGGTCTGCCAATCCGTATCGGCACTTAAACTTATCGGATAAAAGAACGTTGTAAAATAATGAACAATAACGAAAGGTTGTGTGATCAAATAATTAAATGTGGAAGAGCCCCCGGAAACCCATGTTTTAGGAGTAAGGTGATCAACAAATTTGTACATTACAGCACAAAATATAAATGCCGGAATAACCGCCTTTAACACGGAAAGAACCTGATTAAAATACTGCTTTTTAAATAGGTTGTTCAAGCTGATCTTTTCTTCAAAAAATAAAATATAAAAAAACAACATAGGTGCAAACATCACCGCTGTTGGTTTTGCTAAGGTGCCAATCCCTATAGGTATCAAATACAAAAATGTTTTTTTACAGAATGGCGAAAATATGTAAAGCACAAAACCAAGTATTACAAAAAAAGTAGATTGTACATCTGAACGGGCGATTATATAATTAATAGTTTCGGCATTGGCGGGATGCAACAGATACCAAGCAACTGCGGTTGCAGCAATATAAAAATTCCAATTATTCCTAAATGAACTGTTAAGTAATTTGAAAATAAAAAAGAACATTAAAATACCTTGCACTAAAAACAAAATAAATGTGGAGAGGTGAAAATAAAATAAATTATATCCATTTCCTATCCAATAATCAAGAGCCAGGGATGCAGTAACAATTGGCCGATACGACTGGTTGGGAGGTAAGGAACTAAATGTTGTTCCATCTTTAAAAAACAATGGAATATTTTTTATATCCTGAATAAACAGGTTATTTTGAATGGTGTGCGAATCATCGAAATGAAAAGAATTATTAAAATGGTTCGAATAAGTAACAGTAACCACTGTAATAAGCAGAAAAAAATAAACAAGTGTTTTACTCAGTGGCAATCCTTCAAATAAATTTTTAAACATAGCTGATCTCAATTGAAGTTAAAATTAACAAAATAAATGAACAGTAAAACTATAAGTTTTTTTGCTACATTTGAATAAATACAGCGCATAAATGGATAATAAAATAGTCTTTAAAAATCTTGACGGATTACGCTTTTTTGCTTTTTTTGCTGTATTTGTTAATCATGCAATGGTTTGCCTGGGATATAATCACCCTTCCGCCACCTATCAGTTTATTAAAAATCACCTCTTATTAAATGGAGATCTGGGTGTAAATTTTTTCTTTGTTTTAAGCGGATTTTTAATTACCTATTTACTTCTTGCAGAACAAGAAAATCATGGAAAAATAAATATTAGATATTTTTACATGAGACGTATTTTACGCATCTGGCCGGTATATTTTTTAGTAGTAGATCTGTGCTTATTTGTGTTCCCTTTATTTAAAAACGCTATACCGTCTAATTTTCCATTATTATTTTCGGCAGATCATTTAAATGCATGGAACTATATGACTTTTACAGGTAATTTTGACTACCTGAACAATGGGATAACAAATGTTCTGATTGGTGTGCTTTGGTCCGTTTCTGTCGAAGAGCAATTTTATTTGTTTTGGCCTTTGGTCATTTTTATAATTCCTAAAAAATATTTATTACCTACTTTCATTAGTTTTGTTTTGGGATCAATTGCATTTCGATATTTTTTTTCAAATGGAGGTGAGGATATGATCCTCAGGTATCATTCATTTTCCTCAGTATCCGATTTAACTGTTGGAGCCATTGTGGCTATTTTGGCCACTAAAGAAAAATTTATTGCTCAAATTAAAAACACTCCTAAACTTCTGATCGTATCAATATATATCATTTTTATCGCGATCCTTCCCCTTAGAGGTTTGATCTGGAAGCTCGGGAATAATTATATTATTGCCGCATCCCTACTGCCTGTTTTGTTTTCACTATTTTTTGCATTTATTATTTTAGAGCAAAACTATTCCGATAATTCATTTTATAAAATTGGTAAATTTAAAACTATTTCTACCTGGGGAAAATATACTTACGGGATGTATTGCTATCACATGATCCTGTTTTTTATTGTACTTTTCACATTCAATTATTTTGGAGTAAATGTGGTCAGTCCAACTAAGTATGTATTTTTAATTGAAATAATTTTATCACTCGTATTCATTGTCACCGTTTCGAAATTAAGTTACACCTATTTTGAAATGTACTTTTTAAAGATGAAAGACAAATTTTTACCGAAGACTCAACCTTGATCTAAGAAACAAAAAAACTCTACTTATGACACTTGGCTTTAAAGACAAACATTTTGTTTCCTTCCTGATAATACTTGTCTGTATTAGCATATTCATTTTTAAAAACTTTCCAAAGCCCGAGCAGTATTACATGACAGCCGATGAAGGAATGTATTTTAAAAGATCTATGATCATTAATGAAATGGGATTAAATGGATTTTCGAAAATCACAAACGACTTCATTTCCATTGAACAGCAACATTACACTCCAAATCCCTGCCGTTATTTATATTACATGTGCGGAGCTTTGTTTGTTGGGCTAAGCCCGACAATTGACTCTTTGTCAATCCTCTCATTATTCTGTTTTTTTATCACAGGTCTGATCCTATACATCTATATCAAAAAATTAGAAAATGAAAAAATTGCGTTTTTTGCAAGTACCCTTGCAATCACATTCCCTATTAGCATGGGAATGGCTGGCAGAGCGTTGATGGATTCGGGCAATACATTATTCTGTGTTTGGGTATTACTTTCCTATGCATTAGCTATAAAAGAACCAAACAGAAACAACTGGATAGTTTTTGCAATAGTAAGTTTTATTTCATTTTTCTATAAAGAATCTAACTTTTTTGTTGTCCCCTTTTTTGCACTGTTTTCTTTTTATCTGATCTACACAAAAAAAACTCAGCTAACGTATCGTTCTTTTTTTTATTTTCATGTTTTACCGCCAGTAATTGCCATAGTTGGATACATACTATTTGTTGGTGGTATTGAAAAAATCAACCAGGTAATCCACATCATGGAAACTACACGCATTGAATACGTTTTTTATTGGGGGAAAGGACCCTGGTATCAATATCTGATCGAATTTTCTATCTTATCCTTAGCCACAATGATCTTATTTTTCTCAGGCATTTTCGATCTAAAAAAACATCCGAAACAAAAACATTTTTTACTCCTTCTCTTAACATTTTTTGTTTTTTCACTGATCGTTTATACATTCATTCCAAAAAATATTCGATTTTTTTATAATTGCTTTATCGTTTGCACTTTGTTTGCAAGTCACAAATTACTAAGCATAAAATTTTCGTCAAATACTAAAATTCAAAACGTTTTTCCTTATATTTTTGTAACAATTATTGGCATCTCTCATTGCTTGATTTATTATAACTTATTTAAAATAAACAACATGTACGATCCAACATTTTTTGAAATAGTTAAATATTTTAACTTTATACCCGCATAATTTATCCTAAAACCTATAATCCAATAATTGAATTTAACTATGGAACCAACAAACGATCAAAACGAAACTCCAAAAGAAGAGCAAAAGACAGAAGAAACGAAGCCTGCCTCAAAAATTAATATTCCGATCATCATTCTTCTTCTTTTTATTTTTTCCTCGTTGATATATCTGTATTTAAAAACTTTTTCATCACCTGATAACGTCAGCGAAAGCACAATAACAGCAGTTCAACAACCGGCTGATATTGCCGCATTGGAAAATGCAGTAAAAACAAATCCTAGTTATGATAATTGGATCAATCTTTCTGTTGCTTATATTAATAATCAAATGCCACAGGATGGATTAAATTCCGCAAAAAAAGCGATCGAATTAAACCCAAAAAGTGCCATCGCTTATAATAATATGGGGGTAGCTTATAATATGATGCAACAATATCAAAATGGGATCGATGCCTGCACACAAGCCTTGCAACTTGATACCGCTTTTCAACTTGCAAAAAATAATTTAAAATGGGCAATGGATGAAAAAAGAAAAGTGCTTGAAAAAATTCAAAAACAAGAACAAGCTCCTGCCACTAATAAAGATGTTCCTTTTTATATCGAATTGGGGATGAATTATTATAAGCTCAATAATTTCGACAAAAGCATAGAAGTTTGGAGTAAAATAATTGATATTGACAAAAAAAATGTGATCGCATTAAACAATATCGGAACTTCTTTCATGATGAAATTACAGTATGATGATGCGATAACACTTTATAAAAAAGCCCTGGAACTGGAGCCAAGTAATCAACTCGCTAAAAACAATTTAGCCTGGGCTCTGGACGAAAAAAGCAGAGCTGAATCTAATAAGAAAAATTGATTTTTCGCTCATTTCATAAAAGGCGAGTTCGATAAAGAAGCTTCAGAAAAAACTAATTTTGAATTCTCTATTACAATCCTTTAAAATAGATTTATTTCTATTCCTTCAGATATTAATTTCTGTTACCTTTGCCATCATAATATATGGCACTATTCGGACTTTTTAAAAAACAAAACCCTTCTAACGAAACGTCTTTTTTTGGACATATCGATGCTTTACGCGGACATTTATTTCGCTCATCACTTGTAGTAGTAATATTATCGGTTGTAATGTTTTTTTATCCTGAAATTTTATTCGACAAAATAATACTGGGTCCTCTTAAAAGCGATTTTTTAACTTATCAGGCATTTTGTAAATTGGGCCATTGGCTGCAATCGATTAATATTCTGAGTGATGGGAATGCTTTATGTTTTGGTCATTACACTTTTAAACTGCAGAGTTTAGGATTATCCGACCAATTTACGGCACAAATGTGGATCGCTTTTGTTGCCGGATTTATGCTTGGAGCTCCCTATGTTTTATGGGAAATATGGCGTTTTATCAAACCTGCTTTGAAAGAAAATGAAAAAAAAGCATCAACAGGTTTTATTCTTTCTGCTACCTTTTTATTTCTGACAGGTGTATTATTTAGTTATTACATCATTGTTCCCCTTATGATTAATTTTTTAGGAAATTATCAGGTAAGTTCAATGATTGAAAATAATTTTACGATGGATTCCTATATTTCAACGGTATCAACCCTTTCACTTGCAACCGGAATTGTTTTTGAATTGCCTGTATTTGTATTTTTTCTGACAAAATTTGGTCTCATTTCTCCGCAGTTTATGCGTAAATACCGCAAACATGCCGTTATTATTATTTTAATCGTTGCTGCCGTTATTACCCCGTCACCGGATATTACTTCACAAATGTTAGTTGCATTACCCTTGTATTTCTTGTACGAAGCAAGTATATTTGTTTCTTACTTTGAATATAAACGGAAAACAAAAAATACAGAAACAAAATAGGTTAGAAAAATAAACTCAGCATCCTGATACTAACCGGACGTTAAGTTTAAAAAGTACCGAAAGGCTCCCTACCTGAATATACTATTTCAGTATCAGCAGGTTCGATAAATAAAATACTTTTAGCACACACACGAAGAGGGGTAGAGTATTGGGAAGAATTACAAAATGATTAATTTGAACTTTTGAAACAAAAATTAAAATACCGATTTTCTTTTCTTGCACTAATTTTAGCGTTTACGCTTGCCTTTACTATCAATTGCTCTGCTCAAACAACAAAAGTAAGCGGCAAAATTGTAGATGCCCAAACCCGTGAACCCTTGCCATTTGTAAATATTATTTTCAAAGGAACTATCATTGGAACAACAAGTGATGTGGAAGGAAATTACACCCTGTCAACAACTTTAAAAGTTGATTCTCTTATTGTTTCTTATGTTGGTTATAATAAATTAACAAGAGCCGTAAAACGAGGTTTAACCCAAACAATAAATATTGGACTATCTCAAGGTGTTGAATTAGCTGCTATTGAAGTTCGCCCCGGTGAAAATCCCGCTCACCGCATCCTTCGGAAAATTATCGCCAACAAGGATAAAAACGACCGAAAAAAACTGGATGCTTATGAATATGAAGTGTATAATAAAGTAGAATTTGATCTGAATAATTTAAGTGAAGATTTTCAAAACAATCCTTTACTTAAACCATTCGCTTTTATTTTTGATAATATCGACAGTACAAATGCAAAGGAAAAACCATATTTACCTGTATTTATGACAGAGGCCTTATCTGATTTTTATTTTCGAAAAAATCCAAAAACAAAAAATGAAATAGTAAAAGCAAGTAAAGTCGCTGGTGTTCAAAATGCAAGTGTTTCACAATTTATGGGAGACATGTATCAAAATGTTAACATCTATGATAACACTATTTTAGTATTCGGGAAAAACTTCAATAGCCCTATTTCTGATAATGCACTGTTGTTCTATAAATTCTATTTGATCGACAGCATGGTTATAGAAGGTCACAAGTGCTTCCAATTACAGTTCAAGCCAAAATTCAAACAAGAATTAGCTTTTACAGGGAACCTCTGGGCAACTGACACTTCATTTGCAATACTACAGATAGAGATGAGCATTGCTGATGATGCAAATATCAACTTTATAAATTCCACATCCGTAGTTCAAAAATACACCCAGGTAGATAGTGCCTGGATGATGGAAAAAGAACGGTTAGTTATTGACTTTAACCCTTTCCCGATCGAACAAAAGAAAAAATCTTTGATGGGAATTTATGGCAGAAAAACTGCTTCCTATGGCAATTTCAAGATCAATCAACCACGACCTGATAAATTTTACTCACTCACTGAAAACCTTAAAGTTGCTGATGATACTTTTGAAAAAACAGAAGATTTCTGGAAAAAAAACCGACATGATACCTTATCAAAAAATGAAAGAGAAATTTATCACATGGTGGATACCTTGCAATCATTACCGGTTTATAAAACATGGATAGATGTTTTACAAATTTTTGTTACAGGGTATAAAGTAAAAGGCAATTTTGAATATGGACCATATTTTAATATGTACAGCTTTAATGAAATTGAAGGAAATCGTTTTCGTTTTGGTGGACGTACAAGTAATAAATTCAGCAAATTGTATGAATTAAGTGGTTATGTAGCTTATGGAACACGTGACGAAAAATTTAAATATAAACTGGGAATCCGTTCTTTTATTGAAAAGAAGCCAAGAACAATGGTTGGATTATATTATAAAAATGATAATGAAATATTAGGGCAAAGTCAAAATGGGTTTACCACCGATAATATTGTTGCATCACTTTTCAGAATTACACCCTTGCGTAACTTAACCAATGTAAAAGAAGTGAACACATACATTGAGCGGGAATGGTTTACCGGCTTCAACACTAAATTGAGTTTTTTTAACAGACAGATGATGCCGCTGGCAAATTTCCATTATGAATATCAAAAAAATTCAATAACCCGTGGCTTCAAAGATAATATTACTACATCCGAATTTCGTTTGCTGGCACGACTTGCATACGATGAAAAATATGTTGAAGGTGCTTTTGAACGTGTGAGCTTAGGAACACATTATCCCATTTTACAGGTTCAATACACTATGGGTGTTAAAAATTTCTTTAACAGCGATTACAATTATCACAAACTGGTTATAAATGTGGATGATCGTATTCGCATCAATCCTATTGGTTACTTAGATTACGTTTTGGAATGTGGAAAAGTATGGGGACAATTACCTTATCCCTTACTCGAAATGCATGGTGGCAACGAAACATACACCTATGATGTGTACGCTTTCAATGCCATGAATTATTATGAGTTTGTAAGTGATGAGTATGCTTTTGCTAATCTTTCTCATCACTTTGACGGTTTCTTTTTAAACAGGATCCCCTTGATGCGAAAATTAAAATGGAGAGAAGTTGTTGGAGCAAATGCTGTAATAGGTACAGTAAATGACAAGAACAGGAAAGTGTTGATTTTCCCCGACAACTTATATTCATTAAATCGTGGCCCGTATGTTGAGGCTACTGTTGGTATCGAAAATATTTTAAAAGTGTTTCGGTTTGATGGCGTATATCGGTTAACTTATTTAGATAACCCGCGCGTTACTCCATTTAGTATTCGTTTTTCAATGCAATTTACTTTTTAACAACATGATCTTACGTACAGATAATTTAGTAAAAAAATATAAAAGCAGAACCGTTGCAAAAAATGTTTCTGTGGAGGTTCAACAAGGTGAAATTGTTGGGCTGTTAGGTCCAAATGGTGCAGGAAAAACAACCTCCTTTTATATGATCGTTGGAATGATAAAACCCAATTCGGGAAAAATATTTTTGGATGACAAAGAAATTACCAATGAACCCATGTATAAACGTGCTCAACTCGGAATTGGGTACCTGGCACAGGAGGCATCGGTTTTCAGAAAATTAAGCATTGAAGATAATATTCGTGCCATCCTTGAAATGACAAAATTATCCAAACAAGAACAGAAGTATAAATTAGAAGAATTATTGGACGAATTTCATTTGCACCATATCCGAAAAAATTTGGGAGACAGATTATCCGGTGGGGAAAGAAGACGTACCGAAATTGCGCGTAGCCTCGCTGCGGACCCGAAATTTATTTTATTAGATGAACCTTTTGCAGGAGTTGACCCTATTGCAGTTGAAGATATCCAAAGCATTGTTTCCAAACTCAAACAACGAAATATCGGAGTATTAATAACTGATCATAATGTTCAGGAAACATTACAGATCACTGACCGTGCTTATTTACTTTTTGAAGGAAGTATCTTAAAAGCCGGAACTGCTGAAGAATTGGCAAGTGATGAACAAGTAAGAAGAGTTTATTTAGGTCAGAATTTTGAATTACGGCCTGTCAAAAAGGTAGAAGAACAACAAATCGAAGAGGATTTGCATATCGATGATTTATTAGACTTTTAGACTCATTCCAACACAATTTGGAGGAATCTTATTTTATCCAAAGCTACTTTGAAATTTCTCCGCGGAGTTTATACTGAGCGAAGCCGAAGTAATCGAAATGACAAGATGTTTAAAATTTAATTCTCAACCAATTCGAATTCGTAAAACTCCATTATCTGGTTCGCCAATAACTTTTTGCAGGCTTCATCTACCTTTGCTGTTGCTGCCTCTTTTGATGCCGCTTCAATTTCCAAAGTGATGTGTTTACCGATACGAACATTTTCTATTTCGGGTAAACCAAGGTTTTTCATACTCCCTGTAACTGCTTTCCCTTGTGGATCTAACAATGCTTTTAATGGCATTACATCAATTTCTGCTGTGAATTTCATTTGTGTTTTTTTGTGATTATTTATATTGATCGTATTTATTGAAAACAGTATTTAGTATCGATAAAATGATGTACAAAAATATAATAAAAGGGATTGCAATGAACTGAAATACTATTAACAAAATTACTGATATTATTAAAAATGAGTAACGGATCTTATTATCTGCCCATCCAAAGTTTTTGAATTTAAGAGCAAATAATGGAAGCTCGGCTATCAGAAGATAGGACATTAACAGGCTTAAACTAATAAGAAGGTAGGGATTTAAAATAAATTTATTGAGAGGCAAGTTATATTCAACAAACGAAAATGATACATCCCAATTTACGATAAGTGGAATAGAACAGATTAAGATTGTATTAGCTGGTGTTGGAACACCAATAAAAGAATCTGTCTGACGTGTATCAATGTTAAATTTTGCAAGTCGGATAGCGGAAAATATAGAAATAATAAATGCTGAATAGATGATCCATGGATGATTCTCAATAAGGTCAAACCCTTCTTTCGATAAATCAAGTCCTCTTAAGATCATTTGAAACAGTACCACTCCCGGAACCACTCCAAAAGTCACCATATCTGCCAAAGAGTCTAACTGTTTGCCCATTTCCCCACCAACTTTCAACAAGCGGGCAGCAAATCCGTCAAAAAAATCCAATACTGCTGCAATACCTACCAAATAAGCACTCCAAACCAAATTTCCATTAAATGCACATACGATCGCTAAGCACCCACAAAACAAGTTGCCACAAGTAATCGCATTTGGTATATGTTTTTTTATGTTCATCGCTGTGGCGAAAATAGTAAATTTTATAGCATAAGCTGCTCTTAATTTTTAGAGTCCGATTATTTTTTAAGTATTAATAACCCCTGTCAGGGTTTGAAACCCTGACAGGGTTAAGCAATTTAAGCACACTATAATAAATATTTTGCGATAAATTTTAAACAGCCTCTGAATTTAATATCTTTATCAAATGCAATTTCTACTGCCCTTTCTTTATGCACTTCTTTTCATTTTCCTGATCTACAAAATGAATTTTTTTGTTATTGAAGGACTTTCCAAAAATAAGATTACCGGACTTTTCGTATTAAAATTAATTGCAGGATTCTCATTCCTGGCGATTTATAAATTTTATTATTCTTCCGGAGATTTTGACACTTACTTTTCGGATAGTAAAATTTTAGTCCGATCTATTTTAGGAAACGAACAGGAACACTTTTCGGAAGCATGGAACGGGAATTTTGGAGATGTTCTATATGGCAATGCTCGTTTTATAATTATTATAAATGCTATTCTTCAACTTTTTTCATTCGGTAATTTTTTTGTTCATCTGATCTTTTTTAATTTCTTTTCTTTTATTGGATTAACTGCACTATTCAAGGCATTTGTAAAACATTTCCCCCATAAGAAATCAGCTCTTCTTCTTGGAATATATTTTATTCCCTCTGTCTTATTCTGGAGCTCAGGGGTTTTAAAAGAAGGTTTGTTAATGGGTTCCCTTGGTCTGTTTATTTATTTTTCTGATTTCGGCCTGCTGAAAAACTATTCATTAAAAAATGGATTCCTCGCGATCTTTTTTTTCATTGCAGTTTGTTTTATAAAAACATATATTGGGTTTCTATTGATTCCATTAATTATCAGCAACATTATCGTATCAAGAACATCTGCTAAATTAACCGGATTAAAATATGGAATTGTATTTTTAATAATTATTTTCCTGGCCGGTATAATTGCCCTTGTGAAACCTGATTACAATCCTCTTGTTTTAATTTCAGATAAGCAGGCAAAAGCAATCTCTGAATCTAAAGGGGGCGTATTTTTAGAAAGCGATAAAAAATTTATCTGGGTGGATTATAATTTACGTGACAGCATTTTAATTCCCCAAAAAGACTTTACTTATAAAATTAAAACCGGAAGTTCTTTCCTTTCATGGGAGCTGGATAACATGAGAGATACGACCTTTGTGGAACATTCGACTGATACGAGCAATTACAAATTGGATTACTCAGTGGTGCCTGCAAATACTATTATTGAATTAAAAAGATTGAAACCGAATGCGACAGATTTCCTTTCAAATTCCCCAAAATCCTTTTATAATGTATTGATCCAACCTACTGTTTTTCAGGTAAAGAACTGGCTCCAGTTAATAGCCTCTATTGAAAATTTATCTCTTTTGTTCTTTATTTTTCTGGCTTTATTTTTTTATGATAGATCTATTTTTAAGAATAAAGAAATCTTACTTTTCTGTTTTTTATTTACACTGCTTTTATTTGTATTGATTGGCATAACCACACCTTCCGTTGGAGGAATGGTGCGCTACAAAATGCCTGCATTGCCTTTTCTGTATGCGTCCTTATTCCTATTGATTGATATGGAAAAATTAAAGAAAGCGCTTGCCTTTTTAACAAAAAAGAAATAGTGTTAAAAGGAATTAAAAGATCAAACTACAAATTGAAGAGAGGATTTTCGTAGAGCGAAATAGTTAGTTGACCCGACTTTAATTCTTTAATCAATTTCCAATCGCTTCTGATTTTTTCAAATTGTTCCGGACTATCCGTATTTATTACATTACTCAAAAGCATATATTTGAAATTGATGGAGGAATTTTTTTGCCAATCAGAATATTTATACGATGTATTTTCCAGATAGGTATAACGATTATCTGCAATCAGAGGAAACTGGGTTCCTATTTCTTTTTCTGAGATCTTTTCATTCAGGATATAATCATCCATTTTTTTTTGCAAGTCGAAATAAGGAATCACTTTCAGTGAGGAATCCCATGCATTTCCAAATCGCTGAGGATAAATCCAGAAATTTCCGCTAACCATCATTATGCAAAAAAATAGTAGAAAGCCTATTTGCATTTTTTTTGTTTTTACTTGTTGAAGGAGGTAGCAAACTCCAATATTCAAACTTAGAAAAGTGACAATAAAATATTTATGACCGATAGGATTTGAAAGCGGTACCATAAAACAGATCAATATTAATAAGGGAATTAAGACAATAATTACTATTTTTTTAAATTCAAATCCCTTGTGTTTTTTATAAAAATAATAGCAACCGAAAATAAAAACTACCCACAACACAATTCTTCCAAGATCTGATATTTTCCATACTATAAAAACAAATTGCCTAAACATCATCGAAACAGAAACCAATGCTTCGTGATTATTTTCCCGTTCCGGAGAAAAAAAGAACCAACCTGTTTTCTGATGATGATAAAATGCCCAAAAAAGCACCGCTACTAATGCAGATACATAACTGAAAATTTTGATGTTTATTTTTTTTTCAAAAACAGAATTTAAAATAATATCCAGTATGAATAATGAAATGCCAAGCATAATACCTCGCATAGAACTCAAACAAAGAAGAGTTAATGCCACTGAATAAAGTAATTGATTTTTCCGCAACAGCGAATTTAGAGCCAAAAGAAAAAAATAAACCATCAAAATATCGTAGCCCATTAAAATACTTTGGGTAATAAATGTTGGTTCAACTACTAATAATACCATAGCAAAAGGAAGCATGGAATCATTCAGAAAACGTTTTGCTAATTTATAATATTCGTAAGCAATACCGATTAAAAAAGGGAACATTGCCAGGTGAGAAATAAGCAATGTTTTTCCTAACACTTTCCAAGCTACTGATAAATAAATGGGATACAATGGGAACCCACCGGTATCTACCTGAATAGGAGTAATGAAATTATCAGATCCATTTTCAAAAAAATGAACGGCTGATTCTGAAAAAAAAATTCCGTCCCAAAAAAAAGGAATGTGTAAACTAAATGCGGTTAAAAAAGCAAAGAATAAAAATGTAAATAAAAAGATCAGTTTATTGCGCATTGCTTTTACTTCTTACAATTTCCGTAATGCTATACTGTGGTTTATTGTTGAGCGTAAGGTACATCCTGCCAATGTATTCTCCAATAATACCGAGCGTTGTCAAGATCATTCCTCCAAAAATTATTATCAGCACCACCACAGTTGTCCAGCCCTCCACATAAATTTTGGTAATGAAAAAATCGTACAGATATTTTAATAACAAACAAAAACCAATGAACGTTGTTATAAAACCGGTGATGGTGGCAATACGCAAGGGGGCAACAGAAAACCCTGTAAATAACTTCATAAAAACAGAAAGGGATCTTGAAAAAGTGTAATTGCTTTTTCCACTTAATCGTGGTTGATGCTCCACTTCTATCTGCGTAAGATTTTGAGTAATCGTTAAAATAATCCCATCAATGTATGGATAAGGACCTGCAAACTTTGCAATTTCCATAACTGTTGATCTGGTTATAATTTTAAATGGTGACAAATAAATTCCTTTGGGTTTAGAAAGCAGAAACTCCGCCATTTTTCCATTGAAATTACTTCCAATAGTTTTTACTCCATTTTGTTTGCGTTCTATAAAATTGGCAAAACAAACATCAAATCCTTTCTTACATTCATTATATAATTTTAAAATTGCTTCCGGATCATGTTGCAGATCATCATCCATGATCACACAATAATTTCCTTTCGCAATTCTCAATCCTGCAAGCAAGGCATTATCCTGTCCGCAATTTTTACGAAAATTTATTCCGGAGATCGAAGGATAGCGTTCTGTTAATGAGCTAATTTTTTGCCAGCTGTCATCCGTGCTGCAATCATTCACAAAAATAATTTCGTAGGTACAACCGGCAGTAACCGCCTTTGCAATTCTCTTGTAAAGCTCCTCAATAATTTGTGAACTGTTATAAACCGGAATTACTATGCTTATTTCAATTGTGCTCATTTTGTAATGACGATAATCAGATCTTTATCAAATCGTTCAACTACTTTATAGTTGAATTTTAAACTTTCACTTAAAGAATCTAAGGTTTTTAAAAGTGTTGATTCAGTGAATCTAAAATGTTGCTTTTGTTTTTCAATGGTTGCTGAACCTTGTGCCAATTTACCAATAAATCCTTTACGATTTGACAGATTAATAACAGGTTCTGAAATTATAATATAAGCAGAGCTGGAAAGTGCTTTTTTAAAAAGAGTTTCCAGATCTGAATTAAAGTGATACAAAGATCCTGAAATAATTAGTGTATCGGCTGTTGGAAATTTATCCATTGCTTTGATGTCAGACAATTCAGCATTAAATCCTTTTTTTCTGGCATTTTTTACAAAATCCGTATTGATATCAATACCGGTCCAACGGATTTCGTTCTGTTTACAATAACTCGCGATCAGTGTATCGCCAAAGCAAAGCTCGACCACATTTTTACCGGAAAGCAGCTTACAAACAGGCTCAAAACGTTTGTAATAATTGCCCTTATAAAGCATGTTCATTAACAAACGATAGAAGAAAATATTTCTATATATTAAACTGGTTTTGTTCAAGCAGAGATCTTTCCACAAATATAATAAAGTAAAATTCGTTTTCATGGCAATAAAAAGGGCTTAAAAACGTTCGTATCCGGTTTGCATATCAAAACAAATTAGTTTAACTTTATATTCCCTTATGGCTAAGAAAATAATAATTACAGCAATAACCTTTTTATATATTGGGTTTACCGTTTCAGCGCAAGCTCCAAAATACAGTAACGAGTTTTTAAACGTTGGTGTTGGAGCAAGAGCTTTGGGAATGTCAAATTCCTATATCACTACCGTTGATGACGTTACCGCAGGTTATTGGAACCCTGCCGGATTATTAGGCATTGGCAATCAACATCAGGTAGCTTTGATGCACAGTGAATATTTTGCAGGAATAGCGAAGTACGATTATGGCGCATTTGCTACCCGGCTGGACAGTTCATCTGTATTAGGAGTAACACTTATCCGCTTTGGCGTTGATGATATCCCGAATACTACCGAACTAATTGATGCCAACGGGAATGTTGATTATAACCGAATCTCTACATTTTCGGCAGTTGATTGGGGCTTTTTAGTTTCGTATGCGAAAACATTAAAAATTCCAAATTTACGGGTTGGAGCAAACGTAAAAATAATCAGAAGAAAAGTGGGAGACTTTGCAGGAGCATGGGGATTTGGATTAGATGCGGGCGCACAATACGATTATAAAAAATGGAAATTTGCTGCAATGGCACGTGATGTTACCTCCACATTTAACGCATGGAGCTTTAATTTGTCTGATGAAATGAAAGAAACATTTATTGCTACCGGCAACGAAATACCTTCGAATTCTGTTGAAATTACATTGCCAAAATTATTATTGGGTAGCGCACGAAAATTTGATATCACAAAAAAAATATCATTACTTGTTGAATTGAATTTGGATGCAACATTTGATGGAAAGCACAATGTAATGATAAAAAGCAAAGTAGTGAGTCTGGACCCACATCTTGGAATGGAAGCATCCTACTCGAATTTGATCTTTCTAAGAGCAGGTGTTGGTAATTACCAAACCTATACGGATGCATTAGGAAAAAAAATAAAAACATTTCAGCCAAATATTGGAGTTGGGGTACGAATAAAATCAGTGACCATTGATTATGCTTTAACAGATATTGGAGATCAATCAGTGGCTTTATATTCGAATGTATTTTCCTTGAAAATTGATATAAATAAAAAGGCTAAATGATTAAACGTTTACTCTTCGTATGTCTGCTAATGCTTGTATTTATGGGGCTAAAAGCACAACCATACGGGAACGAATGGATCAATTATTCCCAGAATTATTACAAAATAAAAATTACCAAAAACGGTATTTATCACATTGATTCAGCCACTTTAGCTGCAGCCGGAATTTTTTCAATTGACCCACACAGATTTCAGATTTTCAATAAAGGCACTCAACAATATATTTTTGTTAAAGGAGAAGGTGATAATGTATTTAATGCGAATGATTATATTGAATTTTATGCCGAAGCAAATGATGGAACATTAGATTCTGCATTGTATAAAAACACTTCCTTTATTCCTAATCCCTATTATAGTCTGGTAAATGATACGGCCATTTATTATTTAACATGGAATTTATCAGGGCCTGCTAATCGGATGGTTACTGTTACCGACACCACTGCATTTAGTTCCTACACCCCCGATAATTATTTTTTTAAAGAAGAAATTCAATCCTTTCATTCAGGATATTATGATGGTGAAACAGATGTTGTTGGTGGTACTGATGCACGTTATACCCGATCCGAAGGATGGTTTGACGGGAGTGTTATTAATGTGGGTGGCACCCAGACCTATTCTATTAATACTGCAAAAACCTATACAAGTGGACCCAGTCCTCTCGTTACTATTGTTGCCATTGGCGCATCAAAAAACATACAGGTATTGCCAAATCCCGACCATCATTTAAAAATTGAATTCCAAGGTTCAGGAGGATATCAATTATTTAAGGACACACTATTCAAGGGTTACGAATCAAATCGATTTATCGACAATACCATTATTTCTGCATCGGCATTAGGAAATTCAATTACCAATTTTAAATTTACAAGCCTTGCAGATCCGGGGTTTACTTCGAACAGAACAGCCGTTTCTTATATCACTATAAAATATCCTCACACATTTGACCTTGAAGGATCCACCGGGTTTTTATTTTATTTACCTTATAATGGTTCCACTAAATCTTATTTAAATATCAGCAATTTTAATGCATCAGGAGCTGTTCATATTTATGATCTAACTGCACACAATAGAATTGATGTAGCTCCAAGCGGAAGTAATTTTAAAACTCTTTTACCAACCAGCGGAAGCGAAAAAAAATGTTTTATCACTTCAGATGGAAACATTACTAATATCACATCTGTTCAAGCAGTAACACCATCAGCAAAGTTTACCGACTATTCACTATTTTCTGCTGATTCAGCATTTATCATCGTAACACATAAATCAGTAATGTCTTCGGCAATTACCTATAAAAATTACCGGAGTTCAATCACAGGTGGTTCGCATAATGTAGCATTTGCCGACATCGATGAATTGTACGACCAGTTTGCTTTTGGAATTGTAAAAAGTCCTTTATCAATAAGAGGATTTGCAGATTACTTGTTGGATACCTACCCAACACCACCACAAAATTTATTTTTAATTGGTAAATCAATTCACTTATCTTCTTGCAGGCAAAATGCGACAAACTATGCCAAATGCCTGGTTCCGTCATTCGGAAACCCTTCCAGTGATAACCTGATTACTGCAGGACTTAACGGAACACAAATAGAACCAGCCATATCAACAGGGAGGTTAGCTGCAAAAAACAATTTTGATATCGATTCGTATTATGACAAAGTAGTAACCTATGAAAGTAATCCTCCTGCAGAATGGATGAAAGAAGTATTGCATTTTGGTGGCGGAGACAATACAGGTTTACAAAGCATGATAAAAAATTATTTAAATGCTTACGAAGTAATAATAGAGGATACTTCTTTTGGAGGCCATGTAACGCCTTTCTTTAAAACCAACTCCTTGCCGATGCAGATCAACACTTCTGATTCTATACAGGATATTATTGATAATGGGGTATCACTAATGACATTTTTTGGTCATGCTTCCGGTACCAGTTTCGATCAAAGTCTTAATGATATTAATACTTATAATCCAGGTGGACATTATCCTTTTATGATAGCGAATGGTTGTTATACAGGTGATATCCATTCAACCGGAACGGGCACCTCCGAAGAATATGTACTTACTCCACAGAAAGGAATGATCGGTTATTTGGCTACAGTTGGATTAGGCGTTCCCGATGCTTTGAACGATTTTACAAATGAGTTTTATATGCAATTGTCCCGTTTAAATTATGGAAAAAGTGTAGGATATGAAATCAAAAAGACAATACATAACATTGAGCCGTTAGCGCTTTTTGGCTCTCAGGATCCACTGGTTAGAGCAGTTTGTTATGAAATGACCTTACATGGCGACCCTTCCATCATAATCAATGCCCATAAAAAACCGGATTATAAAATTACTAACAACGATGTATATTTTGATATGATTACAATACCCGGTTATGTTAACGTTTTTGTTATTCGGACAAACATCGGGAAAGCTACACATGACAGTATTACTACTGAAATACAACGTATTTTCCCGAATGGCGACACAACAAGTTATTCCATCAGAAATGCTTCTCCATTTTTTAAAGATACTCTTGTCTTTACAATACCAATTGATGAAACAAGAGGGATCGGTTTAAACAAACTAAAAATAACATTAGATTCCCGATTTAAGGTGGATGAATTAAATGAAAATAATAATTCAACAAACCCGTATGTGGATCTGTTAATTATTGGTAGCGGACTTATTCCTGTTTATCCGTATGAATTTGCGATCATTCCAACAGATACCATCACCTTAAAAGCATCCACTGCAAATCCTTTTGCGCTTGCAAAAAATTACAGATTTGAAATTGATACGACAGATACTTTTAATAGTCCGTTTTTAAAAACTACTATTATTAATGCTCCCGGGGGTGTTGTAACATGGAAACTAAATACATTACCCTATCCGGCAATTACATTTACCGACAGCACTGTTTATTATTGGCGGGTTAGCCCCGACTCCATAAGCCCGGCCAGTGGCTATGTTTGGAGAGAAAGTTCATTTCAATATATTAATAATAAACGTGGTTGGGAACAAGCGCATTTTTTCCAATATAAAAATGATGGTTATCAATTGACAAAATTTAACCGACCGCAACGAAAGTTTGATTTTGTAAATGATGTGAAAAATATTATTTGTAATAATGGAATAGTTCCGGCTCTTCCCTGGGAACAAGTGTATTTCTCAGTTAATGGAGCAAACGCATTTACATCGGCCTGGGCTGCACCATCTCCCAGTTTTATTTTTGCAGTATTTAATCCGGCAAGTGGAAACCCAATGCTAAATGTGCCACAAGGTGGAGGACAAGGATTATTTGGGAGTATTACCGGAAACCCACTTTATAATACTCCGGAGAAAGCATTTGAATTTATTGAAGGAGATTCGACAAGCAGAAGTAAAATGAAAAATTTCATCCTTAATGATATCCCAAACGGTTCTTATGTATTAGCCTACACTTCTCAGCATCATTCTATTTCAACGTATGAATCTTCTGTTATATCAGCATTTGGAACTATTGGTGGAGCACAATTGAATGTGCCTTCTTCCAGACCTTATATTTTATGGGGAAAAAAAGGTGGTGGTATTGGTGATTCAAAAGAGCTCGTTGGCAGTTCTGTTAATTCTATTATTCAACTCGATACTTCCATAACTACCAATTGGAACGAAGGTTATATTGCATCTCCTGTAATTGGTCCTGCATCAAGCTGGGGCTCTTTTCACTGGCGTCAAACAACACTTGATGGTGCCAGTACAAAAGACACTATTTTTGTTCGAATAATTGGTATCAAGGCGAATGGGCAGGAAATAACACGTGCAAATTTCCCAAAAGATTCCATGGATGTTTTGGATCTGGCGAATTATGTGGATGCTGATAGTTTTCCTACAATTCGTTTAATTGCTTTTATGAAAGATGACAGCCTTCATACTCCTCCGCAAATGAAACGCTGGCAAGTGATCTATGCGCCTGTTCCCGAAGCGGCAATTAATCCGCCATTGGGATATTCAATAAGTAATGATAATGTTCAGGAAGGAGACAATATTACATTTCAGTTGCCAATACAAAACATCAGTGATATACCATTTACTCAAGATAGTTTATTAGTTACCTATTGGATCGAAGATGTAAACAGACTGAATCATCCATTGCCATCAAAACTGAAGAAAAAACCTTTTAATCCGGGCGAAGTAATTATGGATACCATCAATTTAAATACTGCCACCTATAAGGGTTCAAACGCATTGTGGGTGGAGGTAAATCCAATCAATCAAACACGTTCGCAACTGGAACAATATCATTTTAATAACATTATCCGGATTCCATTTAATGTTGCCGCTGATAAGATCAATCCTTTGTTAGATGTTACCTTTGACGGAGTACATATTTTGAATAATGATATCGTATCTGCAAAACCAAATATTTTAATAAAGCTAAAAGATGAAAATCAATTTTTAGCATTGAACGACACCAGCGATTTTAAACTTTTTATACAAACTCCTTCAAATAGCGTTGCACAACGTATTTATTTTAGTACTATCTTAACGTTCATCCCTGCGGTATTACCTAATAACAGTTGTAAAATAAATTATACTCCTGCCTATTCACAAGATGGAACGTATCAATTAATTGTTCAGGCGAAGGATAAATCAGGTAATCAATCAGGAGCTATAGATTATAAGATCAGTTTCGAAATAATAAATAAAGCAAGCATTACCGAGGTGATGAATTATCCTAATCCGTTTTCAACAGCTACCCATTTTGTATTTACATTAACAGGCTCGGAACAGCCAAGCAATTTTAAGATACAAATTATGACCATCACCGGAAAAGTAGTTCGTGAAATTTTTCAGGATGAAATTGGTGCCATACATGTGGGTAGAAATATTACAGATTACGCCTGGGATGGAAGAGATGAGTTTGGAGATCGGCTAGCCAATGGTGTTTACCTTTACCGGGTAATTACAAAATTGAATGGTGAAGACATTGAGAAGCGCCAGACAGATGCGGATCAATATTTCAAAAAAGGCTGGGGCAAAATGTATCTGATGAGATAATATGTTTTAGAAGCTTTTTAATATTTTAGTAAAACTTTCCATTTTTAGATTTTTAAAGCGCCTTGTAATTAAACCTATTTACTAATAACCAATTTTTTATAATCTGTGAGTTCTCCATTTATACTAATTCTAAATATATTATAGTCCAAAATTTTCTCCTGCACACTTTCTCGACTCCGCTCGAAATGACTGCGCGCTAGTCATTTCGAACGGAGTCGAGAAACGTGCCCGGCAATTCAAATTAGACCATTTTATAATGGCAAATGGTATTACAAATATTTTATACAAATAAAATCCATTTGAATAAGAAGCAAGATCTATATCAAGTTTATTGTAACCATCCTGTCATGTTGAACCCTTCAACTTTGCTCAGGATAAAGTCCGAAAGATTCTCAATGTAATTATCATAAAATGAGATTTCTCTCTACGTTCGAAATGACAGATCATACAATTTATGCAATTGAAATATTAAACAGCCCCTTAGTCGAACTTTATTTTGTATAAATAAAAGATCTCATCGTCAGTTCCCCAATTCATTTTTTTAGTATTAAATAATAAAACAGAATTAAAACTATTGTCGTTCCCCTTTAATAATGGTTCATTCAATAATAGTAACACTTCCTTATATTTACTTTTTGTGATTGATAAGACCTCTTCCTCCGTTAATGCATCGCCTTTTTTTTGGAATATCGAATCCAAAATAAAATAGGTTCCATACTCCTGCCTGTCGATAAACCATAAATGAGTTTTAGGTAAATAAGGAGATATGCCTGATGCTCTCCAGGAACGATAACAAGCAATATCATTATTTTCCAGGTGATTTTGAATAATGAATTCGGAGAGTTCTTTTGTTCCGGAAAAATTATTCTGAATTTCTTTTTTTATAGTACTTAAGCCAAATATGGTATTGATACAAAGAGCCAATGTTAAAAATATTTTTAAAAAATTATCTATTTTAGATCGTATCTCTTCCGGCTTATTATTGTTCTGATAATAGGAATTGATCCATATTGAAAAAACAATAAAAATGAGTAATAGTCCTTCATGTCTCCAGGAGCCGGACAGCTTTGTAGAGAATATGTAAAACAACCACAAACTGGAAATAAGTAAAAAGGTAAAAATCTGTTTTGTTTTATAGAAATTAAATAAGAAGAGAACGAAAACAAAAGTAAAAAACAAAGCAACTTTTAATTCCTCGTATTCAGGTGTTATTGGAATAAATGCATTTTGAATACCGGTGGTTGTGACCCAAATGGAATTTATATTCAGAAGAGGGAGATAATCAGCATGTATAGTTACATCATGTGATAAATGTGCTGATGGGATCAATTGAATAATTGCTGCGAAGAAACCTGCAACTATAATTATGATCGGGAATTTTAATTTACTTATCAGACCTTCTTTTTTTACTTCGGCTATATATACTATTAACAAAGCGATACCCGCACCAATGGAATGAACATTACAATTCAATAATAATAAAACTAATAGCGCATATTTATAGGGAGAAGTAAATCGGTATTTATAAAAAGCTGCGATCAGGAATAAAATTAAAACAGTTAATCCATAGTTTCTGGCAATAATAGTATATTCAAATACTATATAATACGAGAAAACAAAGCACAGTTTTGTATAAAAATTTAATGGTGCTTTATATAAAAATATTCCAACTGCAATTGACATAATTAACCAATGGATCAGGTGCATTGTAATGTATGGAAATCCTAATTTTGCAAATGGAAGCAGGATCAGATACCATAAACCCGGATGTCCTTTTACATTGAGTTGCGAAAATATTTCTCCAATGTTCAGATCCCTTACAATAAGCCAGGCCTGTGCCTCATCCCTATTTGCTTCATGAAAAAAAACCGCAATAAATGTGATGATCAGATAAATGATCCAGGTAATGGCAGGAATTTTTTCTTTTAATAAAAATTGTTTCATTAATATGAAATTAATATTTTATAAATTTAGCTTAAATCTATTTATGTGAAAGGCTTAACTTCTACTATATTACTAATTTGTTTCGGACTGACAAATACGATATTTGCTCAATCTAAATTTTCAAAACTGTCGTGCCCGGAAAAAGTCTGGGTATTCGCACATCCCTTTGTTGCAAAAAAAGCATTTCACATTACACAGGATGTTCAAAAAATTGTTGACTCCATCAAACAAGTAAAAATAATAGGTATCGACAACAATGGAGGGAAGCTGGATGCATTTAAACACGCCTATTGGATGGCTTTCTTAAGTTCTGAAATAGGTAAAAGAAAAGCAAGAAAACTTGGGATCGCACATGAGAGAGGAAATTTTTTACAATATAAAAAACAGGAATTGGAAGATAGCATATTACCTGATTCAGTAAGTTCCGAAATGGATAAGAAAAACAATGAGGTCGGAATTTCATTACTTGATAATTGCAAAAAAACACCTCCACCGATAATTCAAAATGAGGTGTTAACAGCTCTGAAAGAAGGAAAGTTATATATTATAAAAAAAGATGAGGAAGGAAATTTTCTCAGAAATGATGGAAAAAAAATTCTGATGAATGAATGGGTTGGCAAATGGGGTATTCCAAAATATTTAGTTCCCTCAAACGAACAGTGATTTTATTATCTTTGTCCGTAATTTTTTAATGTGAAAACACTTCAACTTTTATCCCTTTCATTAGTAAGCGGTCTGCTTTTAGGCCTTTCGTGGATTCCAACAGGTTTGGCTCCTCTGTTATTTATAGCTTTTGTTCCTTTGTTAATAGTTGAACAATCGGTTTTCAAAAACCCCTTGAAAAACAAATCTCTTACTATTTTTGTTTGTGCTTTCCTTACATTTCTCACCTGGAACCTTGTTGCGACCTGGTGGATAAAAAATGCATCTTTTGGTGGTGCAGTATTGGCTTTTATTGGCAATTCCATTTTAATGTCGATTCCATTTTTATTTTTTCATCAGGTAAAAAAACGTATTGGCGAAAAATGGGGAAGCTTCGCATTTGTCTGTTTTTTTCTGGCATTTGAATACTGGCACCTGGATGGCGAACTGTCCTGGCCCTGGCTTACTCTTGGTAATGCTTTTGCAGATACACCCAATTTAATTCAATGGTATGAATATACCGGAATGCTTGGCGGAAGTTTATGGATCTTGGTTATTAATGCATTGGTATTTGAGATCTATAAAAAATACCAGGTATCAGGTATCGGACATCAGGTATCGGGTATCAGGTATCAGTTAGTTGCATTGGCTGCTGTTCTTATTATTCCTGTTGCAGCATCAACTGTTATTTCTTTTTTTCAAAATAAATTTTTAAAAGGGGGAATACAAGTTGTCATTGTTCAGCCGAATATTGACCCTTACAATGAAAAATTTACCGGATCTTATGAAGAGCAATTAACTAAAATGTTGCAGCTCGCTGCGCAAAAAACAGATTCAACAACTGATTTTCTGGTTTTCCCGGAAACCGCACTTACAGAAGAACTATGGGAGAATCAACTGAAGCAAAGCAGTAGCATACTCACTATACAACAATTCTTAAAACAGTTTCCAAAATTAAAGATCATAACCGGGGCTTCTACTGCAAAAGCGTTTCAGGTGGATGAAAAATTATCGGCAACTGCACGTAAATTTTCAGGCTCAAATACCTATTACGATGCTTACAACACGGCATTGCAACTGGATAACAGTGGTCGCATACAAATTTATCACAAATCACAATTAGTGGCCGGTGTGGAGCGGATGCCATTCCCGGCTTTGTTCAAACCACTTGAAAAATTTGCGCTCGATATGGGCGGCACTATTGGAAGTTTGGGTACTCAAACAGAACGCACCGTTTTCACTTCTTCAGACGATTCAATAAAATCGGCTCCTGTTATTTGTTATGAAAGTTTATTTGGTGAGTTTGTAAGTAAGTATGTTCAGAATGGTGCACAATTTATTGCTATCATCACCAATGATGGCTGGTGGGGCGACACACCGGGCTATAAACAACATTTAAAATATGGAACATTACGGGCTATCGAAAACAGAAGATGGGTTGTTCGTTCTGCTAACACTGGCACGTCCTGTTTTATCAATCCCCTGGGGGAGATACAACAAGCAACCGGATGGTGGACCCCTGCTGTTATCAGTCAACGGATTCAGTTAAGCAATGAGATTACTTTTTATACACGTTACGGAGATTATTTTGGAAGATATGCAATGTATGTATCGTTACTCTTAATTATCTTTTCGATGATGATTCGCTTTAAGATTATAAAAAAATGAAACTATTGAATTATTGAACCACATAGAAACATAGTTCACCATTAAAAAAGTGAATAATTATTTGTTACATAGAAAATGAATTTTCAACATAGATATAAACTTAATTTTATGAACTGCAATAATTTTAAATAGGGATCAAATGTGTTGTACACATTTGTTTAGCCTTTGTGTCAGAATGCTATGAATAACTTAACAACCAAGTAAAAACTATGTTTCTATGTGGTTAAATTTATTCTTCAAACCATATGAATTAAAACTATCACATTAAATGAAAACAGGCGTACTATTAATTAATTTAGGAACTCCCGACAGTCCGAAAACATCAGATGTCAGAAAATATTTATCACAATTTTTAAATGATCCCCGTGTCATTGACATAAATCCCCTAGGACGTTTTTTATTGGTAAATGGAATTATTGTTCCCTTTCGTTCGCCAAAATCTGCAAAATTGTATAAGCATATCTGGACAAAAGTGGGTTCTCCATTGTTGATGTATGGAAATAAAGTAAAAGCATTATTACAAAAAGAATTGGGTGATGGATTTGTTGTTGAATTAGGAATGCGTTATCAAAGTCCGGATATGGAATCCGCATTATCTAATTTACGCGAAGCAAAGGTTGAAAAAATAATTATGATCCCTTTGTATCCACAATATGCTTCCTCCAGTACCGGTTCATCTGTAGCAGAGGCATTACGAATTATCAGCAAATGGGAAGTAACGCCATCATTTGAAGTAATTTCTAAATTTTACGACAACCCTGATTTTATAGATGCTTGTGTAGAAGTTGCAAAAAAATACGATCAAACGGAGTATGATTATTTTATTTTCAGTTATCACGGTTTACCCGAACGACATATAAACAAAGGAGCAGCTCATTACGGTGACAATACCTGTAATTTTGGTGATTGTTGTAATTCCATCACAGAAAATAATCAATACTGTTACCGGGCAAATTGTTTTGAAACCACGCGGCAATTAGTAAAACGTTTGAATATTCCCGAAGGGAAATATGAAACTTCATTTCAATCACGTTTGGATGACATGTGGATAAAGCCATACAGCGATAAAGTAATTGCACAAAAAGCGAAAGAAGGCAAAAAGAAAATGCTTGTTTTCTCCCCGGCTTTTGTTGCTGATTGCTTAGAAACCATTTATGAGATCGGCACCGAATACAATGAAATTTTCAAAGCTAATGGTGGAGAAAAAATTCAATTGGTAGAAAGTTTGAACGATTCGCCTAAATGGATCGAAGCATTAAAAAAAATGGTGCTGAAAGCAACAGGGTGATATTTGAAAATGAAAAAGACAATGGTTGCAATAGAATCTGATCGTATGAATAATAAATCTTCAAAAAACTGGACGCTCGTCCACTATATGAAAATGAAAAGGCACAATTAAATTTGAAATTAAGAGCCTGTTAAAATTTAATAAAAGAATCTAATTACAATATTTTTAACCATTCTGTCATTTCGACCAGAGGGAGAAATCTCAATAAAATTAAGCTAGAAATGAGATTTCTTCTGGAATTTATTCTGAGCAAAGTCGAAGGAGTGACATATAATACATTTGAATAAAATTTAAACAATCTCTAAATCAGATTTGGAAGATGAATTGTAAAGATAGTTCCTTTTCCTTTTTCGCTTTGCAATTCAATTTTTCCATGGAGCTTCTCAACAGCTTTTTTTACAATGTATAATCCAAGTCCCGTACCTTTCGAAATCTCTGTTCCACGGAAAAACATGTCGAATATTTTATCATGAAATTCAGGACTGATCCCCGTTCCATTATCTGTTATTTTTAGTAGTACTCCTTTGGCATCTTCCTGAACTACTATTTCAATGCACGGCTCAATGAGGCAGTTGCTATATTTTACTGCATTTTCAAGCAGATTCTGAATGATAGATTGTAAAAATTTCGGATCGGAATAAAAATCCTTTGTCTGATTAATGAGGATGCTGATCTTTATTTTTTCAAAATTTTCTCTAAATTGCAAAACCGCTATTGTTTCGTTGATCATCTTTTCAAACTGAATCACTTCCGGATTCTGCTCCATAGTAGAAACATATATCGTATTGGTTATGTCAATGATAATATGATCGAGTCTTTTTATCGATTCTTTTATTTTATCTAAATATATTGACTTGTCGGATTCAGGATCATTTTCAGCAACATTGATCAATCCAAGAACACTTAAAAGCGGAGAGCGCAGATCATGAGAAAGCTTTGAAATGAGCGTTTCCATTTCATTTATTTTTTCGCTCAATTGCTTTTCTAATTCTCTACGAACAAGTATGTCTTCAGCTAACTCTTTCGTTCTTTTAATTACTTTTTGCTCAAGTGAGACATTCAGCAATTCGAGTTCCTGCTTTGCTTTTTTTCGTTGATTGGAAATTCGTACCAGAAAAAAAAGGAAAACACATAAAATTAATATTGCAACTATTACAATGAAAAGTACCCTCTCTTGTTCTGCAAGTGTTTTTTTATTTGCCTCATTTATTTTTTTAAGATTTTCTATTTCTTTTTGAGAAAGTAAAGTTTTGTATTTCACCTCCATTTCACTCATTACCTTGCCTTGTTTCGCGTATTCCAGTTTAGCAACCAGGTTATTTATTTCCTCCAATTGCATTAATGCTTTTTCGTAATTTTTATTTTCTTTATAAATATCAAACAAGGTCCGTTTTGAAAGCAGTTTATAATTTTCAATCTCACAGGAATCACTTATTGAAATAGCTTTGTTTATGTTTTCTTCTGCAAGTTTTTCATTTCCCATCGAATTATACACCTTGGCAATTTTCATATAGCACAAGGGCAATTCGCATGACGCACCATAAGCGTTATATCGTTTCATCGCATTGTTATAATTTTCCAGTGCCAACGAATAATTTTTTGAAATGTAATTGGCATAACCCAATATCATATAATTTACAGCATGCCCGCTTCCTCTAAGGCTAGAATCAGGACTGGTTTGCAGCGACAACAAGGCATATCTTTTCGCATCTTCATACTGTGACATATTGAAATAACATTCAGCAATGTCGCCATCAATAAGTGACAAGTAGTTTTTATTTTCTGCAATTGCATCGAGATATTTTTTACATTCCTTAAACTTTTCAATTGCCTCAATTGGTTTGTTCGAAGATTTTAAAATATCGGCAAACAAAAAATGTCCGTAAAATATTTCTAAAGGTGAAAGCTCTTTTTGGTCAAGATAGTCAAGCACTATTGTTTGTGCGGAATCGTAGTGGTTGAGATAGGTGTAGGTAGTGATTTGCTTTTTAAGTTTCTCAACTTTTTCTTGTCCGATCAAAATCTCCCCCAGAAAAACTAAAACAATAAATAGTTTACTTTTCATTATTGTTTGATTATTAACTGTGAGAGATTAGGACGATGCTTTATTTACAAACTCAATGTAATCTAGATTTATATATATTATCAAATTTAAGCTATTTTTAAATAATTAAATCAATAACACTAATCTAAAAAAATTATTAAGGAAAATTTTAAATGAATCAACCAGGATTAATTTTTTGATTTTTGAGAACATAATTTCGATGTAATTCAAATTTGTTTGTAAATTGCATATGAAACGCATCTATAAGGGTTTGAAATTTTTCATTTCAAACCCTCAGCCTTGAATTTTTACTAAATAAAAATTGACAAATAAAATGTCTATCACTAAACTGAATGGCCTAAGGTATTTAAAATTAAAAAAGGTTTTTCTTTTAATGAATGTGTTTGCATTAACTTTCTTCGTTAATGGTCAGGCGCAAACATTTCCTAATCCTATAACTTTAGCTACCGGGCAAGGACCACAAGGATCCATCGATCCGCTTTGGTTGGTATCACCTGTAATATTTGGTGTGCCACCCGGACCATTGACTCAAACGTATGGATCTGCTTTAATTTCAAACGCTTGTGCGGTAGGAGCATGGATAGACCCTGCCACCTTACCTCCTCCGATCAATAATGGGAACTGGATCTCTGAATCCAATGTACCTTGCACGGATCCTGACGCCCAGCTGGGATATCGCTATTTCAGATTAACAATCAACTTGCCACCCGATTGCAATGGCAATAGTGTATCCACTCCCGGTAGTTTTACTTTGAACTTATCGGGATATGTTGACAATACCATATCAGATGTATTTATAAATGGCAATAGTACCGGCTTTAGCGGAGGAGGCTTTGCAGCAGGAACACAACTAAACATGACCTTAGTTGGTCCCTGGGTTCCGGGAATTAATTATGTGGATGTATTGGTTTATAACGGAGGTGGTCCTTATGGTTTATTGTTAGTGGCCAATGTTACGGCAAATGGAACAGCAGATAGCGATGGCGATGGGGTACCTAATTACAATGATCTGTGCCCTTGCGTTGCAGGTACTGATGCTGTTGGATGCTCTCCTTTACCTCCTCCTAATAATTGTAATCTTTCGCTTATTCGTTCTACATTAATAGGTGCGGGTAATACAGAACTGGTGAACATGGACAATTCCTGTAGTTTATATTTTATTAATCCTCAGTTTATGTCGGGTCCTGCAGCAGAAACGTATGCCCAAACATTCGGTGCCGATCTGATCTCTGTTCAATCAGGTACTGAAAATACGGATCTGATGAATGCTTTAAATAATCAGGGCTATGCAAGTCAGGTTATATGGATCGGCTATGGACGATCATTCCCCGGTGGTCCCTTCTCATGGTATGATGGTAGTCCCTTAGGTTACGAAAACTGGGCCGCTGGTGAGCCTAATAATTCCGGAGATGAAGAATGTACACAAATTTATCCTGCCGGAACATGGAACGACCTGGATTGCAACAGTTATAATTCTCTTTCTGTTATTGAAGTTAATCTTTGCCCTGTAACTACTATTACACCATCTGCAACAGCAATCTGCTTAGGACAAAGTGTAACGGTTTCGGCAACTACGATTTTAGGATCCCAACCTTATACATACAGCTGGACATCGGTCCCTGCGGGATTTACCTCAAGCGCAGCAACTTTTACTACTTCTCCTTTGGTGACTACCGTATATAGTGTTACCGAAACAGACCGATATGGTTGCACCTCACAAAACAGTATTACCATTACCGTAAATGTTGCCAGCGCCTCCATCACTCCAAATGGTCCCCTTGCATTTTGTCCGGGAGGTAACGTACTTCTTACAGCCAATAATTCCAGCTCTTACAGTTGGAACACCACTGAAACAAGTCAATCCATTACCGCTGCTGCAACAGGAACTTATACGGTAACCATTACCGATGCAAATGGATGTACGGCAACTGATCAGATAACCGTGACTGTTAACCCTGCTCCTCTTGCGGATTTTAACAGCACAAGTGTTTGTGCAGGCAATATCACCCAATTTACCGACAATTCAAGCACTAGCTCCGGAACGATCACTTCCTGGAATTGGGATTTCGGTGATATCACACCTTTAGATAATACTCAAAATCCTTCGCATACCTATGCTGCAGCAGGAATGTATAATGCTACGTTGATAGCAGGTAATAGTTTTGGTTGCACCACTACAATCAGCAAACCTGTTCAGGTGTATTATATTCCTACTGCAAACTTTACCTTTGGAAATGTATGCGCAGGCGACACCATGCCTTTTATCAATACCTCTTCGGTGGATGCTTCTACTTCGCTAGCCGGCTATTTATGGACATTTGGCGGTAGCGGAGCAACAAGTACTGCACAAGATCCTACTAATTATTATTCCAGTGCAGGTATTTATACTGTTACTTTGTTGGCCACAACCAGTGACGGATGTTCCAATGTTGCGACTATTTCTGTAACTTCTTTTGATGCTCCTACATCAACATTCACGTTCAGTAATACCTGCTTACTTGATTCTGCACTATTTACAAACACATCTACCGATCCTGCAATGGGGAGTATGGCAAATTGGTCATGGGATTTTGGTGATGGTACAGCCATCAATACAACAAGCTGGAGTCCGGCACATTTATATGCAACAGCAGGAAATTATACGGTCACGCTTATTACTCATTCCACATCGCTGGGTTGCCCCGATACCACGGTGGCTACAATTACAATCTATTCCATGCCGGTTGCTGATTTCACAAATACAAGTGTTTGCGCCGGTAATGCCACCCAATTTACCGACAACTCAAGCAGCGTTTCAGGAACGATCACTTCCTGGAATTGGGATTTCGGTGATGGCACACCTGTCAATACCACTCAAAGCCCTTCGCATAACTTTGCTGCGGCAGGAATATATACCGTTACATTGCTGACAGGCCGCAAGCAGTAATTCTCCGTCTCCAACAAATTGTTATACCAATGATTCTGTTTTTGTACCGATAGCATCCGGTGTGACTTTAACAGTTACCTCTGATAAAGGCTGTATAAGCACCTTCACACAAAATAATTACATCGTGGTATATCCGAATCCGGTTGCAGATTTTAATGTTCAGCCAACAAGTACGACCATTCTTACTCCGATCATTACGTTCACAAATTTATCGACCGGAGCAAATTTTTGGTCCTGGGATCTGGGAGATCTGACAACATTTTCCAATGCTGATCCAACACCTCATACGTATGCGGATACCGGAACCTATATCATTACATTGATCACCTCCACCCAATACAATTGTTGGGATACGGCCTATCAAAACATCACTATCGAACCTGATTTTATGTTTTACATTCCCAGTGCATTTACACCCAATGGAAACGGGTTGAATGATAGTTTTTCAGGAAGAGGTATTTTTATTGAGAAATATGAGATGAGCATCTATGATCGCTGGGGAAATCTCGTTTATAAAACCGATGATATCAATAAACCCTGGACCGGTAAAACAAAAGGAGGAAGCGAAATGGCAGAGGTAGATGTATATGTTTATTCAATTAATGTTACTGACATCAAAAAGAATGTACATTATTATAAAGGCATTGTTACTTTGCTGAAATGATACAATGCTAAAAAACTGGTTAAATAAAAAAAGTGCTGAAACTAATTTCAGCACTTTTTTTGTAAAAGAAAATACATGATTTATTCGGAAAGATCAAGCTGAAAAACATGTTAAGTGGAGAATCCTCTGTTAAGCAGAGCGTCCCGCTCCGCTTTTATTAACCGGCATCCTGCCGAACTTCATTTCAAAAAGAATCAATAAAACAGTTCACACTATTACTAATTTATAGCCTTGCTCTGTTAACCGGCATCCTGCTAAACTTCATTTCAAAAAGAAATCAATAAAACAGTTCACAATTACTAATTTATAGCCTTGCTCTTGAAGTGCTTTTACCAAAAGCAGCGGGGGCAATAAATCGTAAAGAAACTTCGAATCCGCCACGAGCAGAAGAAACTGTTTTTAATTTTGAAAGATTAATATCATAACTAAATCCGACTGCATAATTTGAATATTCATACTTGACTATTGCTATAAATGCATCTTGTGTTCGATAATAAGCACCAAGAGAAACAGCAGAAGCTTTTTTTATGCTCTCTGTTAAGCAGAGCGTCCCGCTCCGCTTTTATTAACCGGCATCCTGCCGAACTTCATTTCAAAAAGAAATCAATAAAATAGTCACACTATTACTAATTTATAGCCTTGCTCTTGAAGTGCTTTTACCAAAAGCAGCAGGGGCAATAAATCGTAAAGAAATTTCGAATCCGCCACGAGCAGAAGAAACTGTTTTTAATTTTGAAAGATTAATATCGTAACTAAATCCGACTGCATAATTTGAATATTCATACTTTACTATTGCTATAAATGCATCTTGTGTTCGATAATAAGCACCAAGAGAAACAGCAGAAGCTTTTTTGATGCCCGTATATTTTGAGGACTCCTGTAAAACATACTGGAAGGTCATACCGGGTGTTATTTCTTTTGTTGCTCCTTGTATGAAAATAATATAAGAAGGTTTTAATATCAGGTTTGTGTTTTTTATTCCCAATGCTGCATCACCATGAAATATTAGTTTCATGTGCAATCTTTGCGACTTATCTCCATAATAGGAATAGGCCGGTTGATGCGGGTGAAAAACAGACACTCCAATATTTATCTTTCTTGCATCATTGGCAGAGATATACATTTCATGTGTACCATAGCTATATTGTACTCCGGCACCAAGATCAAGAAAGGTATAATTACTAACAGAACTTATTTCACCGGTTGGCAAACTTGCATCATAGTCCATTCCGTTATATTGTTTTCCCCAACTAAGTTTTCCGCTTGTCATGGTACGTTGTGCAAAGCCACACATTAATCCACCGGAAATAAGACTTTTAGAATTAAGCGGAATAATTCCTGAAAGAGATAAATTTGCCTGAGTAGTTCCCATTTGTGAATCACCGGCTTTATCATTAAAAAAATCAATTCCTAATCCAAGGTTTTGTTTTTTCTTTTTTAATAATTTAACTTCTCCTGAAAATGCAAATGTTTTATAAGGCGCCCCAACACTTTGCCACTGATTTTTATAATTGGCAATTACAGATATTTCGTGCCGCACAGCTGCATTTGCAGGATTCAATTGCAATGGGGTTTCATCAAATTGCGAAAAGTGAATATCCTGTGCTATTGCAGGAACATAATTAACTAATCCTACTAATACAGCAATAAAAAATGCCTTTTTAATTGTCAGGACAGCCATTTCGTTTTTTGTTTTCATCTCGTTATTGTTTTAATGTTCAGTTTTTGCTAAGAACTTACAAGTCGGCAATAAAAAAATGTTTACTAATTTGCTACACATCTTCATTTTTGATTCGTTTTGTAAATTCGTTTTTATTTGTTTATTCGTAACCTGTTTTATTTCGTTAATGTAATATTACCGTGTTTGTTTATTGATTCCCCTTTTACTGTTGCCTTCAAATAATAAACAAAAACAGCAGTATCCAATTTTTTTCCTTTGTAGGTACCGTCCCAACTTATTGTTTGGTCGCTTGTTTCAAATACTTTTTCTCCCCAACGATCAAAAATTACAAATTCAAGATACGTAATACAATCTCCATAAACAGACAACACATCATTTTCATTATCACCATTTGGTGAAAATGCAAGCGGTACAAATAATGTTCCGCAAGGTATTTCAACAATTACCCGAACACAATCACTATCTGAACAGGAATTTACATCCATCACCGTTACGCAATAATCTGTAGTAACAGTAGGTGAAACTGTAATAGTTGTGTCAGTATCACCTGTACTCCATAAATACGACCCGCCACCGCTGGCCGTTAATGTTATGGAACTACCGGATAGGATCATTGCATCAACTCCTGCACTGGCAATAGGTAGCGGATTCACAATTACGGAAGTTGTTCCTGCCAGACTGGTACAACCTGCTACTGTTACAGTAACTGAATATGTTCCAGACATCGCCACAGTAGCGCTAGTACTAACAACCGGATCCTCAGCAGGAGAATTGAATCCGTTTGGACCTGTCCAGCTATAGGTTGCTCCTGTTACTGTATCAGAAGTTAAATTTAATGCAGAACCCTCGCATATTGGGCTGTTGCTTCCTGCGGTTGGAGTAGTTGGTATATTATTAATTGTAATAGTCACTGCAGTTGCTGAACTCGGACATCCTGATATGGTTTGTGTAACATAAAAAATGCTGGTACTGGTGGCTCCGGATGCAAAAGAACTTCCTGTCCCTACTTGAGTGGTCAAGCCGGGATTTGAATACCATGTGAATGTTCCGCCTGTTCCTGTCGCTGTTAAATTCGCAATAGCATCACCCTGACAATACGCTGCAGGACTTGGAGCAGTTGGTGATGATGGAGGCGAATTAACGGTAATGGTTACTGCTGTTGCTAAGCTCTGACACCCGGTTATTGTTTCTGTTACATAAAAAGTGCCGGTACTTGTGGCTCCGGAGGCAAAAGGGCTTCCTGTTCCCACTTGTGTGGTTAGACCGGAATCTGAATACCAGGTGAATGTGCCTCCTGTACCTGTTGCTGTTAAATCTGCAATAGCTGCACCCTGGCAATACGCTGCAGGGCTTGGAGCTGTTGGAGCCAATGGGGCAGGAGTAAACGTAACAGTTACTGCTGTTGCAGGACCCTGACATCCACCTAAAGTTTCTGTTACATAAAAAGTAGTTGTATTTGTTGCTCCGGATGCAAAAGGACTACCTGTTCCTACCTGAGTTGTTAAGCCTGGATTCGAATACCATGTAAATGTTCCCCCTGTTCCGGAGGCTGTTAAATCAGCAATGGCAGTACCTTGGCAATAAGCAGAAGGACTTGGAGCAGTTGGTGCTGATGGAGGAGGATTAACTGTAATAGTTACCGTTGTTGCCGCACTCTGACAACCACTTACCGTTTCTGTTACATAAAAAGTACCGGTACTTGTAGCTCCTGATGCAAAAGGGCTACCCGTACCTACTTGAGTTATTAAACCGGCATCTGAATACCAGGTGAATGTTCCACCTGTACCTGTTGCCGTCAAATCAGCAATAGTATCACCCTGACAATAAGATGCCGGGCTTGGAGCTGTTGGAGCGGATGGCGGAGGATTAACCGTAATAGTTACCACTGTTGCTGAACTCTGGCAGCCACTTACCGTTTCTGTAACATAAAAAGTGCTGGTACTTGTAACGCCTGTTGTAAAAGGACTACCTGTACCTACCTGAGCTATTAAGCCTGCATCTGCATACCATGTTAATGTTCCTCCTGTGCCCGTTGCCGTTAAATCGGCAATTGCAGCGCCTTGGCAATAAGCCGCAGGACTCGGAGCGGCTGGAGCAGCAGGGGCTCCGGGGTTTATTATTTGAACCGGCCCCATTGAAGATGAGCAATTATTTATATCCATCGCCACCAATGTGTATGCACCAACCGGAACATTAATCAGATCAGTTGTAGCGCTTGCTGCTCCATTCCATGTGTAGGCTAATACTGTTGCACCTGAAGCGGTGATGCCGGTTATAGATCCATCCGATAGTCCACAGGTAGCCGGAGTAATTACAATGTTAGTAGTATCGATGATCGGTAATGCATTAATAATAATGCTTCCGGTTGCTGTTGCTTGGAGACAAGTACCTGTTGTTGTTACCGTATAATTAAATGTTCCTGATGTGGATGGTGTTCCGGAAATTGTAAACACACCTGCAGCAAATGATCCTGTTACACCTGCCGGCAAACCAGTTACACCAGCTCCTGTTCCACCGTCTGTTATGGAATATGTAATTACAGAAATCGCTGTATTGATACATAGCGTTTGTGAATTGGTTCCGGCTGCCGATGTTAAAGCAATAACAGCATCCGGATTAATGACCATACTTCCCAATACTGTAGTTTGGATACAGGTTCCTGTTGTTGTTATGGTATAATTAAATGTACCGGTTGCAGTAGGTGTTCCATTTATAGTAAAGACCCCTGCAGCCAATGAACCTGTTACTCCTGCAGGTAATCCGGTTACTCCGGCATTTGTTCCACTCCCTGTTATAGAATATGTGATTGAAGTGATGGCTGTATTTATACATGCTGTTTGTGCGTCAGTTCCTGCAACAGATGTTAAAGCAATAGCTGCATCACTGTCCACTATTATTGTTCCAAGTGCAGTTGCTTGGCTACACGTACCGGTTGTTGTTACGCTATAATTAAATGTGCCTGATGCTGTTGGTGTCCCAAAAATAGTAAACACACCCCCAGCAAATGATCCGGTTATGCCTATAGGCAAACCTGTTACACCGGCTCCTGTTCCGCCTCCTGTTACTGAATATGTAATAGTAGTGATTGGTATATTAATACATACTGTTTGTGCTTCTGTTCCAACCGCTGAGGTTAAAGCAATAATGGCATCCGGATTTACATTTATGGTACCGGTTGCTGTTGTCTGAGTGCAAGTACCGGTAGTAGTTACCGTGTAGTTAAATATGCCTGTTGCTGTTGGAGTTCCGCTGATAGTGAATATCCCTCCTGAAAAAGAACCTGCCACACCTGCTGGTAAACCTGTTACTCCGGCACCGGCACCACCACCTGAAACAGAGTATGTTATTGGAGTGATCGCGACATTGATACAGGACGTTTGTATATCACTTCCCGCTACTGATGTTAATGTAATTATGGCATTTGAATTTATGGTGATGCTTCCGGTTGCACTTGCTTGAGTGCAGGATCCGGTTGTTGTTACCAGATAATTAAAAACACCGGTTACTGTTGGTGTTCCGCTAATTGTAAAAACCCCTCCTGAAAAAGAACCAGTCACCCCTGCCGGCAAACCAGTTATACCAGCACCAGTTCCACCACCTGTTATAGAATAGGTTATAGTAGTTACTGCATCAGTAAGACACCATGTTTGTGCATCTGTTCCAACAGCTGATGTTAAAGTGATAGCTGCATCCGGGTTTACAATGATACTTCCAGTTGCTGTTGTTTGTGTACAGGTTCCTGTTGTGGTGACTGTATAATTAAACGTACCGGTAGCTGTTGGTATTCCGCTGATAGTGAATATGCTTCCTGCAAAAGAACCTGTTACACCTGTCGGTAAACCTGTAACTCCGGCACCTGCTCCACCACCGGTTACGGAATAGGTTATGGCGGTAATTGCAGTGTTGATACATTCAATTTGTGAATCTGTTCCGGCTGCAGATGTCAACGTAATAATTGCATTGGGATTGATAGTTATTGTTCCGCTTGCCACTGCTTGCGTACAAGTTCCGGTTGTAGTCACTGTATAATTAAATGTTCCGGTTTCTGTTGGTGTGCCACTGATCGTAAATATGCCTCCTGCATAAGAGCCTGTTACTCCTATTGGCAATCCTGTTACGCCAGCTCCCGTGCCGCCATCGGTAATTGTATAACTAATGGTAGTGATGGTATTTGTTAGACACCATGTTTGTATATCTGTTCCTACTGCTGAAGTTAAAGCAATGGCAGCATTTGGATCCACAGTTACTGTTACTGATCCTCCCGGACTCACACAAGAGCCAATACTCCCGGTTACAGTATAAACACCGGTCATAGCGGTTGTAACACCTGGAATAGAAACAGATGATCCTGTTGCTGAATATCCTCCCGGACCTGACCAGTTATAAGTTACGCCTCCAACCGGGGCGACAACTGTTAATGTTAAAGCTGAACCTTCACACAGAGGATTTGGGGCTGCATTAGCGGCAGGCGTTGCAGGAGCACCAGCGCTGCTGATAGATATTACACCACCATTGACTGTACAACCTGCTGCATTTTCAACAACAATCGTGTAACTTCCTGCTGCTAATCCTGTAAAAAGATTAGTTCCAACAAATGAAGTTCCACCATTAATAGAATATGTCAGTCCGGTACCTGTTGCATTAATTGTTATTGTTCCATCACTAGCACCACAAGTAGTTTCATTTGTAAAAGGGATTGAAGTTATGGCAGGTAATGGATTAACTGTTATGCTGCCTGTAGCAGTTGCTTGTGTGCAAGTACCCGTTGTTGTTACGGTGTAATTAAATGTGCCTGATGCTGTTGGAGTTCCACTTATTGTAAATACTCCTCCGGCAAAAGAACCTGTTACGCCCGCGGGTAAACCTGTTACACCTGCCCCTGTTCCGCTTCCACCAATGGAGTAAGTAATAGTTGTAATTGCTGTACTTACACAAAGAGTCTGCGCTGTAGTAGCTATTGCAGACGTTAAGGTAATTGTCGCATTCGGATTAACAATGATAGTCCCTAATGCGGTAACCTGCGTACAGGTTCCGGTAGTTGTAACTACATAGTTAAATGTACCTGTTGCTGTTGGTGTTCCGCTGATCGTGAATGTACTTCCGGCAAAAGAACCCGTTACACCTGCAGGTAAACCTGTCACACCTGCACCGGTTCCACCACCACCAACCGTATAGGTAATCGTTGTGACAGGTGATGTTAAGCAAATAGTTTGTGCATTGGTACCTACTGCGGATGTTAAAGTTATGGTTGCATTCGGGGTTACCGTTATTGTTCCCAGCGCTGTTGCCTGGGTACAGGTTCCCGTTGTTGTTACTGTATAATTAAAAGTGCCTGTTGCGGTAGGAGTGCCGCTGATTGTGAAAATTCCACCTGCATAAGAACCTGTTACCCCGGCCGGCAAACCTGTTACCCCTGCACCTGTTCCACCTCCACCAATGGTATATGTAATATTTGTAATTGCTGTACTTACACAAAGAGTCTGTGCTGTAGTAGCTATTGCAGACGTTAAGGTAATTGTCGCATTCGGATTAACAATGATAGTCCCTAATGCGGTAACCTGTGTACAGGTTCCGGTAGTTGTTACTACATAGTTAAATGTACCTGTTGCAGTTGGAGTTCCGCTGATCGTAAATGTACTTCCTGCAAAAGAACCTGATACACCTGCCGGCAAACCTGTTACACCAGCTCCGGTTCCACCACCACCAACTGTATAGGTAATAGTTGTGACAGGTGATGTTAAGCAAATAGTTTGTGCATTAGAACCTACTGCGGATGTTAAAGTTATGCTGGCATTCGGGTTTACCGTTATTGTTCCGAGTGCTGTTGCCTGCGTGCAACTTCCTGTTGTTGTTACCGTGTAATTAAACGTGCCTGTTGCAGTAGGAGTGCCGCTGATTGTGAAAACACCGCCTGCAAAAGAACCTGTTACGCCAGCCGGTAAACCTGTTACCCCTGCACCTGTTCCACCTCCACCAACTGTGTATGTAATATTTGTAATTGCTGTACTTACACAAAGCGTCTGAGCTGTTGTAGCTGCAGCTGAAGTTAGTGTAATTGTCGCATTGGGATTCACGATAATAGTTCCGGTTGCTGTTGCCTGAGTACAGGTTCCGGTAGTTGTAACAACATAGTTAAAAGTTCCGGTTGCTGTTGGTGTACCGCTGATAGTGAATGTCGTTCCTGCAAATGCTCCGGTAACGCCAGCAGGCAAACCGGTAACACCTGCACCAGTTCCAGCTCCGCCAACAGTATAAGTAATATTTGCAATTGCTGCTAATGCACAAACTGTTTGCGCATTTGTACCAACAGCAGAAGAAAGTACGATGGTAGCACTAGGGTTGACAGTAATTGTAACCGTGATTGTTGCACCAACACAACCGGCAGCTGTAGGAGTAATCGTATATGTTGCAGTTCCGGCAACAGCTCCTGTTAAAGTCAATGTCTGGGCAATAGAAGAACCGCTTCCGGCACTGGCTCCTGAAACACCAGTTTCGCTAACAGTCCAGGCATAAGTTGTTCCGATTACAGTACTACTTAATGCAATAGAAGTAGATGTACCCGAACAAATACTTTGTGATGCCGGAGTAGCTGTTGCTAGCGGTGTTAAAAAAGCAACTGTTTGGCTGCTTGTATTAATACAACCAAGAGCGTCCGTAACTTGTAAAGAAATTATGTAAGTTCCACCGGTTACATAAGTATGTGAAGGATTTTGTAAAGTTGAAGTTCCTCCATCACCAAAGGTCCAAAGAAAAGTTGAATTAATTGTAGCACACGATTTAGTAAAATTAAACACGCCACAGGATGGATTTGCATACGTATAATTTGCATCAGGTCCAATAGTTGCTGTTCCACCACTTAACCAAGAGAATGCGAATCCTGCATTTGAAAGAGAAAAGTTATCAATAATTAATGCATACGTATGGCCAGCAGTAAGAGTCGGAGGTGCAATACTAAACTGACCAATATCAGCACCACTGCAATTACCGGGCCCTCCGGCCGCTTCGCATGTTGTATAATTAGTTATCGTACATGGATCCGTTAAAGGATTCAGAATCCCTGTATTTCCAGGACAACCACTGTAATTACAAGCTACCTGGGTTGCTCCTCCTGCAGCTGCGCCACCTGGAGTTAATGCACAACCGGAAGTAGTAATATCATAAACAGCCCAATCATAGTCATTTGCATTATCATTAGGATCCACTAAAAACTCTATGGTACCTGTACAACCTATGGTAAATTTATACCATTTTGATTGACGCTCATCAGATGCCAAACAACCCAATGCAGATAAATTTTCATTAGAAGCATTTCCAAAAACAGCTCCTGCACCAGCACTTGAGGTACCCTGTGAAAAAGGATTGTTATTACATAATATTGCAGCATTTCCACAATCTTGTCCGGAGACCGGAGGAGGATTGGATGTGGTTACACAAGTTGTAAAAGTTCCAAGCGAAGAAGTAGAAGAAGAAATGGTATAATAATAGGTTGTACCGATCACCAAACCATTAAACGAAGCACTTAAAGGAGAAGCTCCGCAAGAGGATCCTGTTAAAGCCAGCCCGGCACAAGGACCAGAGGATTCAACTAAAACCAACTCAATATTTCCAGTCATTGTACCATTTGTAATTGTGAAACTTGCTTGCGTTCCAGTGGAAACAAAAGAGTACCAAACCTCCGGATGACTAGCTCCGGATTGACAACCGACACTTCCCGTCCAGCCATCAGTAGCATCTACAGTAGTCCCTGCAACACAGGTTCCATCAGGTGTAACAGATTGAGCTCCGGCACAACCGTCATTAGCGGGTTGTGCAAATGCTTTTATAATACTTAAGAATATAAGACAGTTAATTAGTATTATTTTTTTCATAATTAATGTAATTAAAAATTAAAATGTGGATAATTAAGATGAAAAAAAATGTTAGTATTTTTTAGGGTCAAAGTCAGGAGCTGTAATAACACTTCTTGGAAGAATTTTTATCGTTATATACTGACTGTAAACATAATAGATTTCCTTTGTTTCTTCTCTTCTTTTTTCAATTTCTAAAAGGATATCAGTAGTTAAAAGCTCAGTAACTTTATTGCCGGTATGAATAATCATATATGTGCCTTCCATTTTTTGTTCCAAGGTTTTTTCTTTTTTATCAGCAGTTGAAGGTTGTCCCTGAACAACAGCCCCCTGGCTATAGGACATTACACTGAATAATACACAGATTAAGCTTAGAATAAATTTATTTTTCATAGAAATCAATTTTAAATTATTTATTGAACTACTGAATTTATGTGGAAAAATACAAAGAAATTTTAAATACCCAAATTTAAAATAGAAATTAAGATACGTATTGATATTATAGCAAACAGAAAATGTTAAATCAGTTTTACAAAAATTAACACATTTAAAAAGAGTTCGATTAATTATTTATTAAAAATAAATACACGAAAAAGAATTACTTACCCTGTCTGCTTTTTTACTTAAAAATTTTTTAATAAGCAAAAATTTGCTTTTAATAAAATGTATTTTTATACTTGTTATCTGTAAAACATGATTAATATCATATTTAAACATGACAAAAAACTACATTCTTATGAAAAAGCTATCCCTTGTTATCTTTATTTCCTTCTTTTCAGGACCTACATTTGCTCAACTGGTTTACAGTGATGTTGCACCAATATTTATCAACAGATGTGATGGTTGTCATCATGAAAATCAACACGCGCCATCTTTCATTACCTACTCTCAGGTGATTTCACATGCATCAACGATCACTGCATATTTAAATTCCAATTATATGCCTCCCTGGTCACCTGACACAACTTATTCACGTTTTTCACATGAACATCTTATTTCTACTCCTGAAAAAAATGCTATCCTGAACTGGATCGCTAATGGAACACCTGCCGGTGATACAACACTTGCACCGGCTCCGCCTGTTTATCCTCAGTACCAATTATATGGGGCACCTGACCTTGAGCTAAAAATACCAACATTTACAAGCAATGCTTCTACGAATGATAGTTATGTCTGTTTTTCTATTCCGACCGGGCTCACTCAAAATCGCATTATCCGGGCTTATGAAATAGTTGCAGGAAATGCAACGATTGTGCATCACGTTATTGCAAACATAGATACACTTGGGACAACGACAAGCGATCTAACGGGGGCTTGTTACAACATTTCCGGAGATTTTAGTATTGGTGGTTATGCTCCAGGGGCTTCTCCAACCGTTTTTCCAAGCTCCGGACCTTTAAAAATGGGGATTTCTATAAAATCAGGTTCGAAAATTGTACTTCAGATTCATTATCCTGCAGGAACTGCGGGAGTTCAGGACAGCACAAAAATCAGGATCTATTTTTATCCTCCGGGAACAACAGGTGTTCGTCCGGTATATGTGACTACTCCTTTACAAAACTGGTCATTATATATTCCGGCAAACACTGTTAAAACGTTTACAGCACAATATCCTGCATCAGGAACACTACCTTATAGTATTTCGATGTTCTCAGCATTTCCTCATTCGCATAAACTGGCTACATTTATGGTAAACTATGCCTATGCGGCTACTGATACTATTCCATTGATTCGAATAAATAACTGGAATTTCGATTGGCAAGGATATTATACATTTAAGCAGCTGGTAAAAGTTCCGAATGGCTATAAGCTATATTCCAGGCATATATTTGACAATACAACTTCAAACCCAAATAACCCAAGCAGTCCGCCTGTTACTGTTATTGCAGGAACCAGCACCACAAATGAAATGCTGTTCGATTCGTTCCAATGGTTAATTTATGAACCGGGGGATGAACTATACAACATCGATTCAATGTTGTCACAAGAATACGTTGTGAATGGGATCAACGAACACATTAGTCGGGTTTCATCTGACCTGAGAACGTATGCGTATCCTAATCCTTTCGAAAACAAGGTGAATATCGGCTATTTCATTAGCGAAACTTCGAAAGTCACTATTGAAATTTATTCTATTCTCGGAACTAAATTAAAAACGCTTCAAAGCAATCAGGAAATGTCCGGAACACATGAAATCATTTGGGATGGAAGAGATGATGCCGGAAGGAAAATAGCAAATGGATCATATATTTATATTGTAAAGGCGGGTAATAAACAATCTTACGGAAAATTGTCATTGATGCCTGTGAAATAAATCCATCAAATTTAAAAACTATTTTTCCTTTTTGGAAATAATGCGGGAAGAAACTCCGGGAGAAATCTCTTCTTTGCAAAAATGAGATTTCTCTCTTCATTTCATTTCGTTCGAAATGACTTTCCTAAAGTCATTTCGACCAGAGGGAGAAATCTCTTCTTCGCAAAATGAGATTTCTCTCTTCATTTCGTTCGAAATGACTTTCCTAAATGTCATTTCGACCAGAGGGAGAAATCTCTTCTTCGCAAAATGATATTTCTCTCTTCATTTCATTTCGTTCGAAATGACAGTTCCGAAATAATATCCTCCGTCTATTAATATTTAATGATATTTATATCAAGTTATCGAACTCAGGTTTTTAGCAAAGACAGCTGATGAAATAGCTCCTTCAAATTGGAATTTCTAATTGGAATTTCTAATTGAAAAAGTTAGTGCAAAAAAAAGAGCTTCAAAAATTGAAGCTCCTTTTTTGTATAAGAAATAATAGGATTTATTCAGTAAGATCAAAATCTTCCAAAAACTTTGTTGTATAATTTCCTTTAATAAAATTTTCGTCTTTCATTAATTTTAAATGAAAAGGGATGGTTGTTTTTACACCTTCAATAACGTACTCACTTAAAGCACGGTGCATTTTTGCAATGGCTTCCTCACGTGTCTGAGCAACGGTTATAAGTTTTGCAACCATGCTGTCATAATTCGGAGGAATCGTATAACCTGCATAAATATGAGAATCTACACGAATGCCATGTCCGCCCGGTGTATGTAACGTAGTAATTTTACCCGGTGAAGGACGGAAATTATTAAATGGATCTTCAGCATTGATCCGACATTCAATTGCACATAATTGAGGAAAATAATTTTTTCCGGAAATAGGAACACCTGCTGCAACCAATATTTGTTCACGTACCAAATCATAGTTGATTACCTCTTCAGTTATCGGATGCTCCACCTGAATACGTGTATTCATTTCCATAAAATAAAAATTGCGGTGCTTATCAACCAAAAACTCAACAGTTCCAACGCCTTCGTACCTAACGGCTGTTGCAGCTTTAACAGCAGCAGCACCCATTGCATCACGCAATTCAGTGGTCATAAAAGGGGATGGAGTTTCCTCTACCAATTTTTGATGACGTCTTTGAATGGAACAATCTCTTTCTGATAAATGACACGCTTTTCCATATTGATCACCAACAATTTGAATTTCGATATGGCGTGGTTCTTCAATATATTTTTCCATATACATGGCGCCATTTCCAAATGCAGCTTCTGCTTCTTTAAATGCGGAATCATACAGGGCTTCCATTTCTTCTTCTTTCCAGACAATACGCATTCCTCTACCACCGCCACCTGCAGTAGCTTTGATGATCACAGGATAACCAACCTTCGGGGCTAATTCTATTGCTTGCGCTGCACTTTCCAATAAACCTTCTGAACCCGGAACACAAGGAACACCGGCTTCGATCATGGTTGCTTTTGCAGAAGCTTTGTCGCCCATGGAATTGATCATTTCGGGTGTAGCCCCAATAAATTTTATATTATGCTCCTGACAAATTTTTGAAAACTTTGCATTCTCTGATAAAAAACCATAACCCGGATGAATCGCATCAGCATTGGTAATTTCAGCAGCTGAAATAATACTTTGTATATTTAAGTAGGAATCTTTACTTGGCGGAGGACCAATGCACACTGCCTCATCGGCAAATTTTACATGCAATGAATCTTTATCGGCAGTAGAATAGACAGCTACCGTTTTTATTCCCATTTCCTTACAGGTACGAATAATACGTAATGCTATTTCGCCTCTGTTTGCTATTAATATCTTTTTGAACATGGTTTTTGAATTGATGATTTGTTGAAATAGAGAATTGGAGATTTAATGATCCAGAATCTCCATTTCTCTAATTAACTAATTCTCTAACTTAACTTGGATCTACTAAAAATAATGGTTGATCGTATTCAACCGGAGTTGCATCATTTACCAATACTTTTACAATTTTCCCTTTAACTTCTGACTCTATTTCATTGAACAGCTTCATTGCTTCAATAATGCAAATTACTTTACCGGTATCAATATCATCACCTACATTTACAAAGGAAGGCTTATCAGGTGAAGAAGAACGATAAAAGGTTCCTATCATCGGAGATTTTACGGTAATGTATTTTGCTTCTTCTGAAGTTACAACTGGTTCAGCAGTTTTTATTTCCTGAGATGTTGTAACTACTTGTTGAGTTACAGGCGCTGCAACTTGAGCAACAGGTTGTGTAACAGGCTGAACAAAAACCTGTTCTTTTCCTCTTCCTGCAGGAGTTTTGATGATAATTTTCACATCTTTAGTCTCTAGTTCAACCTCGCTAACGCCAGATTTTGCAACAAACTTTATTAAATCCTGTATTTCGTTTAATTTCATTTGATTTAATTTTTTAAAATTAGTACTCTATAAAAAATAAATTTTCATTCCAAGTAAATTAAGAGTTATATGCCCATTTAACATAAATTGCTCCCCAGGTAAAACCTGCGCCAAAAGTTGACAAAATAATATTGTCACCCTTTTTTAATTGTTTTTCATAATCCCATAAGCATAATGGTATTGTTGCTGCAGTGGTATTACCATATTTTTGAATATTCAACATCACTTTTTCAGATGATAAACCCATGCGTTCAGCCGTGGCATCGATGATCCGTTTATTTGCCTGATGCGGCACCAACCATGCAACATCATCAGCTGTTAACTTATTTTTTACCATTATTTCTGCCGAAACTTCTGCCATTCCTACAACAGCTCTTTTAAAGACTGCTTGTCCTTCCTGATATACAAAATGTTCTTTTGCATCAATAGTGGCATGTGAAGGAGGCTTTACAGAACCTCCTGCTTTTTGATGTAAATGAGCCCTGCCCGAACCATCAACTCCTAATATGGAATCGATAACTCCATGCCCGTCTGTAGTTGGCTCCAGTAATACGGCTCCTGCACCATCACCAAAAATTATACACGTGGAACGATCGGTATAATCTAAAATAGAGGACATTTTATCTGCTCCAACTACTATTACTTTTTTGCATTTACCGGTCTCAATAAACTGAGTTCCTGTTGTAAGTGCAAAAATAAATCCTGAACAAGCTGCTGCCAGGTCGAATCCCCAGGCATTGGTTGCTCCTATTTTATCACAGATAATATTGGAAGTTGAAGGAAAAATCAAATCAGGAGTAACAGAAGCCACAATGATCATATCGATATCCAATGGGGTAATGCCACGTTTTTTTAACAATCGTTCGATAGCGATCACTGCCATATCAGATGTTCCTAAGCCTTCTCCTTTTAATATTCTTCGTTCTTTGATTCCTGTACGTGTTTCGATCCAGTTCGCATCAGTAGAAACCATTTTTACTAATTCCTCATTTGAAAGAATGTAATCAGGAACATATCCTGCAACAGCAGTGATAGAAGCGGTAGTTTTTGTCATTATTGAAATACGTCTTTTATTTTGTCGGCTAATTTAGCCTCAACAACACCTTTTGTAAGTAATATCATATTTTTCACTGCAATTTCATTTGAAATGCCGTGTCCGATCATGACCGTAGAATTAACACCTAACACGGGTGTTCCTCCATAATTTTCATAATTAAACCGATCGAAGTAGGGATCACTCAATCCTCTCTTTTTGATCATCGTATAAAAAGCTTCGGCTTCTTTTAAAACCACATTTCCAGTGAAGCCATCGCATACAATAACATCTGCAAAGTCATTAAAAATATCACGACCTTCCACATTTCCGATGAAATTAAAATCTTTAGAATCCTTCATTAACGAATGAGCTGCTTGCGCAACCAGGTTCCCTTTTTCCGGCTCTTCACCAATATTTAATAAAGCAACTTTTGGATTTTTGATCCCATAAACATGTTCGGCATATAAAGATCCGAGTACACCGAACTGATATAACACATCCGGCTTACAATCAGCATTGGTACCCACATCTAATAAAAGACCCACGCCACCATTTTCTTTGGGTAAGATAACAGTGATGCAAGGACGGATCACACCGGGAACTACTTTTATGCTAAACATAGAACCAACAAGCATAGCACCTGTATTTCCGTTGCTGGCAAAGCCATCGATTTTCCCTTCTTTTAAAAGACGAAACCCAACAGCCATTGAGGAGTTGGGTTTTTGTGAAAAGACTTTAGTAGGGTGCTCCCCCATACCAACAATATCGGTGGTATGAACGATTTCAAAATTCTTTGGATCAGCCTCATGCTTTTTGATACCAGCAACTATCTGATCCTTATCACCAATTAATACAAGGTGAATATTTTTTGGTAACTCATTACTAGCTAAAATTGCCCCGAAAATTGTTGCTTCGGGTGCAAAATCACCGCCCATAATATCTATACCTATCTTCATAAATGAAAAGCTAATGGTTATTGAGTAAACAGAAAAATAAGGCTAAGCACACATTGCTTAAATACCCGATTAACCAATTACTTATTTAACTTAATTTATTAAGCAGAAACTTTTTTCTCAACTGCTAGTTTTCCTCTGTAGAAACCACATTCACCACAAACACGGTGGTACAATGTTGGGGCTCCGCAATTTGAACATGTTGAAAGGGTTGACGCTACTGCTTTGTCTTGACCTCTACGGCTGTCTCTTCTCGATCTCGATAATTTTCGCTTAGGATGTGGCATTTTACTGTATTTATTTAATTGTTATTATTTACTTTTTAATTTAATTTTATATTTTTCAGATCGTTCCAACGAGGATCGTTTTCCTCCTCTTTCTCTTCTTCAGTAATAAAATGATCTAGTTTTTTTAGCATTTCTTTATCGCATGTACTTTTCCCTTTTTTATCATCCGGATGAACTCGTTTACCCGGCAAAGAAAGTGTAATGTATTCATACAAATATTGTGACAGATCTAATTCATGTTCATTGGCAGCAATGGTAATAATATCATCATCTTCGCCACTTGCATCATTCCCTCCTACTTTCACAATCAGTTTATAGTTTCCATTGATTGGCAAATCAAATTCTGCCGCACAACGATCGCAATTCATTCTTACTGTTCCGCTGATCTCAAAACTAAAAACCATCATACTGGATTGTTTTAATAATTTGAGAATAACGTTAATGTTACCTTGTTTTATTTCAGAATAATCAAGGCCTTCAAAGAACGAATCACTGATATTAAATTCAAATAAATGCTCTCCAACACTCAAACCTACAAACTGAATAATATATTCTTTTCTGGTCTGCATTTTTGCCTAAGTTTTAAAGAAAGGTCACAAAGGTAAAAAATTCTGCCTTACTTCAAAATATTGATGAAAATATAATTTCGGGTGGTTTTGTGTTGAAAAATTGAAAAATCGGATAAAAAACAAGCTTTTTAACCGATTTTTATCTATTAAATATGTTTTTTGGCAGATGAGATCTTTACCGTTCCCGTTTTATTGGGTTAATCTTTAAGGGATTGATGCTTATCTCTTTAAACAATTTACGTCTTTTATAAATATCAATTGCAGTATATATTGCTCTTCGAAAAGATTCTTCGGAAGCCACATTTTTTCCTGCAATATCATAAGCTGTTCCATGATCCGGGGAGGTGCGGACAATTGGTAATCCGGCTGTAAAATTCACTCCCGAATTAAATGCAATTGTTTTAAAAGGTATCAATCCCTGATCGTGATACATGGCTAATACTGCATCAAAATTTTTGTATGCCCCATTTCCAAAAAAACCATCTGCTGAGTAAGGACCATAAACCAACATGCCTTCCTCCTTCATTTTGTTAATTGCCGGAATAATGATGTTTTGTTCTTCGTTTCCTATCACGCCATTATCTCCGGCATGAGGATTTAAACCTAAAACGGCAATTTTAGGTTTACGGATCTCAAAATCCTGAATCAGTGATTTGTTCAATGCTTGTAACTTGCTTTGAATTTTTTCGGAAGTTAGTGCCTGGGCAACCTGTGTTACGGGAATATGACCAGTGGCAACAGCTACACGTAAAGTATCACTCACTAAAAACATTAAACTGCTTTTCCCATCGGCAAATTTTTCATCCAGATACTCGGTATGACCAGGGAACTTAAAATCGGGAGATTGAATATTCTCCTTATTAATTGGTGCAGTAACCAATACATGAATTTTCCCCTGAGCCAATGCATAAGCTGCTGCTTCCAGAGATTTTAATGCGTATTTTCCACCATCAGCAGTTTGTTTGCCCAGCTCCACATTCACCTCTTCCTCATACACGTTGATAATATTAGCGCGCTTATGATTTATTTCTGAAACATCCTTGATCTGATTAAAACTAAAGTCTTCAATATTTAATGCCTTACGATGAAAAGAAGCCGTTTTGTTTGAACCAAAAACAACAGGAGTACAGATATCAAACATTTGTGGATCCAGAAATGTTTTTATGATCACTTCTAACCCTATCCCATTAATATCGCCTTGTGAAATCCCGACAATTATTTTTTCTTCTGACATTTTACTTTTATTAGATCCTGAATTTGATCAGGACAAGGTTTAAAGTTCGAAAGTTTAATTTAAAAAGTTCGTTAAACGAATCCTAAAACTAAATTTCTTATTTTAAGAGAGGGCAAAGGTAAATTTTTAATTGTTGCCCGAATTAAAAAAATTAAAGTTCTTAAGTAAAAAGTGTTAATGAGAATAGAACCTTCAAACTTTAAACTATTTTATCTTAGTTCTCCACCCAGCCAATAATTTCTGCCAGCGAGGAGATTTCCAGTGTGGTCCATTTATTTGTTATTGTATTCCAAACGACAACTCCTTGTGGATAACGTTCGGTACCAATTACCATATCATTTTGAAAAGCTGCAAAACCATTTATTGTTTTCGCATTATCAAACCGACACCATTTTTTTCCTATTTCTTTGGTATCAAATTTTATCATTCTTCCATATTTTGGATTTTCTTCTGATTCAACAAAAAAATTATTTCCAATCGTCTCAAATAAAATCTTATCCGCTTTCTTTTTTACCAGATCTATTTGGAAACGGCCTTTTCCACAGGAATAAATTACAGCACCACCTTCACCAAATTCAAAAAATGTATTTTCCGCACTTGCCGGGATTTCCTCTATATCAGCAATTTTTTCGGAGGTATTGTCCGTATTTACTTTATAAATACTTGCTATTTGCTGATTCTTATTGAAATTGACATATAAAAACGAAGTATTATTCAGCCAGAAGATAGGGAACTTCCGTTTTACATCTTCTCCAATAAGCGGCTGAGATTCTCCATAACCGGCATCTTTCACCAGTACTTCTTTTTTTCCGTTTACACGATACATGTTAATGCTAAACGGCTTGGTTGTTTCATCCACCTCCACATCCGGTCTGGGGATGGGATTAAAGTTTGCATTTTCTACTTTTTGATATTTTTCAGTTTTCAGGTTGAATACAGAAAAATAGTTGCCTTTAAAAATATCATCGGTATGAAATACAATACTATCACCTTGAAATGCCACAAATTCATCTTTTTCGGTAAGCAATAATTTTTTATTTCTGAAATCAATGATGTTGCCAATACCTGTTACAACATAACGATTACGATAGATCTTATTTTTACCAATATCAAATCTTACATAGTTGCCTTTTACACCAATTTTTTCGGTTGGAACACTTAAAATGGTTTCTTTTGAAACCATCACACCATCCAGAAAAACATAATTGTTCAGATATTGTAAATGATTAATAGCGGCATTATCGTCATATTCAGCCACGAGCAATTCTACTTTTTTTTGTGATGGATAAAAATCACAGAAAAAAAAGAGGACTGTAAAAAGAAGTATGTATTTCCTAATCGACACGTTTCATAAGGCAAGAGGCAAATTACCTCATTTATTTTAATTTATACAAAAAAAAGAGGCTGATGTTCATCAGCCTCTTTTTTTTGCTATATCAATAGTTAATTTTTTGCAGATTTATTATAGCTGTTAAATACTTCAACAATATTCTCGTAGTCGTACGTTTTATCCTGTAAGGCTTTTACTATTTCCAGATTGTCCGACATTACTTCTTCTACCTGCTTTCTAAACCTACCTGATTTTATTTTTATTGGACCGGCTTCAGCTACTTTTTCCATGTAATAATCCGATTTGATCTTCAGTTCATTCATTTGATATACTTCCACTTGTGCTTCGTATAAGTTAACCCATCCACCTGAAAGTTGTTTCATGAAAATTTGTTCCCCTTCGATATTTCTCGAAACATAAATTATTCCATTAACATGGTATTCTTTGATCTTTTTAGGACTAAATGTTTTTATTTCCGACCCTTCACTTTTTCGGTAAGAAGCTTTGGTAAAATTATCAAATTCGCGTTTGGGGTTCATTTTGATCTCTCCTTTGAGTGTATCTCCGGTTAATAATATGACATACCCTTTGTAATAACTTGCTTGTGCAATCCCGCTTGAGTTAAAAGCTACAACCATAGCCACAATAATTAAGGTTATAGAGAAAATGTTTTTTATTTTCATTAGTAAAAATTAGTCCTGTTAATAGTATGATTTTATTTAAAAATCAAATTAAGCATTAAAAAAGATGATAAAAAACAGGTCGTTAAAAACTTTGCTCAATTGTTAACAACTTGTTAATAGCACAAAATCCTTTTAAAGCGGATTTATGGTGCATACTTTTAATATAATTAGTTTCTTCCTGCCATGTAGGGCAATTTTGTACCTTTGAAGAACAAATTTTTTTCCCTTGTATCGCAAAACTTCATTTTTCTTTCTATTTGTTGTATTCACTATTCTGGGTTGTAATAAATGTTCGGAACCAAAACCGAAGCCAATTGTATTGGTGGAAGATCCCGAACTTATCAATGAAGAAGTAACTGATCTGCTGTCCGATCAACTCGAAGATGCCGACACTTTAAAAACACTGATTATTGCGAACGACAGTCTTTTTTCAAGCAAATCTATTATCGAATTTTATCAGATAAAGGATTTTGAAGTTAGCTGGACCGATAAAGGAAAACTTAATAAACAAGGTGATACCCTTTTAACAATCTTGAAAAATGCGGATGAATATGGTTTGATCTCAAGGGATTACCATATAGAAAAAATTGATAGTTTAATAAAAACAGAAAAAGATAGTGTAACTAAAAAATTTGATGCTGTAAAAGTTTCAGAACTCGACCTGTTATTAACGGATGCCTTTTTTACTTTTGCCATAAACGTTCATAAAGGTCGCTTAAATGCGGATAGTCTCACCCGTGAGTGGAAAGCAGATCAAATGGATACCAATTTGGTAGTAATTTTAAATGCCGCATTAACGAAAAATGCAATTCGCTCCGCAATCGATTCTCTGGAGCCCAAAAATGAGCAGTACCGGAAATTAAAAAAGGCATTAAAAAATTTCAAATTTGAATTTAAAGATTCAGACTGGGATAGTTTAGCAAGTCGCGAATCAGATTCATTAACATTTAAGGAACGTTTAAAAAACCGTTTGATAGCCAGTCATGATTATTATAAAGAAGTTAGTGGTAATGATTCGATCAAATTAGCAAAAGCGATCAAAAATTTTCAATGCAAAAATAATTTAACTGAAGATGGGAAGATCGGCAAACTTACATTTAAAGCTTTGCAACGAACCAAACAAGATTACATCCATCAGATAGAACTAAATATGGAACGTTGGCGATGGAAAAATGCACCTGCCGAAAAACAATTTGTTTGGGTGAATATTCCTAAGTATGAAATGCGGGTGATAGAAGAAGATACACTGGTGATGAAATCGCGGGTGATTACGGGGACACCTGATCATCCAACGCCATTGCTGAAAAGTACGATTCGTTATTTTATTATTTATCCATACTGGACCGTTCCGCTTAGTATTGCCACAAAAGAAATTTTACCCATTTTAAAACGAGATACTTCTTATTTGCGAAGGAAAAATTTTGATGTGCTTGACAGGTATAATAATATTGTTGACACAGTTATTAACTGGAAAAAATACACTAAAAATTATTTCCCCTGGAAATTGCGTCAACGCATGGGTGACGACAATTCACTTGGAATTTTAAAATTTAATTTCGAAAATAAATATGGTGTATATATGCACGATACGGATAACCGAAGACTTTTTAATCGCGAAATGCGAGCCATGAGTCACGGTTGTGTGCGTTTAGAAAAGTTCATGGATTTTGCAAAATTCCTGATCCGTGACGATAGTCTCAATTATCCTTTTGACTCCTTAAAAAAGGATCTTCGTATTGAAAGACAAAAATATGTTTACATCAAACATCCGATCCCAATTTATATTAATTATTTTACGGTGGAAGCAGATGATTGTAATGAGTTGCACTTTTTTATTGATGTGTATAAAAGAGATGAAAAAATGTTGAGGGTGCTGTATCGAAAATAAAATGCCTGGGGCAGGGTTATGTCTGGCTCTCTAAAATTGTGCCTTTGAAGAGCTTAAGGATACAGCCGCAGATTCGCTGATTTTAAAAAAGATTAATTGCAGTGGCAATGATTATAGTATTTAATACTTTTAAAAAGAAGAGTCAGTCTGTAAATCTGCAGCAAATAAACATGAGCCTTATCACCCTTTTGCGACAGAAAACTACCGCAGGATCAAAAAAACCACCGTTGGATAAAAATGCCGGCTAAATTTGAATAAGAAATTTGCTTTTCATAAATACTTGAACTAGGTTAGCCAAAGCATACTCTAATTTCCCTAACTTAAAACCCGAAAAAATGAAACGCACGCTTTTGCCAACGCACGCTTTTTTCAACAAAGCGCTACTCTTAATTAACTTAATTATTTTATCTGTGGTAAATGTACTTGCCCAGGGCCCGGCAACTCCTTTGCCTCAGAATCAGCAAAAATGGAACACCAATGGAAATAGTGTTACCAGTACAGATTTTATTGGCACTACCAATGCCACCTCCTTAATTTTCAGGACTAATAATTTAAAAGCATTGGAAATTGATCCGAATGCCGATTTGTTCTTAAAGAATTTAAGCGGGACAGGAAATGGAATTATCAGGTATGATAATTTAGGAAAAATTGAACGTATCCCTTTTAACCAAAATTTTTCACAGGTATTAAGCAGTAGTGGTGTTTGGAGTGAAATTTCAACCCTCATCGGTTTACAATTAAACAATACTGACATTATACAAACCGCTCCAGGGAAGGTTGGGATTGGAACCGTTTCACCAATGGAAAAATTACACGTGAACGGAAATTTGCGGATTGACGGTGATCTTATTCTTCATAATTTAAATGGGCAAGGTGAAGGGATTATCAAACATGATCAAAATGGAAAAATTGAACACATTCAATTTAACAATAGTTTTACCCAAGTACTTTCGAGTAGTGGTGTCTGGCAAGAAATTTCAACCTTTACAGGTTTACAAGTAAACAACAATGACATTATACAAACCACCACCGGAAATTTTGGTATTGGAACAAAAGCTCCACAGGCTAAATTGGATGTGAATGGAGATGTTAAAGTAAGTGGGAATTTTACCGCCAACGGCAGTCTTACTTTTGCAGGGAACAAAAAAATAAGCTTCACACCAGCTTCAGCCGGACATTCTGAGGTCTTAAGTTTTGGCCCTGTCGACCCTATACCTCCACCAAGTTTTTGTTTTGCACCCACAGTACCTCTTAATTATTTTGAAGGTTTATTAGCATCGGGAGGATATACTTCCGATGGGTTTTCCAATCTAATGTCAATGGGTTGGGATGGCGCAAATGGAATAATAGATATCGCTGGAGAGAATAGCGATGGTATAGCACCACGTTTATTAGTAAATTATTATTGCGGTAAAGATGTATTAATGTGTACTGGACCAAGTGGAGGAAATATTTATATGAGTGCTGGTGATAATGGAGGGAATGTAATTATGTGTACTGGTTTAATGGACAAGCTGGATTAGTTGGTATTGGCACAGATACCCCAAACGCAAAATTAGATGTAAACGGTAATTCCATTCTACATGGTAAGGTGGTAATTGGTACCCAACAGTTAACGGCAAATAGCCTGCATTATGCGGATGCACTTTTAACAGTAAGCGGCAAAGTAGTAATGCAATCAGCATTTGCTACTGTTTCAAACTGGGCAGATTATGTATTCAATGAAAATTATATCCTTCCAAAATTAAACGAAGTAGAAAATTATTACAAAACTAATAAACACTTATCTGGCATACCGTCTGAAAAAGAAGTAATTGAAAATGGTGTTGACCTTGCAGAAATGAATAAACTTTTATTGAAAAAAATTGAGGAACTAACCCTGTATGTTGTAGAACAAAATAAACGTATTGAAAAACTCGAAAAAGTACAAAAAAAATGAAAAAAAAATTACTGTATACAATACTTGTAGTCATAGTAATTACAAGTTGCAAAAAATATCCAGATGGACCATTATTATCAATCTTTACAAAAGAACACAGGATAGTGAATGGCGACTGGATTGTTGATTATTTTTCAATAAACGGTAACGATTCCTCTGCTTATTTTAAAGATCCTTATTATGGGAAATACAGGTTTCATCAGGCACATGGTGATAACGATCCAACCTATGAATTTAGATGTAATAATTTGATTGTAAACCCCAATGAAGGATTTAGTGGACATTGGGCATTTACTAATAATAAAAAGGACATTGAAATTAGTACAAGTACTCCCTTCCCTCCCAATAATAGTTTAATGCCTCCCAATAATATAACATTACATCAACCATGTATTTGGGCAATTCAAAGATTGACAATGAAAGATTTTTGGTTGAAAAGCAATTATAATGGAAAAGAATATTATTTGAAATTAAAACGCTAAAGGACTCAATAATGAAAAGATTATATAAAATTTTATTTGTACTTACATTTATCCATTCGATTCATGTAAATGCCCAAACCGACCAACTAAATTTGAAAAAATATTGGTGGTATCATTACCGTTTGGTAAACGATTTTTTGGCAAAAGGTGATTGCCAGGGATGTTCATCTCCAATGGGCGAAAGAGGGTATAACATTACTAATACAATTTCAGGAGCAAAATGGGGTGACCAAATAATTTGCCTTGGCAACTATATTGCCGTTTTGGCTACTGAATATAAATTATTACGTGATAATAATCAACTAACAGATACAACTGTTCAAGAATTATATTACGCTTTAAAAGCTTTTAACCGCTTGGATGAAGAAGCTGAAACATTCTTTTATAACATTAATGCAACACCTCCTTTAACACAATCATCCGCTAATTTAAATGGCTTTTTTATGAGGGATGATGTATATAGTACGTTTTTAGATGATCATCCCAAATTGAAAAATGGTATCGCCTCATCCACATCAATTAATACCGTTTACTCGGATTATTATGATGCTGTTGCTCAAGGATTTCAACCCGGTACATGGATGAGTCATGACCAGATATGGCATTTGTTTAGTGGCTTTGCATTAATGGCACGCTGCCTACCAATTTATTCACCAATTGAATATAAAATAAAAAATTCTTCCGGGCAATGGGTTGCGCAATCATTGAATAATTATGATGGCAATACTAATATCCGACAAGAAGCTCTAAATATCACCAATAGAATTATGACTTATTTACAAAATAATGATTGGAAAGTAAAACAACCTGATGGAAATCTTGTAGTTAATGGTCCAAATCCTTGGTACCTTCTTTATGGGGCAAGCGAAGCAACTTGCTATATTAATAATGTACTATCAGATCCTGACTTTTTGCCTGCCCCTGCTCAGCCTACTTATGCTGAATGCTTTCCTTTTGTTCATTCTTGTAATACTTATCAGTACGAACCAAAAGTATTAAGTAATATTGTTCTTTTTCAAGGTTATGGATTGGGGCCAGTTCATGAAGATTATAAGGTTGAACAGTTGGCAGCAATTGGTAATTGTTGGTATGATAATGTATCCTTAACATATCCTAATCCTGTTCCAATAATGGAACAGATCATTTCACATCCAATTTATTACGCAAATCCAAATCATGCAGCTGAATTAGCACTTTTATTGACTTCCTTATTACCTCAACCACCGCATAATATAACAGCTATTAGCCTTGCTGGAAGGCAATATGCTGCAACTTTAGATTATGGCATACCAGGTCTTGCACTTCAGAACTGGCATATGCCATTACTTCGTCAGGTATTGCATGGTGGAATAAACCCAATACCTGATAGTAAATATACAGATTTGATCAATAGTGCACCTTGTAATGGACCTTATTGTTATCATTATACAGGTGGTAATTGTGCGACATTTGAATGGTCTGCCGACAGCCGAGTTTATGACGAAGAATGTAGAATTCCAAGACCACCATATGGGTATCATAAAATGAATGGCGATAATATTGGTTCACCTGATGGAGAATACAATGGTTTGGACTATATGCTGTATTATAATTTGTATCATATTATTCAAGGCAACACCGTTGCAACAGTTAATTATATGGACAGGGTAATTACAATCCCTTACCCTTCAGTTGTTGGTGGAATAACTTTTGGTAACTCAGGTAATCCAACAACTGTTGAAGCCTTTAATACTATCACAGCAAGCAATACTGTTAATAATAATGCTGATGTAACCTATCATGCAGGGGAAGAAATCGCATTATTACCTGGTTTCCAAGCTCAGGCAGGTTCAGAATTTGCTGCCACAGTTCAACGATTTCATTGTGCAACGGATGGAGAATACAGGAAACCAATAGCTTCAACAGACTCAAATAATCAATCACCAACAGAAAATTTAGTAGCCTATACAGGACAAACAACTTTTGTAAACTATCCAAAAGAAACCGATAATATTGAATCTGCAAGTAATAGCGATAATAACCCTATTGTACAAAATACGAATTCGTCTGCATTAGTTAATACACAAGGTACTGTTTCAAAAACACAAACGGTTTCTGGAATCAGCATTATACCAAATCCAAACAACGGCACTTTTCAAATTGTTGTAACTCATAACAACCAACCCATTGGGATAAAAGATTTAAAAGTTTTTGATATGATGGGCAAAGCTATTTGGTCAAGCGATGCTTCATCTAATACGGTATTTAGTATTGATATTTCTGCTTATTCAGCAGGTATTTATTATGTACGCAGCATTAATGAATTGGAAGAAATGGAAATAAAAAAATTAATTAAACAATAAAATAGTGATAAAAAGTTTGTGAAGGAATAAATTAAGAATTTAGATTATTTCTGGCTCTATGATGAATTTAAAAAACAGGACAAAAAAATATAAACCATGAAAAATTACATACTTGCAATTATTTGTTCAATACAAATTACTAATCTGTTTTGTCAAACTCCTCCATGGCCTATAGTAGTTGACAAAACGCCTGTCATTAGGCTTTCGGAAGACTCTGTGATTAATGATACAGTACGATTTAACTTTTCCTTGCCAGATAATCCAACAGTTATGGATACACTAAATATTAAACATTATTCAATGGTGAAAGACTCCTCTTTATTTTTTCACATACTAAAATTTACCGGTGCGAATCTGGATTCTTCAAACACTACATTTACTAATGCCTTACAACTTACACAGGGCGATACTTTAAGCGCAATTGTAAATAGTTTTATTGGAAGTACAAATTCGTCACAAACAGAAATGAACACACTTGCCTTATCAAGCGGATATAAAGGATTGGAGATGAATTTAACATATAATGATCTTTATACTGGTAGAATCGTATTATCATATACACGCATTTATTATAAACCAAAATCACTTCTTACATTTATGATTGCAGGCTTTCAAGATGATTTAACAAATTTAACAGCAAATAAAAATACATTTTTTAACTCCATTACTTTAGGCAGTTCGAATTATTAACCCCATAGGCCATTAAGGTATAGAAAAACAGTAAGCGCGAAGTTCGAGTGCAAGCTCGTGTATAGCTACTTCGTGTTTTTTGTTGTCTGTAAGCGCTGCTTACGAAAGAAAATGGTTGAAGTAAAAGTTTAAATTTCATTTTTACTAAATTTGTTTTCTATGTCAGAGAAATACAAAACAGATAGCACGGGTTTATATTTTGTAAGTTTTAGTGTTGCTGGATGGATTGATGTTTTTACAAGAAGAGAATATCAGGAAATTTTAATTGAAAGTATTCAGTACTGCCAGAAAAATAAAAAATCTGAAAATATATTGTTATTGCATCATGCCAAGCCATGTTCATTTTATTTCGTATTCTGAAAACGGTGAAATTTCGAATAGTTTAAGAGATTTGAAATCTTTTACAGCAAAAAAATTATTGAAAGCAATTACTGAAAATCCTCAAGAGAGCAGAAAAGAATGGATGCTTTATCAATTCGAATTTTATGGAAAGCATAGTCCACAAAAACAAGGCATGCAATTTTGGAAACATGATAACCATCCTTTCTTTTTATATAGCAATAAAATGATCCAACAAAAAGTCGATTACATTCATTCTAATCCTGTTGAAGCAGGTTTTGTAAATCAACCAAATGAATGGAGAATGAGTAGTGCTTATGAAAACGGACCAATAAAACTTGATGAACGATTTGAAACATCTTGTAAGCAAAGCTTAACAGAAATTAAAAACAACCTAAGCCCTGCCGCACAAAAAAGCAAAACGCGTCAGCTTAGCTCGTACGGGGCAGTTTCAAATTATCATTCTAATACTTACATGACAACCTTGTCGGGAAAATTAAAGATAGATGTTCACGATATGTTTAGCTATGCAGATGATTACGCATATAAAATTTATCTCAATGGGGCAAAAGAATTATCTGAAACAAAAACAGATACAGATACGTTGGATTGCCCCAATGATACACTAAGTTTTGATGGATTATTTGGCGATGATACTTTAGGTACGCTGTATAGTTATCATTGGGATTTTGGAAATGGCACAACATCCCAACTTGCACATCCAAAAGTATTTTTCAATACCCCCGGTACCTACATGACAACATTAATAATAAATGATAATAATGGAATTACAGATACCCTTACCGAACAAATTGTGGTTCTCAATTGCGACAGCTCCGATAACCGTAAAGTAACACTGTTAAATGCTATTAATATTGAAGAAAAGGAAGATGGGGTGTTTAAAATTTATCCTAATCCAACCACAGGAATATTTACTTTGCAATTCAGCGATAAATTAGATTCTGGAATTTATGTATATGGTACTTTAGGAAATTGTATTTGGAAAAAACAGGTTATTGCTTCTGAAAATCAAAATATTTCAATTGATCTTACAGATCATCCAAAGGGAATATATATAATCAAAGTAGTTAATTGTAAAGGCATTACCCACATTGGCAAACTCATATTAAATTAATGGCGATGATGAAAAAATTCTTAATTTTAGTTTATTGTATTTTTATTTGGCATTCATTGTTGGCGCAAGATTCGACAAATATGCAAGTGACCAAGGAATCAAAATGGGCTTTAAATTTTTTATTTTCACCAGACTATAACTATAGAATAAGTCATAAAATTGCAGAACCGCCAATCAACAGTTCTGGTGTTGGTTATAAAACATCTGATCAAATTCCAAAAATAGGTTGGCACGCTTCAACACTATTATCATATAAGTGTGCCAAACATTTTTTCATTCAGACTGGTTTAATACTTGAAAACAAAGGATATTATACAAAAAGGTTTTTATATTACATTTCGTATGATAAATATGGTCAAATAAATTATTATGACTATCGTACATATAAAATGAATTATTATTTAATTGGAATTCCATTACTAATGAATGGAGAGTTTGAATTATCAAAAAGGCTTTATGCCACTTTCGCCTTAGGCATTAATTATTACAATATTTCAAGAAGTGTGATAAAACATATAGGAGTTGTTTCGACTTACGAAAGAGAAGCTTTTAGTTTTTCCAATTATCTCAGTGGCAATGGTAGTATAGGATTAAATTATTATACAAAGCAGAATGTGATTCTAAGTCTTAAACCAACATTTACTGGTTTTCTAACTTCACATCGTGACAGTGCACTGGGTGATGATGCTTGGTATCATAAACTCTATCTTTATTCTTACGGAGTAGAGTTTGGTATTGGTTTTGGTTTCGGCAAGAAAAAATAAAGAACTAATCAATGTATCAAAAGGTAATCTAACACATATATTTCCATGAAAATTTATTATTTATTTTTATCATTCCTCTTTCTTTTGAGTTGCACAAAAGACAAACAAAGCCCAAGTCCAACAGCATCTGCGGTAGCTATTAGTCTAATTAATTTGTGGGAATTACAGAAGAATATTTCTTACAATTATACAAATGGTATTCTGGGAAACGCAGATACAATAAATGTACCTTCCAACACATATTGGATTAGGTTCAACAGTAATAACACTTTTATTGAATTTGATAATATGGTTGCAAAAGACACAGGTACTTACACCTTTAATAATGACTCATTATCAATGATATTAGGTGCTGATACAACTAGATGGACAACCTTAATAACTCCAACTTCCCTTCATTTTCATTATATCGAAATTGATTTAGGTAATTTACCTGATACAATAATATATGAAGCAGAACAAAAATTCATAAAAAAATAATAATCAACCAACTGAGTTAAATCTTCAAACTTTAGAAAACGGAATTTATCTTTGAGTAGCCCATCCACTTAGGCTCTCCACGCAGAGAGAAGAACTAAAGCATTGTGATACCAGACCTGTCAGGTTTTGAAAACCTGACAGGTCTTTTCATTAGAAATATTTTATCTTTGAAATAAAAAATGCGCAGCGAATTAAAAGCGAGGCAGGAAATAAATGTGCATTCAGAATTTCATGCAAGCATAGGCAGAACATCTCTTTAAAGGGGAATAAAAAAAGCCAATTGAAAAAATTTTCAATTGGCTTTTTTTATGAATTAGATTTTCTAATTCGGAAAAGCTGTTGTATCAGAAATTGCTTTGTATAAATTTTGAAGTGTTGTATCAGGCATTGTTGTTAATTGAAAAGGAAGATTGATCATAGCTGTTCCGGGGAATCCAAATTTTATGAGGTGATAAGCAGCATACGGCTCTGAACGTAAAATGCCTCCAACTGTTTCAGTAGAACTAGGTATAGATCCTGTAGAATTATGGCAACCTGCAGTAGTACAATTTGCATTATAATAAATGATCCCTTTCGCTGCAATTCCATCTTTTCCAAAATTTGTAAAAGTGGCTGTTCCACCGGGATACGTTCCGGAAGTAGTCAGGTCATATAGCTTATCGGTATTCACAGCTTTTTCTTTCAGATATTTTACAATATTCCAGATCATTCCATCACTCATGATCAAACCATAATCAGGCATATTACTGTTTAAGGAAGTAAAACTGTTATACGAAATTGGCTTACGTAAACGACCACCCGTATGCTTCACCGCATCATATACTTGTTTAATGTTATGAGATGCAGCATACGTATTTAAATTTATGGAAGAAACAGTTGGCGCACTTGCTGTTGGCACATCCGCAATAGCAGCACCATTACTACCTAACAGATCCATTCCATGACAAGATGCACAACGGAAAAAATCAGGATTGTTAGTGATCATGGTATCTGCAGGTTGAGGAAAATCTGTTTCGGAAATATAAAATTCATTATAGGCTAAACCTCCTTTTAAACCATTTGCAGCATTATAAGCAGCTTGATCAGCAGCAGAAATTGCATTGGCATCCACTCCATTTGTTCCATTTGTTCCGGCAGGACCTTCGGCACCATCTTTAGCACATTGTGTTAATCCAACACAAATGATTCCGGCAAACATAATCCTTGTAATAAATCTCTTTTTAGCTTGCATGTTCTTTATTTTAATAAATAATTAATTCAGATAATTTAATTTTAATAAAAAAGTAAAAAATGATAAGTGTCAAAGTTATAAATGTATTTCACACAAAATTAAAATTTTAACATTTCGGTAATTTTCACCTCATCTCCACAAGAAATCAATCCGCCATTTTTGTGAAGTAAATTTTGTCCGAAGTAAATTTTATTATCCCGCATACGATATTTAGAAAGGCTTGCATTAGGTTCTTTTTCTATTTGAGCGGTTAACGGATTTATAGAAGGAATGACACAACGCGCACAGGATTTTGCAATTTTTATTTCAACCGTGTTGATTCTGATTTGTTTCCAATCATCTTCTTCAAAGGCATTACTGCCGTGAGTAACAAGGTTTGGGCGAAATCGTTCCATACCAATTGGATGTTGTAATCTTTTGTTCAGATCATCCAATGATTCTTGTCCGATCAATAACATTGGATAACCATCACTAAACGATACAATTTCATTTTTATGAGCATATTCCTTATCAACAAAACGCATGGTATTGTCAGGCATATAAACCAATTTGCATTTCTGTTTGATCTGTTTCGTAAACCAAATACTTCCTTTCGCATATTCAATTGCCGGACACATATCATCCCAAACAGTTGCCTGAATTGTTTCACCTTGCTGAATTTGAAAAGGGAGTTCGAACTCTTCTTCGTTTCCGAAACGAGCTTTAATTTTGAAACCGGAATTATGTTGTGAAAGAGTAAATAAAGTGAGCTGTGCCATTTCCCGCTGACTTAAAAACCGATTGTTTTCATCTACCAACATCCATCTTCTATCATGCTGCAAGCCGCGTTGTTCAAGCAATGCCTGCTCCAAACGAATACCTCCCAGGGATTTTATCGGATAAATATAAATATCTTGAATTTTAATGTTTCTCAAAATAGATTCAGCATAAATTTGGTTCAATTTATTTATTCATAATCCAGGTTTTGGGTTCGTTAACCTTTCTTTTTCAGGAAAGTGTATTAAGAACATGTTTGGATTCATTTTTTTCCCTCTTCTTCTCGATACTCTCCCTCCGGTCGAACTCGAAGTGACCACGCGCTTTTATGATTATAGAATTCAATATGAGATTTCTCCTTACAGTCGAAATGACAGTTCCTAAATGTCATTTCGACCGAAGTGGAGAAATCTTTTTACTTTTTACAATTATGCGAATAAATATAAAGATTCCTCCACTTCGGTCGGAATGACATCCCGAAACAAATCATCACAAACTCCAATCAATACAAAAAGTTATTATATGGATAACGTTTCAGATGAAGCTCTTTTGCTTTTTCGTACACCACTTTTTTGAATTCATCAATATTCAGTTTGTTAGTAGCAGAAATAAACAAACACTCGGATTGCAATTTATTCATCCATGTTTTTTTCAGATCATTTAAACTTAAATTACTTTTTGTAATAGGGGTCAGATCATCTGCTTCTTTTTCTTCAAAAGTAAAGGCATCAATTTTATTAAACACCAGAATTATAGGTTTATCCCCGGCACCAATATCACTTAAGGTTTGATTTACCACATTAATTTGATCTTCGAAACCCGGATGGGAAATATCCACCACATGAATTAAAATATCCGCCTCACGTACTTCATCTAAGGTTGATTTGAATGATTCTACAAGTGTTGTAGGCAATTTACGGATAAACCCAACGGTATCTGAAAGCAAGAAAGGTAAATTTTCAATTACTACTTTTCTTACTGTTGTATCTAATGTGGCGAACAATTTATTTTCGGCAAACACATCACTTTTGCTCAACATATTCATGATGGTAGATTTACCAACATTGGTATAACCAACCAACGCAATGCGTATCATTTCACCACGACTTTTGCGTTGTGTTTCCATCTGTCTGTCGATGGTCTTCAAGCGATCTTTCAGTAAAGATATCCGATCACGAACAATACGTCTGTCGGTTTCAATTTCGGATTCCCCTGCTCCTTTCATCCCGATACCACCTTTGATACGATCCAAGTGGTCCCACATTTTGGTGAGGCGCGGTAATAAATAAATAGATTGTGCTAATTCAACTTGTGTTTTTGCATGTGCAGTACGAGCACGGGAAGCGAAAATATCGAGGATCAACCGGGTACGATCAACTACTTTTATTTTAATTTCTTTCTCTAAATTTATTTCTTTCTCCAGATTCCGTTGTTGAGCAGGAGAAAGTTCATCATCGAATATTACAATATCAATTTTGTTTTCAAGAACAAAATTACGGACCTCATTTAATTTTCCGGAACCAATAAATGTACGGGAATCAGGATGTTCCAATCGTTGTGTAAAACGCTTCACAACATCCGCACCGGCTGTTTCAGTCAAAAAAGCTAACTCATCAAGATATTCAACAACCGTTTCTTCATCCTGACTTTTATTGATCAATCCAACCAAAATGGCTGTTTCTTTTTTCTTTGAGGTATCGTACATCTTTCAGTTGCCAGTTATAGTTATTGATTGTTCTGTGCTTTCCCAAACTTACCTCTATTAAGACGCTGTTATAAATTTTAGTAAAACATTCTCTTTTAAGGACATTGTCATTTCGAGCGAAGTCGAGAAATCTTTTTACTTGATTACCATTGTGCTTAAAAATATAAAGATTCCTCCGCTAGGGTGGGAATGACACTTTTGATACTAATAAATTATTTTTAAGAAATTTAAACAATTCCTAACCACTAACTATTTTTTTAAAGTTTCAACATAGGCAACCACCGCTTCAACTTCCTGAGAATTTAACACATCTTTAAATCCGGCCATCAGATCGGTACCGATTACCACACGGTTTATTTTTGTATCACGATCTGTTATTGAAACTGTTAAATCTAAACCACCGGGTCCATTCGTTCCTCCTTTACCATGGCATCGCTGACAATACGCTACATAAACAGCTTCTCCGTGTTTTACTAAATTATAATCCGGATTGGTGATATCAGCAAGTTTAGGATTAACGATCTGTCGTTCTATTCTTTTTTTATTTACTTCCGCAAGTCCGTAAGAAGCAACAATTAATAAAAAAGCTAAGGATGCCAGAACTTTGTTTTTCTTTTTGAAGCCAATTATTGCCAATGGAATTGATAAAAACACAGCAATAATTTTAATTAACAAAAGTTTTGTAAGTCCAAACTGCATTAACAGATAAATTCCTGTACCCAAAAATAAAACGCTGATTATCATTTCGGGAACCTTTACCATTTTTGTAAATTTTTCTAAGCCTTCCTTTTTATTGGCAAGTAATAAAAAAGTTTTAACGAGGTAGATCAGTAAAAATAAAATTACCGAAAGTAAGTGTGTATGTAATAATCCTTTTAACATGTATATAGATTTTTGTTCAGGTAAAAGTAATAAAAATCCTTCTATAAAACTGTTTGTCCGTATAGAAGATAAAATCAATCCGATAGCTATCGGATTAAATACTATTTTTGTTTTTATTCCTTCATAAAGCGCAAAAATACAAAAATGAAAAATTTAGTTACACTCGTATTCACCTTATTAATTGGATGTTTCTCCTTAGCACAGGAAACCTTTCCTGTTAACGGAACAACAAACCCAAATCACACTGTTTATGCATTTACAAATGCTAAGATTATTGTGGATGCCGATGAAACTATCGACAATGCAACTCTATTAATAAAGGACGGGATCATTATACAAGTTGGAACAAAAGTTTCAATACCAAAAGGTTCTGTAATATTTGACTTGAAAGGAAAGTCAATTTATCCGGCACTGATCGATGCATATACCAATTATGGTATGCCCGAAAATAAAACTATTTACAAAGGGATGCTGCCACAAATGGGTAGCAATACAAAAGGTGCCTATGGATGGAATCAAGCTGTGAAAGCAGAAACAGAAGCATTTAAAATTTTTGCCGGTAATAACCTGTCGGCAGATGAGTTTCGGAAATTAGGATTTGGTGCTGTTTTAACTTTTCAGAAAGATGGAATAGTAAGAGGTTCAGGCACAATCGTTTCTTTGGCCGATGGGAAAGAAAATTTATTGATCCTAAGCGACAAAGCAGCAGCACTATTTTCATTTGACAAAGGATGTTCCACACAAGATTATCCCTCCTCCTTAATGGGTACTATAGCATTAATTCGCCAGACCTATCTGGATGCCGATTGGTATAAAAACCAAACTCCTCTCGCCTCCAGGAGAGAGACAGGGGGAGAGGTTAATATTTCACTTGAAGCATTTAATAATTTACAAATGCTTCCGCAGATTTTCGAAACAACCGACAAATTCAATGTGTTACGTGCCGATAAGATCGGAAAAGAATTTAAAATTAATTACATCATCAAAGGAAGCGGAACCGAATATCAAAGTTTAGATGATATAAAAGCAACGAATTGTAAATTCATTATCCCTCTTAATTTCCCCATTGCATACGATGTTGAAGACCCTTACGATGCAATCAATGTTTCATTAACAGAATTAAAACATTGGGAAATGGCTCCTGCAAATCCTGTTGCGATGGAAAAATATTTTATTCCGTTTGCACTAACAACCGCTGACCTGAAAGATAAAAAAGATTTCTGGAAAAATTTACGCAAAGCGATCAGTTATGGTTTATCAGAAAAACAAGCATTGAGATCACTCACCTCCACACCTGCTGAATTATTAAACATCTCAGATAAACTAGGCAAATTAAAAAGCGGAATGATCGCAAATTTCATCATCACTTCCGGTAATTTATTTGATGAGAAAACGATCATTTATGAAAACTGGATTCAGGGAAATCCTTATAAAATAAATGATTACAGCACTATTGATGTAAGAGGCAATTATGATTTTGCTTATGGAAATAAACGATTGTACCAATTAAAAATTGAAGGAGAACCAGACAAACTAAAAGGCTATATTTTAATTGACACTGCTAAAACACCTGTAAATGTTATAGTATTCGGCAATTCGGTTTCCCTGAATTTTAACCCTAAAGATATGAAAGGCACCATTCGTTTGAGCGGAACTATTAATACGGAATCATTAACAATGAATGGGAAAGGGCAAACTCCGGATGGCGAATGGCTCGACTGGAGTGCAACATTTAAATTAATAACAGAAATAAAAAAAGAATCTGTGAAAAAAGATTCTGTAAAAAAAGATGTTCTGAAATACGGACAAGTCATTTATCCGTTTTGTGCTTATGGTAAACCACTTAACGACCGTGATGGATTCAATAAAATTATTTATGATCTAAAAACGCGTTATGATGCCATCTTAATTAAACATGTTACTGTTTGGACAAATGAATCAGAAGGTGTTTTAAAAAATCAGGATGTATATATTACTGAAGGACGCATTGTTCGTATTGCGGATGATATTGGTGCACCCAAACTTGCTTTTGCAAAGGTAATTGATGGAACAGGAAAACATCTTACTGCAGGAATTATTGATGAACATTCACACATTGCAATTGCAAACGGTGTTAATGAAAGCACACAAGCATCCAGTTCAGAAGTTCGAATAGGTGATGTAATTAATCCGGAGGATATTAATATCTACAGACAACTTTCCGGTGGAGTTACCACTTCTCAATTACTTCACGGATCATCAAATCCGATTGGCGGACAATCAGCTCTTATAAAATTACGCTGGGGAAAATCACCCGAAGAAATGAAATTTGCCAAAGCAGATGGCTTCATCAAATTTGCATTGGGTGAAAATGTGAAACAAAGTAATGCCGGTGATTTCAGCACCCTGCGTTTTCCGCAAACGCGTATGGGTGTGGAGCAAGTGTATTACGATTATTTTACCAGAGCGAAAGAATACGATGCAAAACAAAAATCCTTTGAAGCTTTATCAGAAAAAGTAAAAGCTACAACAACTCCATTTCGCAGGAATCTGGAACTAGAAGCATTGGCAGAAATTTTAAACCAAAAACGTTTTATTACTTGTCATTCCTATGTTCAATCTGAATTAAATATGCTGATGCATGTTGCCGATTCAATGGGATTTAAAGTAAATACGTTCACACATATTTTAGAAGGATATAAAGTAGCAGATAAAATGAAATCGCATGGTGCAGGCGCTTCTTCTTTCAGTGATTGGTGGGCTTATAAAATGGAAGTGCAAGATGCCATTCCATACAATGCAGCACTTTTAACACAAATGGGAATTACAACAGCAATCAATTCAGATGATGCTGAAATGGGTCGCAGATTAAATCAGGAAGCTGCAAAATCAGTGAAATATGGTGGAATGAGCGAAGAAGATGCTTTGAAAATGGTTACACTCAATCCGGCAAAATTGTTACACATCGATAAAAAAGTAGGAAGTATTAAAGTGGGTAAAGATGCGGATGTGGTTTTATGGTCCGATAATCCATTGTCGATCTATGCAAAAGTTGAAAAGACAATTATTGATGGGCATATTTATTATGATACGGAAGAAGATCTGAAATTGCGACAAGAGATTCAGAAAGAGAGGGCACGTATCATTCAAAAAATGCTGGATGAAAAAAAGACCGGAGCAGCAACACAAAAACCTGTCGTAAAAAAACAGAAATTGTATGAATGCGAAAGTATTGAAAAAGAATATTTGAGAGAGAATTAAATTATTGGTACGCAGATCTATATGAATTTTTATGATTTAAAATGATTATGCTTTTTTTATGATGGATGACAACTTTAAACATTCTGGAATTACAGGACTAATATTAAAAGCATTTTTTAATGTTTATAACACGATTGGTTATGGATTCTATGAAAAAGTTTATGAAAATGCATTAACTATCGAGTTAAAAAAGTTGAAACTAAAATGCGAAAAACAAAAACCAATAACTGTTTATTATGAAGGGGAAGTTGTGGGTTCCTATTTTGCAGATATTGTTGTAGAAAATCTTATAGTGATTGAATTAAAGGCTGTTGAAGAAATTATCATTGAACATGAAATCCAGTTAGTCAACTATTTAAGGGCAACAGAGATGGAAGTTGGCTTACTTCTTAATTTTGGAACAGAGCCACAATACAAAAGAAAGGTTCTTTCCAACGAATTCAAGAAACATAAAATAATCTTAACCTCAACAACATAAAAATCTTTTTTGATCTTAAAAATCTTAATAAATCTGCGTACCATAATACCAAGTATATAAAACAGTCAATACATAAAATCATAATCATAATTATAGCATAAAACAAAATCATTTTTAATCTTAAAGATCTTAAAAGATCTGCATACCATAACACCAAGTATATAAAACAGTCAACACCTAAAATCATAATTATAACATAAAACCAAATCATTTTAAATCATAAAAATTCATATAGATCTGCGTACCATAATACCAACTAAATAAAACAGCCAACACCTAAAATCATAATTATAACATAAAACCAAATCATTTTAAATCATAAAAATTCATATAGATCTGCGTACCATAATACCAAGTATATAAAACAGTCAAAACCTAAAATCATAATTATAGAATAAAACAAAATCATTTTTAATCTTAAAAATCCTAAAAGATCTGCGTACCATAATATCCAGTATATATAAACCAAACCATGAGAAAATTTTTTTTACTCCTAACCACATTTATCACCATCACCGCTAGTGCTCAAACAAAAAGCATTTTGCTCATGAATGGAATAGCTCATTTAGGAACCGACAGTGTTATTCAAAATTCCTACATTGGAATAAAAAACGGTAAAATAACCGAAGTAATTGATGCTTCAAAAACGAAAGTCGAACTCGGCAACTATGATGAAAAAATAGATGCAACAGGCAAGCACATTTATCCGGGAATTATTTCTCCCAATTCTACTTTAGGTTTAATTGAAATGGAATCGATACGTGCAACTAGTGATTTTAAAGAAGTTGGCTCCACCTTACCAAATGTTCGTTCATTGATCGCATACAATACAGATTCAAAGATTATTTCAACAGTAAGAACCAATGGTGTTTTATTAGCTCAGATAACACCTCGAGGAGGAATAATCTCCGGCACTTCAAGTATTGTTAAGTTAGATGGCTGGAACTGGGAAGATGCCGCTTATAAAATTGACGATGGCATACATCTGAATTGGCCAAAAATGCAGATCCGTAAGTATCTGGACGAAGACAATATTTACCCTGGACCGTATGAAAAAAATAAAAATTACACTAAACAAACCGCTGATCTGAAAAAACTTTTTTTCGATGCAAAAGCGTATAATGAAACAGAAGTAGTCGAAGAAAAAAACCTTCGATTCGAAGCAATGAAAGGTCTTTTCAATGGAACACAAACATTATTTATACATACCGATAATGCAAAAGAAATAATTGAGGCAGTAAATTTTTCGAAACAAAATGGAATTAAAAAAACTACTGTTGTTGGCGGCAAAGATAGTTGGATGGTAACTGATCTGTTGCGTGAGAATTATATTTCGGTAATTGTTGCACGAGTTCATAGTTTGCCTGAACATCCGGAAGATGATGTTAATCTGCCTTATAAACTTCCGTACTTATTACAACAAGCAGGAGTACTTTTTTGTTTAGATAACTCAGGAGACATGGAAGCTATGGAAACACGCAACTTGCCATTTATGGCCGGTACAGCTGCGGCATACGGACTAACAAAAGAACAAGCCTTAAAAGCAATTACATTGAGTACTGCAAAAATTTTAGGGATAGATAACTCAACCGGAAGTATAGAAGCAGGAAAAGATGCAACACTTTTTATTTCAACCGGTGATGTGTTGGATATGCGGACAAATAATGTGGAACTTGCTTTTATAAAAGGAATTAGTATTGATCTGAACAATGATCAAAAAAAGCTTTACGAAAAGTATAAAAAGAAATACGATTTGAAATAAATTGCAAATGAACTTTACCGATCTAACAAAATATTTCAATCGTCTTGACCTGATAAAAGACACAGCCAATCAAATCATCAAGGATTTTGATATGTTCGGGATGGAAATAAAATTTTCCGGTAACGCCTATAATGCATACCAGGAATTGTTTGAACAGATAGAACCCCACATAAAAAATTTAATAGAGAACAACCAACAAAAATTTATGGGAATTCTTTATCGTATTGATGTGAGCGATGTTCAAATTAAAAAAGCAGTAAATGAAAATTCCTCAGAATCATTTTCGGTAATTGTTACCGATCTGATCATCAAACGCGAATTGCAAAAGGTGGTGATAAGGGATCATTATAAAAAGCAATAATTAATTGCAACTTTCTTTTCAGTTAATAACTCTTTTTTTTATAGCATCACAAAGTGCTTCCTTATAATCAAAACATTACAACCTTGTTTTATCAAAAAAAGGAGCGGAGAAAGCCGCTCCTTCAACATAGCCAACATTAGAAGCGGGATACTGCACTTCCGCTACTCCTTTTTACTTCAGGTCATACAAATATTAAAACATCAATTCACTATATGGTTTTCTTGAAAACACAGTGACTTCGTCAACATCTTTTAATTGGCAAATATAACGTGTCATCCGTTCTACGCCAAACCCTGCACCGGCTGTTGGAATAAACCCCTCTTGTTTTGCAACAGATAAATAATCTTTAAACACTTCTTTATTAGTTCCGGTTTCTTCCATCCGTTTTAAAATTTGTGTATATTCATATTCACGTTCTGCACCGGATAAACCTTCGCCATAACCTTCCGGCCAAATAATATCATAGTTTAAAAATGTTCCTGGTTTCGACATATCTTCTTTGTCGTAAAATTCGCGTTTATGATTTACTAACCAAAAAGGTTCCAGACTTTCTTTTGATTTTTTAAATTCATAATCTTCACCCAATTCTGCTTCCAATTCCTCCGTTCTGTATGTTATTAATTTCTTAAAAACAGGAAGCAACTCTCCTCTTAATTTAATAATGATTTCCGGAAGCTGCTTGTTCAAAGAATCAAAAACAAAAGCAATCAGTTCTTCCATAAAAGCCATTACAAATTCTTTATCTTTTCGTTTAAATTCAAAATCTACCTGGGTAAATTCAAATAAATGTCTTCCGGTACCGGCACGGTCTTTCGACTCTAACCTAACATTTGGAGAAACAATATAAATGGCATCAAGCGAAGGGTTTATTAAAGCTAATTGCTTATGAAAGATCATTGATTTTGTTAAGCTCCATTTTTGGTCTGCATAGTTAATTGAAGCGTCAACAACACTATGATTCAAAGGGTCGGTAATTGCAGATAACATTATAGGCATAAGCTGTACTACATCTTTTTTATGCATGAATTCATGCGTTGCTCTGATAATGCCTTGTTGAATTTTAAGGATATCCTTTAATTCAGGGCGTTTGATTTTTTTTAATGTTTCTGATAACATGGTCGTTTTTTCTAAAATTGTTGTTTCCATTTTTATTTTTTCTATTTAATTTCTTTGGCAAAGATAAATGGTATAACCTTACATTATTAAATATTCAACAAATTGAACATATTATTAGTAATATAATAATATAACAATATTTTTTTTACATTTGTCGTAAAATACACATCCTTAAATGGCGCAAAATTTTCAACTTGATAAATTAGACAGACAAATTCTTTCTATGCTGATGAAGGACTCCACAATTCCTTACACAGAAATTGCAAAAGAATTAGTTGTATCAGCAGGAACAGTCCATGTTCGAATGAAAAAATTAATTGACACCGGAGTTGTACGGGGCTCTCACTTAGAAATTAATCCGGCAAAAGTTGGTTATGATGTTTGTGCATTTTTAGGAATATTTTTAGATAAAGGATCTGAATACCATGATGCCGTCAGTCGATTGAAAAAGATCCCGGAAGTTGTCGAATTGCATTATACAACCGGAGTTTATAGTATGTTTGCAAAAATAATTTGTCGGGATACCCAGCATTTGAGAGAAGTGTTAAATGAACATATCCAAACAATAAAAGGGGTGCAGCGTACAGAAACATTTATTTCTTTAGAAGAAAGCATTAAAAGACAAATAGAAATAAAAGAAAAGAGGGCGCATTAAAAAATCTATTAAAAATAAATCTATTTTGCAGAAAGAGAAAACTCATTAAAAAATAAAACAAAATGAAAATTACAATTGTTGGATGTGGCAACATGGGTTTAATATACGCCCGCGCTTTTTTAAAATACAATATTGTTTCAAAAGAAAATTTAATACTTGCCGAAAAAAATGAAACACGCAAACAGGAACTGATTAAACTGAATGTTGCTGAGGTAACTGTGATAAATGATGCAAAAATCGCAGCAAGTGATATTGTAATTATTGCAGTAAAGCCACAGGATTTTGAAGAATTAGCAAAAGAACTGAAACATATTTTAGAACCCGCCAAATGTATTATTTCCATAATGGCAGGAGTAAAAATTCAACGTATTGAAAGTGCACTAAATAATCCAAACATCATACGTGCTATGCCAAATTCTCCTGCAGAATTAGGCATGGGAGTTACTGCCTTTACAGCAAGCAAATCCCTTTCGCTGGAACAAATTCGTAAGGCCGAAAATTTATTGGCAACAACCGGACGTACCGTGTTTTTTGAGAATGAGGATCTGTTAGATGCTGTTACAGCATTGAGTGGCAGCGGACCAGCCTATTTTTTCTACATTGTAAAACAAATGATCGAAGCAGGAAAACAAATGGGATTTGATGAAGCTACTTCTTCCATGCTTGTTAAACAAACCATGTTGGGCTCATTTCACTTGATGAATACCACCAATAAATCACTGGATGAATTGATAAAAGCAGTTGCTTCAAAAGGAGGAACTACTGAAACGGCACTCAGTTCTTTCGAATCAGATCATGTTGGAGAAAATCTTCAGAAAGGCATTGTTAAAGCCAGAGACAGAGCAAGTGAATTATCGAAATAGATTTTAAAAATTCTTGATTCGATCGGACGCAGATTTATTAAGATTTTTATGATAAAAAAATGATAAGATTTAAATGTTAGTTAGGACTTTATAATAAATTAAGATCATTCAAAATGCGAATTTCAATAACGTATATCCTATAACAATCTTCAACACATAATATCATATAACAATCAGCAACAAAAATCATTTTTAAATCTTAAACTATCCGCGAAATCTCCGTACCATACTACAAAGTATTTCAACACGGAATATCTTATAACAATCTTCAATACAGAAATCATTTTTAAATCTTAAACTATCCGCGAAATCTGCGTACCATACTACAAAGTATTTCAACACGGAATATCTTATAACAATCTTCAATACAGAAATCATATAACAATCATCAACAAAAATCATTTTAAAATCCTAAACTATCCGCGAAATCTGCGTACCATACCACAAAGTACAACACGGAATATCCTATAATAATCAGCAACAAAAATCATTTTTAAATCTTAAACTCTCCGCTAAATCTGCGTACCATACTACAAAGTACTTCAACACAGAATATCCTTATACAATCACCTACAAAAAATCATTTTAAATCTTAAACTCTCCCCTAAATCTGCGTTCCACACTACAAAGTACTTCAACACGGAATATCCTAGAACAATCAGCAACAAAAATCATTTTTAAATCTTAAACAATCCGCTAAATCTGCGTACCATACCACAAAGTACTTCAACACGGAATATCCTATAATAATCAGCAACAAAAATCATTTTTAAATCTTAAACTCTCCCCTAAATCTGCGTACCATACTACAAAGTGCTTCAACACAGAATATCCTTATACAATCACCTACAAAAAATCATTTTAAATCTTAAACAATCCGCTAAATCTGCGTACCATACTACAACTCCCATTTTCAAATCATTTGTTTTCTTGATTGTGATCACTGCTAATTTTTAAAGCCATTTTCTTTTCTTATTTTTGAATTCATATCTTTATCAACCTACATAATTTAATCTTTCAATTTTATGAACCGTATTACATCTTTTGAGCAATATCAGCAGGAATACAAACGTAGTGTTGAAACTCCTGAAGCCTTTTGGGCAGAGCAAGCTGAACAATTTACCTGGCATAAAAAATGGGATAACGTGTTGGAGTGGAATTTTGATGAGCCAAGTATAAAATGGTTCATTGGCGGACAACTCAATATCACCGAAAACTGCCTTGATCGCCATCTTGAAAAAAGAGGAAATCAAACTGCACTCATTTGGGAACCTAATAATCCAGAAGATGAAGTACGAAAATTCACGTATAAAGAACTTCATTCAGAAGTATGTCGATTTGCAAATGTGCTGAAAAAAAATGGTGCAAAAAAAGGCGACCGCATTTGTATTTATATGCCCATGATTCCTGAATTAACAATAGCGGTTTTGGCATGTGCGAGAATCGGAGCTATTCACTCAGTGGTATTTGGTGGTTTTTCTTTTAAATCACTTTCTGATAGAATTCATGATGCCGATTGTAACGTGGTCATTACTTCAGATGGTGCGTATCGTGGAGCAAAAGAAATTCCATTGAAAAATGTTATTGATGAAGCCTTATTAACTTGTCCTTCGGTTAAAAAAGTGATTGTATATAAACATATAAATACCGAAGTAAAGATGGAAAGCGGACGTGATGTTTGGTGGCAGGATGAAATTAAAAACAGTTCCGCTGATTGTCCTGCCGAAATAATGGATGCAGAAGATATGCTTTTCATATTATACACTTCCGGCTCCACCGGAAAACCAAAAGGAGTTGTGCATACAATAGCGGGCTATATGACTTTTGTTGATTATACATTCCGTAATGTTTTTCAATACAATGATGGCGATATATTTTGGTGTACGGCTGATGTGGGCTGGATCACCGGTCACTCCTATTTAGTTTACGGACCACTTCTGGCAGGAGGCACCACATTAATGTTTGAAGGAATCCCCACTTATCCTGATGCTGGAAGATTCTGGCAAGTTATTGATAAACATCAGGTAGCTATTTTTTATACCGCTCCAACTGCAATAAGATCCCTTGAAGCGCTTGGTCTGGATTTTGTAAAGCCTTATAAATTAGATTCGCTAAAGGTTTTGGGAACTGTTGGCGAACCAATAAATGAATTTGCATGGAACTGGTATAACGAAAATATTGGAAAAAAGAAATGTCCGATCGTGGATACATGGTGGCAAACAGAAACCGGTGGAATCATGATCTCTCCATTAGCCGGAATCACTAAAACAAAACCTGGTTTTGCAACACTTCCTTTACCGGGAGTACAACCTATTTTGCTTGATGAACAGGGAAAAGAATTACAGGGAAATAATGTGGAAGGAAGATTGTGTTTTAAATTTCCATGGCCGGGTATCATTCGTACAACTTATCAAAATCATAAACGTTGCAAAGAAACTTATTTTGAAACATTTAAAGGATATTATTTCACAGGTGATGCATGCAAACGCGATGAAGAGGGATATTACCATATATCAGGTCGGGTTGACGATGTAATAAAAGTTTCAGGACATTTATTAGGAACCTCAGAAATAGAAAATGCAATTGATCAGCATCCTGATATTGTTGAATCTGCAGTGGTTGGATTCCCTCATGAAATAAAAGGCTGGGGCATTTATGCGTTTGTCATTTGTGAACATGAACGAAAAGATGCTGATGCCTTAAAAAAAGAAATAATTGAAACCGTAACAAAAAACATGGGAGCAATTGCAAAACCTGATAAAATTCAAGTAGTACAAGGCCTCCCAAAAACACGAAGCGGAAAAATCATGAGACGTATCCTGCGCAAAATAGCTGAAGGCGATTTATCAAATCTGGGCGATACCTCTACTTTGCTGGACCCTTCAATTGTGGAAGAAATAAAAAAAGGAGCTCATTAAATTGTAAACGAAAAAGAAGTTTGCTTGTATTAAAAGCACTAATTTGAAATTATAACTAAAGGTTTTTTAAAGTCATTGTTGTCATCAGCAACATTTATAAAATACATCCCGGGTGAAATATCCCTGAGAGATAGTTTGATTGTATGTTCTCCATCAGAATAATTTTCTTTTCCGGAAGAATAAATTGTTTGTCCAAGTAAATTTAGTATCGCTATATTTAATTTTTTTGACTCCGTTAATTTAAACCCCAAGGTAACAATTGAAGTTGCCGGATTTGGGAACAATTGAAAGGTGGAACTCATTTCATCCAGATCGCTTATTCCGGTATTCACATTCAAATTAATGTCATCGATATATACATTGTTTCCCGCGGAAGAGGTATATACAAACTTAAATCTGAAATTTGCGGTCAGCCATGTCGGAGGAATAATTACAGATGCCTGTTTCCATTCGTTTGTTGAAGCAGGAACAAAAGGTGTTGATTGCATTGGCGCTGTTTCCAAGGCTGTGCCGGTTAAATTTATTCGTTGCAACCAATTGTTATTACAATTGTTTGTAATATATAATTGCAGACGATCATTACTTGTGCTGTCTTTTTTTGCATACGCATATTTAAAACTGACGTAAAGTCCTGAACCACCTGTTAAATTTAACATTTTACTAAATAATTCGTCTTTCGTTCCGGCAGGACTCGTATAATTGTTAAGCATTACGGAGCTTGTTCCGCTATAAGATGCACTTGTATTAAGTTGCCAGTTGTTGATCGTATCAAAACTATTCGAGAACCATTCCAAACCATTTAATGAGCTTGTGGTTTCAAATCCTTCGGTAAATGGATATACAGTACTTGTAGCTGGCAAAACCGAAATGAAATTTACTTTTGTGACCTCCACAGAATCAGTTCCATTTTTTACTTTCAACGTCACATCATAAGTACCGGGAGTGGCGTACGAAACATTTGGATTACTAGAAACAGATGTGGAAGGAGTTCCACCGGGGAAATTCCACAAAACGTCTGTGAATGTTCCGTTATAGGATGTATTCGTAAAAACTATTGGAGTACCTGAACCTTGACAAACAACATTTATATTGCTTGTAAAATCGGCTTTACACAATCCTCCCGGTGGGTTTAAAACACCCGTTGCAATAAGATTTGCAGTTTGCCATAAATTATTTCTTCCTGCAATGGGTGAATTTAAACAAGCTTGCATTCTTGCTTTTTGTCCATAAGTAAACATTCGATTGCAATACGAATAATCCATTGTATTCTGAACATTATCAACTGCATTTCCGCAGGATGCTCCTGATAAATTGCAACTTTGCCAGCCAATGGTAGGCGGAGTATCAGCAACAAGATCATCCACATTACAATCTTTATTGGGATTGGCACAAGGATAATAATAAAAGTTCGGAACATTATTACCACCCCAAATGTGTTGCAAATTCAAATAATGTCCGCATTCATGCGCAAATGCTACAGATTGGGTATAGTTAGAGGTACCAATGCTTCCTATATAATTATACCCGATAACAATTCCATCCCACAAAGGGATCGAATCGGCATCAGCCGGCCAAACACAATGCCCCGCGAGTCCGGCAGCATTTGAAACAATATAGACATTCAAATATTTAGTCGGAGGCCAATGTATGATTGATTTTACAGAATGATCGCCAATAGTAGTCAGTGACGAAGCAATACGATTGATCCCGTTCGTACAATTTCCGTTCGGATCCAGCTGAGCTACTCTGAATTCAATATCACAGTCGGCATGCAGAGGTTTAAAAGCCGAAACAATGGAAGCTGTGTCGGCTAACTGTTTACGAAACGTTTTATTTAATATATCCAATCCATCTAAAATTTGTGCATCCGAAATATTTTCAATTCCCCAGTTGTGAATGACATGAAAAACCACAGGAATAATATACGTTGCTGATAGTGTCTTTTTATTATAAAAATCGGCAACATATTTTTGTGTAAACGCTTCTAGTTCTTCATCTCGCTTGATAACAGCTTGTGCGATTTTTGGATTTTTTTTTAACGTAGCAATGCGTAATTCATCTGCACCACAATATTTTAAATTTTCTTGTGCAATGAATTTTTGTGCGCAAAAAGTCACAAAAAACAGGAGTACTATTTTTTTCATTTGAATGGAGTTTAATACAAACTTAAAAATAAAGAATGGTATAAAATGAAATTTTATTACTCATCAAACTGTATAGTTAATACCGCTTAATTTATAACAATACCTAATTAGTGCAGAAAATTCGCCAAAAAACCTAAAAACTTTGGTAATTATTGAATAGAGCGTTATCTTCGTTTTTCAAAAAACAGTTTGTGAGCGATAGTTTAGTCATTATACCAACCTACAACGAAAAAGAAAATATAGAGCGAATGGTTCGCAAAGTATTTTCTTTGTCTCATCCCTTTCACCTGTTAATTATAGATGATGGTTCTCCGGATGGCACTGCCGTGATTGTAAAAAATTTGATGCAGGAGTTTCCGGGTAAATTATTTATTGAAGAACGTAAAGGCAAATTAGGATTGGGAACGGCCTATATTCATGGTTTTAAATGGGCATTACAACGCAGCTATGAGTATATTTTTGAAATGGACTGCGATTTTTCACACAACCCAAATGATTTAATTCGTTTACGTGAAGCTTGTGTAAATGGTGCCGATGTTGCGATCGGATCGCGCTATGTAAAAGATGGCAAGATCGAAAATTGGCCCAAAGGTCGCGTTTTGATGTCCTATTACGCATCCGTTTATGTTCGAATGGTATTATGGGTACCCATTTATGACACTACAGCAGGATTTAAATGTTATAAACGTAAAGTACTTGAACAAATCGATTTTGACGAAATTAAATTTGTAGGCTATGCCTTTCAAATTGAAATGAAATATACTGCCTACAAACTCGGATTCAAACTAGTGGAGGTTCCCATAACATTTACCGACAGAGTTGAAGGCTCATCAAAAATGAGCAAAGGAATTTTCAAAGAAGCTTTTTGGGGGGTGTTACAAATGCGTTTCAAAAAAATTTCTAAAAAATTGTCACACTAAATTTGTTAGCCGGTTCTATACTGCTCCCGATCGTTATAGAGATAAAAAAAATCTACGCATGAAAAAAATATTTTTAATTATTGTTTTTTTTATTCATCAAATTTCATTTTCTCAAAATGAAAAACATTTAAAAAATATCACACAACTTACTTTTGGAGGTGATAATGCGGAAGCGTATTTCAGCTTCGATAGCAAAAACCTTTCTTTTCAATCAAACAATAAAAAATGGGGCGTAAATTGTGACCAGATCTTTATGATGAATATTGCTGATGCTTCGAAAGACTCTTTATACAAACCTTTCAAGATCAGTACAGGAAAAGGCAGAACAACATGTGCTTATTTTTTACCCAATGGCAATCACGTCTTGTATGCGTCCACACACAAGTCCGGAGATAATTGTCCGGAAACAGGAGATCTTAGGAAAAACGGAAAATATTTATGGAACATATTCGATTCGTATGATATTTTTATTGCCGACCTTAAAGGAAACATTACCAAACAACTTACCGACTCTCCCGGCTATGATGCCGAAGCAACAGTTTCTCCAAAAGGAAATAAAATTGTTTTTACATCAAACCGTTCAGGCGATCTGGAATTATGGACCATGAATATTGATGGCTCTAACCTTAAACAAATCACAACCGGATTAGGATACGATGGTGGTGCATTTTTTTCTCCTGATGGGAGCAAATTAGTATTTCGTGCCTCCCGGCCAAAAACAGAATCAGAAATAAAAAATTATAAAGATCTATTAGCTCAAGGTTTAGTCGCTCCCAGCGATATGGAAATTTTTGTTTGTAATATAGATGGTTCTGACTTAAAACAGGTCACTCATCTAGGGAAAGCTAACTGGGCGCCATTTTTTTCTCCTGATGGAAAGAAAATAATTTTTTCTTCTAATTGTAAAACAGAAAATGGATTTAATTTTCAGTTATACATGATAAACGAAGATGGAACAGGATTGGAACAAATTACAACTGAAAGTGTTTTCAATGCATTTGCCATGTTTTCACCCGATAAAAAAAGGGTAGTCTTTTCATCAAACCGAAACAACCACGGCACCCGCGATACGAATGTTTTTATTGCCGATTGGGTTGATTAAAAATTGCATGTTCCAATGAAAAAATATTTTTTGTTCTCTTTTTTTTTAGTTGTTGTTCTCTCTACAATTTCCGCCCAGGAGATAAATGTAGCGCAATTAAAAAAACATATAAAATTTCTTGCAAGTGATAAACTAAAAGGAAGAGGAACAGGTACTCAAGATGAGCTAACAGCAGCTAATTATATCCGGACTAACTTCAGCAATCTAAAACTTGAACCAAAAGGAAATATAAACAGTTATTATTTTTCTTATACTTTTAAAAAACCAAAAGATGCTCACGATACCATTGGTGGGGAATCGGTTTCAGCAATTGATGTTGCAGGATATCTCGATAATGGAGCCGAAAACACGGTGGTTATTGGCGCTCATTTCGATCATTTAGGAATGGGGTTGGATAATAATTCACTTGATCCAAATTCTGTTGGGAAAATACACAATGGAGCTGATGATAATGCTTCCGGAGTAGCCGGGGTGATTGAACTCGCACGTTACTTTTCACAAAACCAACGCAGAGAAAAATTTAATTTTCTGTTTATCTGCTTTTCTGGAGAAGAACTTGGGCTATTTGGTTCAAAGAAATTTTGCGAAAATCCTACAATCGATTTTTCCAAAGTAAATTACATGATCAACATGGACATGATCGGTCGATTGAACGATACAACAAAAAAATTAATTATATATGGTGTAGGCACTGCACCTGATTGGGTCTCTCTGATAGATAAAACAAATACCGATTTCAGTATCAAAAAAGACAGTGCCGGAATTGGAGCTTCCGATCAAACTTCTTTTTATTTAAAAGATATTCCGGTATTACATTTTTTTACCGGGCAACATTCGGATTATCATAAACCGAGTGATGATTTTATAAAAATAAATTTTAAAGGTGAAAAAAAAGTATTGGAATACATTATTAAAATTGAAGAAGAAACAGAAAAACTTCCAAAATTTCAATTTCTGAAAACAAAAAATCCGGATGCCGGTACACGAAAATTTAAAATCACAATGGGGGTAATGCCCGATTATACCTACGAAGGGAAAGGAATGAGAATTGATGGTGTTACCGATGGGAAACCTGCTTCCAGAGCCGGAATACAAAAAGGAGATGTGGTGATTCAGTTTGGAGAAATTAAGGTAGAGAGTACCATGGATTATATGAAAGGATTATCTGCCTATAAAATTGGCGACACGGTAGAAGTAACTATCCTTAGGAATGGTAAAGAAATTAAATTAAATGTTACTTTCTGATAACATCATTGCGAGGAACATTCTACGTTGAAGCAGACATTTAATTCATAAACAAAGCTTTAATTGGAGATTGCTTCGTCCCTCCCAATTGACAAAAAATTAAAATTTTAAAATGAAAACTATTTTAATTAAAAACGCAAACATTGTCAATGAAGGAAAAATCTTTCATGGCAATGTATTGATTGAAAATGATCGAATTGCAAAAATTTCTTCTACTGAAATTACAACAAAAGCTGAACTCGTTATTGATGCTTCCGGCAAATACTTGTTTCCGGGTTGTATTGATGATCAGGTTCATTTTCGTGAACCGGGATTAATTCACAAAGCAGAAATTTATACGGAAGCAAAAGCTGCTGTAGCAGGAGGAGTGACTTCTTTTATGGAAATGCCCAACACCGTTCCGAATACATTTACACAAGAGTTATTAGAAGAAAAATACAAACGCGCATCTGAGGTTTCCTTGGCAAATTATTCATTTTTTATGGGTGCTTCCAATGATAATATTGAAGAAGTGTTAAAAACAAACCCTCGAAATGTATGTGGAATAAAAGTGTTTATGGGCTCTTCCACAGGCAATATGTTGGTTGATAAAAATGAAACGCTGGAAGCTCTTTTTTCAAAATGCAAATTATTGATTGCCACACATTGTGAAGATGAAACAACCATCAAAAACAACATTGCTATCTATAAAGAGAAATATGGAGAGGATATACCTATGGAGTGTCATCCGCTGATTCGCAGTGAAGAAGCATGTTACAAATCATCGGCCCTTGCTGTAGCTTTAGCAAAAAAGCACAATACCCGTTTACATATTTTACATATCTCCACTGCAAAAGAATTAGAATTATTTGACTCAAAAATTCCATTAAAACAAAAAAGAATTACTGCGGAAGCTTGTATTCATCATCTTTGGTTCAGTGATGAGGATTACAAAACGAAAGATGTTTTTATAAAATGGAATCCGGCAGTAAAAAAAGTAAGCGATAGAGATGCCTTATTAAAAGGGGTTTTAGAAAATAAAATAGACATTATAGCTACTGATCATGCTCCACATACGCTGGAAGAAAAACAACAATCGTACTTCAAAGCCCCATCTGGCGGACCGCTGGTTCAACATTCCTTAGTAGCAATGTTAGAATTACATAAACAAGGAAAAATCTCCTTAGAGAAAATTGCAGAAAAAATGGCACATGCTGTTGCCGATTGTTTTCAGATTGAAAAACGTGGATATATTCGTGAAGGATATTTTGCTGATCTGGTTTTGGTTGATCTGAATGATCCCTGGACTGTGGACAAAAGCAACATCTATTATAAATGTGGCTGGTCGCCTTTTGAAGGAATAACGTTTCATTCAAAAATTACGCATACGTTTGTCAATGGTAATTTAGTTTATGATAAGGGACATTTTAATCATTCAGAAAAAGGCCAGCGACTTTTATTTGAACGATAATTTTAATGACTCATTTTTTCAAATGAATACACGTATTCAAGTCAATTAATTATTTTTACTTTTGAATTTTAAAAATCTGATTTGTGTTATACAACATTTTAAGACCTCTGGGTAATTTATTTTTTCGAATTTTTTATAAATTCGAATACAATGGTTTGAAGAACATACCGGCTAACAAGCCTATTGTATGGGCTCCTAATCACACCAATGCTCTGGTTGATCCTGTTATTGTGGCGATGACCGTACCACAAAAAGTTAGATTTTATGCCCGTGGGGATGTGTTCAAAGGACGTTTTGTAAAATGGGCACTCAATAGCATGAACATGAGTCCGATGTTTCGTTTGCAGGAAGGTTATAGCGAGATCAAAAAAAACGATAAATCCTTTGAAGAATGTCGTAATTTACTTGCAAATAATAAATCAATTCTCATATTTCCGGAAGCAATTTGCATTCAAAAAAGACGCTTACAGCCATTAAAAAAAGGTTTGTCACGTATTGTTTTTCAAACCGAAGAAAATTTTGAATTTAAAAAAGATGTGTGCGTGATACCTGTCGGACTCAATTATTCAGACCCTTCACAATTTCGCAGTAAATTATTTATGGAAATTGGTAAGCCTATTTCCATTCAAAAATACGAAGAACAATTTAAACAGGATAAGGCAAAAGCAATCAATAGTTTTACTAAAAGTCTTGAGCAGGAAATGTCCCGGTTAATTGTTATCATTAAGAATCCGGATAACGACAAACTGGTTGCAGGCATTGAGCAAATATACATGCATCAATGGTTAAAGGAGCATCGTAAAAATGAAAAAAGTTTAGAAAATCAGTATCATGCCAGCAAATCAATTGCAGACATGGTAAATTACCTGGATGAACAGGATCCAAAATTAATTGAAACCTTAAATGAAAAGGTTTTAGCATATACAAAAAAATTAAAAAAGTACAATTTGCGCGACCATTTGCTGCGCCCCGAGAGTATCAACAAAATGAATATTGGCACTTTTATATTAGAATTTTTGATGCTTTGGATAGGAATGCCGATTTATGCAATAGGCTTGGCAATGAACTTCCCGCCTTACTATTTTGCAAAAAAATTAGCCATAAAAAAAACAAAAGATATTGAATTTTTAGCCTCCATCTATTCAAATCTGGCAATGTTCTTTTGGATCATTTATTATGCTTTACAATTATTAGCTGTCGCTTTAATTTTCAGAAACTGGATGCTGCTTGGCATTTATGCGATTGTAGTGCCAATGGCCGGAGGATATGTTTTAGCTTTTTATCCACGGATGAAAAAAATATTCGGACGCTGGCGGTTATTGCGAATGGTTCGCAAAGAACGTAATAAGGTCGAAGAGTTGATCCGCGAACGAACTGAAATAATTGAAGATCTGAAAATTGCTAAAGAAGAATATTTAGCATCTAAGAATTAGCGTTTCATATATTGCTCCATTTTCTAATAGAATCGAATGCCAGGCAAGTCATTCTGAGTTTATTTCAGAATCTGCGCGCGGATGCTGAATTAAGTTCAGCATGACAATCACACAAAACGCCTTTGCCCTACTATAGAATTTTCGAATATGCCTTCTTTAACACTGAATGTTTGACTCAACATCCTTCTAATTTGCGCTCTTTAAAATCACTCATTTGGTCAGTTCGAGTGTTTCTGAAGCGATAGCAAAAGAAACGTATCGAGAACATTTCTTAAGACAAATTTTGCTTTCAAATGTTCTCCAACAATTCCGCGAAAAGCGAAATTATACCAATACGTGTTATGATTTTACCAATAATTAAATTTTAAAATCAACCACATAGATAGAAAAATTTACTACTATTGTAAAACATAGGCAGAACTTTAATTATAGCCTATGTGCAACCCATCTTTGAAGGGCTGTCAATTTCTTAAAACCTATGTTCCTATGTGGTTATATTTGGATTAAAATATAGTAGGTAATGGTATTACTCGAACTGACAGCTCGCAGATATCAACCTGATTATATAACGGTACATATTCCGATTCAATGATTTCAATCGATTAGAGAAGTGTGTCGATGCATTTTACAACAACCCTTTCTTCATCAAATATTCAGCAATCTGAATCGCATTTGTTGCGGCACCTTTTCTTAGATTATCCGAAACGATCCACATGTTCAATGTTTTTTCCTGTGTTTCATCTCTGCGCAAACGTCCCACAAAAACTTCATCTTTTTCATGTGCATCCATCGGCATTGGATACTTTAAATTTTTCACATCATCCACCAAAATAATTCCAGGTTCGTTTTGTAAAATTATACGTATATCATTTAATTCAAATTCATTTTCAAATTCAACATTCACACTTTCGCTGTGTCCGCCCATCACAGGAATACGAACCGTTGTAGCAGTAACACGGATTGATTCATCCCCCATAATTTTAACGGTTTCTTTCACCATTTTCATTTCTTCTTTGGTGTAACCATTATCAGTAAAAACATCAATTTGAGGAATTACATTCAAGTCGATCGGATAAGCATAAGCCATCTCCCCTTTTATTCCTTTTCGCTCATTCATCAATTGTGTAACTGCCTTCACTCCGGTACCTGTAACAGATTGATACGTAGAAACAACAACACGTTTAATTTTATATTTTTTATGCAATGGATTAAGTGCAACTACCATTTGAATGGTGGAGCAATTCGGATTTGCAATTATTTTATCATTCCTGGTTAACTCATTTGCATTGATCTCAGGTACCACTAATTTTTTTGTTGCATCCATTCGCCAGGCAGATGAATTATCAATAACGGTGATTCCTGCGGCTGCAAACTTTGGGGCCCATTCCAAGGATGTGCTTCCTCCGGCTGAAAACAAAGCCACTTCTGGTTTTAGTTCAATGGCTGTTTGCATACCCACCACCTTATATTTTTTACTTTTATAAGTAATTTCCTTACCTACCGATTTTTCGGATGCAACCGGAATTAATTCTGTTACCGGAAAATTACGTTCCTCTAAAACCTGAATCATTTTTGTGCCTACTAATCCTGTGGCTCCTACTACTGCTACTTTCATTTTTTTGTTTCTTTAGTTTTAAATAAAAAACCTTCCCAAATTTGGGAAGGTTTTTTTGTGATTATCGTTTAAATAAATAACAAATTAAACCCTTCCTTTTAGGAACTGTTTCTTCATGCATTTATTGGGATCATTTTTTGTTTTCATTACAGATGCAAACCTAATCATTTTTTGAATTTGCGCAAAAATTAATTTAAGAAAATACAAAACGTTCTAACAAGTCTCAATTGAACCATTTTTGTTATATTTACAGTTGACCTAAAAAGAAATTCAATGCGTACTCTTATTCTGTTTTTTTTATTTGCATCCTCAATTGTATCAGCACAAGTAAGCGATAATTTTTCGGATGGAGATTTTACTACTAATCCTACCTGGAGTGGCGATGATTCGGTTTATACAATAGTAAGCAACAAACTGCGGTCGAATAAAACTATTGCCAGTTCCACATTTTATTTATCAACCCCCTCCACTTTAGCTACTAATTGCCAATGGGAGTTTTGGGTTAATTTACAGTTCAATACATCCAGTGCAAATTTTGTGGATATTTATTTAAGCAGCGATCAGGCAAATTTAATGGCCGCAACTATCAATGGCTACTTTGTCAGATTAGGAAACACAACCGATGATGTTTGTCTTTACAAAAAAGTGAATGGCACAGCCACAAAAATAATTGATGGATTAGATGGTATTTTAAATACCAGTACTACTACCCTTAAAGTAAAAGTAGTTAGAGATGCATCGAACAATTTTACACTTTCAAGAGATATCGGAGCAACCGGAAATTATACTGTAGAAGGTAGCATCATTGATGCAAGCTCTACAACCAGTTCTTTTTTTGGTGTTAACATAACACAGTCCACTGCTTCTTTTTTTCAAAAACATTTTTTCGATGATTTTTATGTTGGCCCGATTATTTTAGATGTTACAGCGCCAACAATTGTTTCATCTACGGTTATTTCAAACACCCAACTGGATGTTCTCTTCGATGAGAGTGTTGATCTGACTACATCGCAAACACTTACAAACTACAGCGCAACCAATGGATTAGGAAATCCATCAACGGCAACACGAGATGCTGTTAACTTAAGCCTGGTGCATTTAACATTTGCAACACCTTTTACCAATGCATTATCAAATACGCTAACAGTAACCAATGTTCAGGATCTTAGTACGAATGCCATTACAACTGCTACAACCAACTTTACCTATTTTGCTCCTGTTGTTGCTTCCTATAAAGATGTGATCATCAATGAAATAATGGCCAGTCCAAATCCACAAGTTGCTTTGCCAACAGTCGAATTTTTAGAATTATACAACAGAAGCATCAATACCATTAATTTAAATGGCTGGAAATTGAGTGATGCCACAGGCTCATCCACATCAACGTTAGGAAATTATAATCTTGCTCCCAACCAGTATTTAATTATTTGTAAAAATATAGATACGACCTCATTTTCTACATTTGGAAATTATCTGGGCGTAAGCAGTATGCCTTCATTAAACGATTCAGGCGATAATTTAAAATTAAAAGATAATTCTTTAGCAGATATTGATTCGGTAAATTATTCAGATACATGGTATCAGGATGCCTTAAAAAAAGGTGGTGGATGGACCTTGGAATTAATTAATCCCAATTCACCATTAGGTTGCCCTGCATCAAACAACTGGATCGCTTCAAACAATGCAAATGGAGGAACGCCCGGAATTCAAAACAGTGTTTACTCAACAGCGGCAGATATTATTTCTCCAACTATTGCCGGTGTTACAGTTATTGATTCAACACATATTACGGTTTGTTTTTCAGAAGCATTGGATGCTTCACAATTAACTATTTTAAGTAATTATACGATCAATAATGGAATAGGAACACCTCTTACCGGCATCGCAAACAGTACACTTACTTGTGTAGATCTTTCTCTCACAACTGCTTTAACATCACCAACAACATACACCCTCACATTTACTAATTTGAGCGATTGCTCCGGTAATGCCCTTACACCAACAACTACAGCGTTTACGTATTACAAAGTAAAATCCTTCGATGTGGTGATCAATGAAATTATGGCCGATCCCGATCCTGCGTTTAGTTTACCGAATTACGAATACGTTGAGTTATTCAACAGAACGCCTTATCCTATCAATCTTAACAACTGGACATTTACAACAGGAACAAGTTCTAAAATTCTTCCTGCTGTTTTTATTCAACCAGATAGTTTTGTGGTAATTATTTCTGATGCTGGAGCTACCAATTATCCTACAGGAATTATTGAATTCGCAACACTATCAAGTTTATCCTTAACAAATACAGGACAAACATTGATCCTGCAAAATCCGGAAGGGAAAATAATTTCAACTGTTTCCTATACCGACAATTGGTATCAGGATGCAAATAAAAAAGATGGGGGTTATAGTTTAGAACAGATAGATCCAAATAATCCTTGTGCCGGAATGAGCAATTGGCATGTAACTGCAAATCCTTTTGGCGGCACACCCGGGACAAAAAATTCCATATATGCAGCAAATGCTGACAATACACCACCTCAGGTTGTTCGTGTAAGTGTAATTGCAACAGATACTATTCAATTGTATTTTAACGAACCACTGGATAGTACCACCATGCTCAACACTTCCATTTATAGCATTGACAATGGAATTGGTTCTCCGACACAACTATTTACCATTGCCCCTGATTTTAAAAGTGTACGATTAACATTAGCTACTGCATTACAAGTTGGAATAATTTATACCATTACGATAAATAATGCCCTAACCGATTGTGTTGGGAATCCTAT
>MEPB01000048.1:0-14465 GCA_001769385.1 Bacteroidetes bacterium RIFCSPLOWO2_12_FULL_35_15 | reverse complement strand
TGGAACAGACAATTCGGCTCGCTTTGCAATTCCGGAAGCCGCATTACCGAATGATATTGTGATCAACGAAATTTTATTTGATCCGAATGTTGGAGGTGTTGATTTTGTAGAAATTTACAATCGCTCGAACAAAGTGATCGATCTGAAAACAATGAATATTTCTCAATACGATACCATCAACAATGTTCAAACAAGCATTAAAACAATAACAACAGATGGCTATTTAATTTTTCCGAAAGATTACCTGGTATTAAGTACAGATGGAGCAGCAATAAAAAGTCAATACAATACTTCTAACCCGGAAGGATTTTTGGATGTGGCAAGCATGCCATCCATGAACATTGATGGGGGAACAGTTTGTTTAGCAACAACTGCTAACCTCATTGATAATTTTAAATATTATGCGGATATGCACTTTGGATTATTGAATATCACAAAAGGTATTTCTCTGGAACGCATTCATTTTGATCGCCCGACACAAGACAGAACAAACTGGCACTCGGCAGCAGAAGATGTTGGTTTTGCAACACCTGCGTATAAAAATTCACAATATGCTGATGCCGGTGAAACCGACAACGCCATAGAGATTACCCCTGAAATCTTTTCACCGGATGAAGATGGGAACAATGATGTGGTGAATATCAACTATCATTTTGATACTCCCGGATTTACTGCCAATGTTACGATTTACGATAGCAAAGGAAGAGTTGTAAAACAACTGATCCGAAATGAGTTATTAGGCATTAAAGGAACATTCTCCTGGGATGGAATAAATGAAGATCGCGAAAAAGCAAGGATCGGAATTTATATTATTTTCTTTGAAGTATTTGATTTAAAAGGAACTGTAAAGCATTATAAAAAGACTTGCGTGCTGGGTGGGAAGTTGTAAATTTTATTACCTGAAAAATACTTAAGTCGTAAATTGTGACCTTAATATTAATCAAGAAAATTTTGTTCCATTTTTTACATTCTTTATTCCTTGATGATATATTTTTGAGTAGATGAATAATCATTACATATTTTTAAAATATACATTCCACTTGGCAACTCGTTTAGTAAAATCTTATTTTTTGAATCAGACAAAAACTTCTGTTTATAAACAATCTGTCCAAGCAAATTAGTAATATCAACCTGTACATCTTGCTGTTTGTTATCTTGATATTCAAATGTGAAGTTATCATGGAAGGGGCTTGGATAAACATTTAAAACGGATGCATCATTCGTTAATACCCCGGTAAAAACAAATGGAATGCAAGCAGAAGTATCTACACAGCTACCAGAATTAATTTCCACAGCATAATTTCCGTCAGCAGATACAGAAAAACTTTGAGCATTTTCACCAGTGATTGCAGTATTAGTAGAACAGTTAATCCATTGATAAGTGGCACCTGATTGTGTAGCGGTTAAAGTATTACCGCTTTGAGTAACAGTATTAACAGGGCCGTTTAGTATAAGATTTAACGTAAGTGTACTATCACAACCAGTTGCGCTAGTACCAAGAAGCTGCCCGTAGGTGCCGCTATTCGTATAATTAATGCCATTAAGTAAATAATTACTACAACTAGTTTGCGAAATAATTGTATTGATATTGCATTGGTCTAGTTTTAAAATAAATGCATCATAATTACCGTTAGCTACTATATTGTATGCACCAGCTGTTGGATCCAAATCCCCTGAATCCATAATACATCCACCTACGTAAATACTTCCAGAAATATCTACACAAATACTTCTTCCAACATTATAAAATAAACCTGTATTGGTTGTAGATAGAGCCCACACAAAACCTCCATTTGTATTTAGTTTTTCAATGTAAGTAGTCTGTTTTGCTGAGTTCATAATATAGGTGGAGGTGCCAGGATCGAAGTCTAATGAATATTGATAGTAGCCAGTGATGTAAACATTCCCGTACAAATCCAAATCGATATCAGAAATATAAGCACCTTCTGCGAAGCTTTTTGCCCAAATAAAATTTCCGGATGCGTCTAGTTTTTCGATAAATAATGGTGTTGAAGATGTTGATGTGGCATTCATATTAAAAATCCCTGGGCCTGGATCGAAATCTACGGTATTCCTAAAATATCCAATAAAATAAATATTATCTAGTTTGTCTACCTTTAATGTAATAGAATGGCGTTGATCATCAATGCCTTTCGCCCAGATGAAATTACCAAAAGGATCCAATTTTAATATCATGCTGCCCGGATATCCCAATCCATTTCCAATTGTATAAACTCCTGATCCTGGATCCGCGTCAATTTGAACCGAATAGTCAATTAAAATAACAGGGTTTCCATAAGAATCTATCTGAATACCTCGTCCGAAAGTATCTGAATAATTAACTCCTAACTTTTTTACCCAAACAAAACTACCTAAAGAGTCTAATTTGCATACAAAAGCATCATTATTTAAGGTTGTGGTACTACTAATATTATTGACACCAATACCCGGATCAAAATCAACAGTCCCTTCAAAATATCCATTGAGATAAACATTTCCAATTGTATCAACCGCTATTCCAAGAGCACTAATTTTGTCATAAGTATTTCCCGTCATTAATTGCAAAGTTTTCACCCAAATCAGATTACCGGAATTATTCAACTTTACAATAAAAGATTCACTCGTGTTCGCGGCTGTTATATTATAAATTGCGGATCCTGGAGCAAAATCCTGAGTTCCACTAAACCCACCAATAACATAAATATTACCAGAAGAATCGGTAATTATTTTGCTTCCACCAAAATCAGAAAAATGCCAAATAATATTGCCTGAAGGATCGATTTTTTCTATATAATGTTCATCAGCCCAGTAAGAATATGAGTATGTGCTATATGAATTTCCATAAATATCGGTGGTTATGGAATTTGTGTCAAATCTGGAAGCTGAAGTATTGGAGTGTACCCATTTAAAGACACCTGCACTGTTCAATTTGTGAATATAAAAATTATTAATATTAACCGCCCTTTGAATAGTATTAGTGGTTCCAGGGTCAAAATTAGTAACCCCTCCAAAACCTCCTGAAGTGTATATGTTACCGGAAGCATCAGTAATAATAGAATTGGATATTCCTATGTCAATTCCTTGTATGGATTTTACAAAAAGAAGGATGAAGGATGGGTTGAGCTTTTGAATAAACATATCTGATAGTCCGGCAGATGTAATATTAGAAATTCCCATACCGGGATCAAAATCCACAGTGCTTTGAAATGTTCCAGTAATATAAATATTACCTGTGGGGTCTAATGTAAATGCATTTCCATAATCATTTAAAGTACCCCCTTCAGAAAAAGCATTAATAAAATTACCAAGGCTGTCCAGTTTCTGCATAAAAATATCAGTACCCCCATTTGAAGAAAGATTAAAAGACGAAACTCCGGGATTAAAATCAGGAGTACCAGTATAATCACCAAGTACAAATACATTTTTGCTTGCATCTGTCTTGATAAACTTTCCTACATCTGCATTAATATCGCCTGTATTAGTTGCCCAAACAAAATTGCCTATAGCATTCAATTTTTCAATAAAAACATCTGATGCCCCATTAGAAACAATGTTGCTAACTGCTGTGCCCGGATCCATATCAACAGTGTTTTCAAAACTACCTGTGGCATAAATATTTCCAGAAGCATCAGAAGTAATACTGTTTCCGAAATCATCACCAGAACCTCCAAGTGTTTGTGTCCAAGTCAATACAAAACTTGTAGTAAGTTTCCCAATAAAGACATCATGTAAGCCAGCAGAATTAGAAAAAGAAGTTAATGATGCACTTGGATCTAAATCAGCTGTGCTTTCAAATGAACCTGTTATACATAAGCTGCCTGTTCCTACAGCAGAAATGCTATTTATTTCATCCGACCCTAAACCTCCAATTCGTGCAACGCTTCCGACAGATCCAGTCAAATTTAAACTTAATATAAATCCATCTGTTAGACCAGCAGAAGTAATACTCGTACCAAAAGTAGCCGTATTATTAAATGATCCAACAATATAAAGAGTGCTACCTATGCGACAAATAGATTTAGCAATATCATCGCCCGATCCACCAAATCTTTTAGACCAAGATACAGTACCGGCTGGAGTTATTGCTTGAACAAAAATATCCTTACCACCGCTAGATGTTAACAAATATGTAGATGAGCCGGGATCTCCAAAATTGGCAATCCCAGTAAAAGAACCCACAGTATATATATTTCCTGAAGCGTCAGCTACAGATGAATAACCAATACCATTGGTACTAATACCTTCTCCCATAGTATTTGCCCAATCAAACGTAACAGGTTGCTGTGCATGTGTAATAAATGCAGAAAGAAAAATAAGTAAGAAGGAAAAAAGAGTTGCTGTTTTTTTCATCTCTATACAAGTTTTTATTATGCCCCAGATTTAAGCTTTATTTCATTGCAATCTACAAATAAATTTGCATTCAGCCAATGTTGGTTTTATTTCACCAACATTTTTAACTGACAAACTAGATTTTTATTTATTGTATTTATTTTTAGGATTTCTTTTGGTATGAAATACTGCAAATATTACAATTTCCTGAGAATGATTTTATACAATAAAACAAATGGGAATTTTTTCAATGGAATATGGCGGAATTTTTTATAAACGTGCTGAAAAGATTTTGGATTGGAATTAAGAACAGTTAGAGAAGAATTTATTTTTCTAAAAACAAATCACCTAAGCCTGTTTTTTCGTTTTCATACCACCAATAGGCTTCATGCATTTCGTTCAGAGCCTTATCGCGGAAAACAATTTTATGCTGCATTTTTTTTAGTGCGAATTATTTTCTTTGCAGCTTCCCAGGTATAATTTTTCCCTTTACCATGTGAATATTCTTTTTCACGCTCTTCAAGAATTGCTTTTTGTTCTTCTGAAATCTCAAATGATTGAACGATTTCCGCTTTTGCAGATACAATTTCAAACACTGCTTTCAAAAATTTAGAGTCGTCAATATTTTCCAATGCTTTGTAAATATTGCTTTTAATTTTCTTGGTAGTCATGATGCTATTTTTGTTAACCAAATTTACAAAATATATTTTGTTTTTTTACCTCAACTTCAGCCAATGTTGGTTTAATTTCATCGACATTTTAAAATGACTCTAAGAGCCTGTTTAATTTTTAGTTAAACATTCAATTATAAGCACATTGTCATTTCGAGCGGAGTCGAGAAATCTTTTTACTTGAATACTATTTTGCTGAAAAATATAAAGATTCCTCCGCTGCGGTCGGAATGACACTCTATATATTATTGAATTATTTTTAAAAATTTAAAATGACTCAAGCAAAATAATTTAATTTTTTTCTCTGCTTCTCCGCGTCTCTGCGAGATCCTTACTTCAACTTAATACATACATTTTTAGGTTCTGTAAAAAAGTGCAAGGCTTCGAAACCTCCTTCACGACCAACACCTGAACCTTTTACTCCACCAAACGGGGTTCGCAGGTCACGCAATAACCAGCAGTTGATCCAAACAATTCCGGAATGTAAATTACCTGCCATACAATGTGCCCGTGTTAAATTTTCTGTCCAGAGAATGGATGCCAAACCATATTGTGTGCTGTTAGCATACATCAATACTTCTTCTTCTGTATCAAAAGGAGTAAGCGTTACCACCGGTCCGAATATTTCTTCCTGATTGGTTCTGCAATTATAATCGAGTCCTTCAATTACTGTTGGAGCAATGTAATAACCTTCAGAAAATTCCTTTTCTAACTTTACCTGAACACCTCCACATAAAACGGTACCGCCTTCCTGCTTCGCTAATTCAACATATGACAACACTTTTTCCATGTGTTGTTTTGAAACAACAGCGCCTAATTTACTTTCTGCATCAGCAGGATTTCCTACTTTCATTTTCTTAACACGGGAAACAAATTCTGTTTTGAATTTTTCGTAAATAGAACGCTCAATAAAAATGCGGGAGCCGCAAAGACAAATCTGTCCTTGATTTGCGAAGGATGAATTCAGAGTTGTTTTGATCATTTTTTCAAAATCACAATCCGCAAAAATGATGTTTGGATTTTTTCCACCTAGTTCCAACGATAATTTTTTAAACATGGGTGCAGCCACTCTTGCTATTTCAGCACCTGTTTTTGTACCACCGGTAAAAGAGATCAATGGGATTTTCGGATGCGCTGTAATGGATGCTCCAACTTTATGTCCATAGCCATGCACAATATTTAAAACACCTTTTGGTAAACCTGCTTCGATACATAATTCGGAAAGCAAATAAGCGGTCATGGGTGTAATTTCTGAAGGCTTGGCTACTACACAATTTCCGGAAGCAATTGCCGGAGCAATTTTCCAGGTAAATAAATACAAGGGTAAGTTCCAGGGCGAAATACAACCTGCCACACCAACGGGAGTGCGCAACGTATAATTGATAGCGCTATCTTCCATGGAATGGCTCTCTGATGCATCATGCAAAATAGCAGTCGCATAAAAATGGAAATTACTTGCAGCACGTGGAATATCTACCATTCTGGCTAATGACACAGGTTTTCCATTATCAATAGATTCCGCAATAGCCAAACGTTCTAAATTTTTTTCGATCAGTTCAGAAATCTTTAATAGGATGCGTGAACGTTCTTCTTTTGGAGTTATACTCCAGGTTGAAAAGGCTTTCAATGCAGCTTGAGTAGCCAATTCTACATCACGTTCATCCGAATCCGGAATAAATGAATACACTTTTCCAATGGATGGATTGTAATTATCAATGTATTCTTTTCCAATAGGTTCAATCAATTCACCGTTGATGTAGTTTTTTATTTTTTGCATGATCGTATTATACGCTAATTATAATTATTGATTTTTTAAAATTTGTATTGGTAAAGATAATTTTTTTTAAACCACCCGGAAACATAGTTTACAAAACTATAAATTCAATATACAGGTGATTAAAATCAAAAAGAAAGGAGACTGTCTTTTTAGACAGCCTCCTTTTTCATTGTTATTTTTGCACAAACTCTGATGGTAGGAAATTGAATTCAATAACAATGCTATGAAACACAAAAACAGTACAAAAATAAGTGTTGCGAATACCATTCGTTGTTAATGAAACGTTAAGGACTGTTAAATTTTGTTAAGTAATTATCGTTCACAGGAATAACGTATTTTTGTGCTGAATTTTACAGGCAATGAAAAAAAGCAACGTTAAAATTATTACACTAATTGCCAGCTTTGCAATGATCGGCATAATTGCCATTCAAATGTATTGGATCAACAATGCAATAGAATTGAGTGAAAACCGATTTGACCAGGATGTATCTGAAGCGCTAAACAACGTTGTTTCCCGAACCGAGAAACAAATGGTTGCTTCAAAGATCAAGCGGAAATTCAACTTTCGTAAACAAGGTATTCGCTGGTTTACTCCACAAGATTCCTTAAAACGGTATTCGAAATTAATACCCCGTTCACTAACCGATAAACATGCTTTTTCATTACAAAAAGATAAAATAAATGTAAAAATTTATGAAGAGTTTATACTTGATTCCAATGGCGTTACGGTAAATAAAAACCGACAAAAAAATTATTCCAGCGATACCGCATCTCAGGATTTTAATGCTCGTCTTGAAAGTGATGGACCCCTGAATCTTCAACTACTCGATTCTTTAGAAACACACAATAAATGGTTTTCGCACAGTAAGGAAATAACAAAAGATATTTTTGATGAATTTGTAAGTATCAATATTTACAACGATTTTAATCCGAAAATTGATACTTTACTAATAGATTCTGTAATACGCGTTGAATTATTAGAACAAGGAATTTCTGCTAACTATGTTTTTGGAATCACCTCCTCAAAAACAATTCTATCAGACACCAGCAAACTGTCGGAAAGAGAAAATAAAATAGCAGGATCAAAATTTAAGGTAAATCTTTTTCCCGATAATATTTTTATTACACCAAAGTATTTATCTGTTTACTTTCCACATCAAACAACCTATTTATTGGGATCCATGTGGCTGATGTTATTTGTTTCGATTGTGTTTATCATAATAATCGTTTTTTCATTTTATTATACCGTCTCCACTATTTTTAAACAAAAAAAATTATCGGAAATTAAAAACGATTTTATCAGTAACATGACGCATGAATTCAAAACTCCCATCTCTACTATTTCTTTAGCTTGTGAAGTTTTAAGTGATAAAACTGTCGAGAAATCTCCTGAACGGGTAAGTAATTATATTAAGATGATTGGTGATGAAAACAAGCGATTAAGTTTATTGGTTGAAAATATTTTGCAGACAGCTATACTTGATAAGGGACAATTAAAATTAAAAATCCAGAGTATCGACATACATTTGCTTATTGAGCAAACTATTACAAATATTAAGCTTCAGGTTGAAAATAAAGACGGGGAGATCACTACGAAATTAGAAGCAAAAAAATCAATAATTAATGCTGATCGGGTTCATGTAACCAATATTATTTTTAATTTAATTGATAACGCTTTAAAATATTCGGACCAAAAACCTAAAATAATTATCAGTACACGAAGCGATGAGGAGGGTGTTTTCATTAGCATACATGACAATGGAATAGGTATCAGCAAAGAAAACCAAAAACGCATTTTTGATACCATGTACCGCGTATCAACCGGAAACATACATACTGTAAAAGGTTTTGGGTTAGGATTAAGTTATGTAAAAGCAGTGGTCGAAAAACATGGTGGCTCCATTAGTGTGGACAGTGAATTGGGTAAAGGAAGTACCTTTACCATATTTTTACCTTTTGAAATAAATACTTAAAATTAAATAGTATGCAAAACGAAAAAATTAAAGTATTGCTAGTAGAAGATGATCCCAATTTAGGAAATCTTTTAAAAGAATATTTGGATGCAAAAGGGTATTCAACTGTTTTGGCTGTAAATGGCAAACTGGGCTTCGCGGCTTTCTCCAAAGATAAATTCAATATCTGTATTCTCGATGTGATGATGCCTGTTAAAGATGGTTTCACACTTGCTAAAGAAATCCGGGCAATCGATAAAACTATTCCGATTGTATTTTTAACAGCAAAATCATTGAAAGAAGATGCCATTGAAGGGTTTTCTATCGGTGCTGATGATTATATTACCAAGCCATTTAGTATGGAAGAACTCTTGCTTCGGCTAAAAGCAATTTTACGAAGAACAGAAAGTGAAAGCACTAAAAAAACAGAAGTATCAGAATTTCAAATCGGAAATTATAAATTTGATTATAAACACCAACTCCTTAAAATAAATGGGGGGCAACAAAAACTTACTACCAAAGAATCCGAATTATTAAAATTACTTTGTCAGAACATGAATGAAGTACTGGATCGGAATTTTGCACTTCGTCTCATTTGGAATGATGATAATTATTTTAATGGCAGAAGCATGGATGTTTATATTGCAAAAATTCGCAAATACCTGAAAGAAGATCCTTCCGTTGAACTAATAAATGTGCATGGAAAAGGATTTAAACTTTTAATAAAAAATTAAATTGATGAGAGATTCAAAATAATTTTTTAAAAGAAACTATTTTGGGGAACCGGATGTTTGTGTGGAATCTTTTTGATTCAATGTTTCGTTAAGTTTTGACTTAATATGCTTCTCATACGTTGCATTCTCTTCAAACTTCATAGTGGTATCATCATATGCAATTAATGCAACCGGAAAATCAATATATGGATCCTTCCCTGCTGCTTTTTCTTTAAACATTAAGACTTCAAAATCAAAATCATATTTTTTTCCATTTAATGATCCATCACCAGGCAATATTGTTGAGATTCCTATCAAACGTTTTACATAACCACCCTTTGAAACTTCAATCGTATAATAAGAGTTCCCTTGCAATTGAAATACAAAACGATGCTCATGATCTTTGATGCTGGTAATTTCATCCCATTCCAATCCTTCATTTTCTTTGTAAAGGGTTACCTGAATTCCATCAATAGGCTTATTTTCTTCGATAGTCATCCCCATAATTTTTAAACAGGCAGTTGTATCGGCAGTTTTTACTTTCTTTTCCTGGGCTATTGATCCAACTGAAAGAAGGAAAAAGAAAATTAATGATAGGTTGATCTTAGGGATGTCGGACATAGGAATTAATTTAATTGTTATTAAAAGACCTCTATATGACTTTGTTATCGCGGAACTGAACTTTTTAATAGAAAAGAGAAAAGACTGTTTTGTGGTTTTCTATTAGGCTAATATATTAAAAAACAAATACATAAGCCCTATTTTAGAGAATTAATAAATAATAAAAGGGGGTATAGAAACAAAAAAGCCCCTCGTTAAAGGGGCTTCTGTTGTCTGATCAGGTCTCGAACCTGAACTCTTCTGGACCAAAACCAGACGTGTTGCCAATTACACCATCAGACAATTTTAAACCGATATCTATCGATTCGGGCTGCAAAAATAATAAATAAACTTTACACTCAAAACATTTTATTAAATCTTATACTTTTTTAACCTTTTGCTGTTCAATTTATTTTCTAACTTCGCAAGCGTTATAAAGCAAAAAAATAAGACTATGAACAGTACATCAAACTATCAACGCTTAAATAATATTATTGGCTGGGTTATCTTTCTGGTAGCCTCTTTTGTTTATTTAAGCACCATGGAATCTACTGCATCTTTTTGGGATTGCGGTGAATATATTGCTTGTGCATTTAAACTAGAGGTAGGACATCCACCCGGGGCACCATTATTTTTATTGATCGGACGATTTTTTAGTCTTTTTGCATTTGGTGATACAAGTAAGGTAGGAATGATGGTAAATGCCGTGTCTGCATTGTGCAGTTCATTTACAATTCTATTTTTATTTTGGTCAATTACCGCATTAGCACGTAAAATAGTAATAAAAGGAGAAGAGTTTGCAACAGGACAAATGTATGCCGTATTTGGTGCAGGAGCTGTTGGTGCATTGGCTTATACTTTCTCTGATTCATTTTGGTTCTCTGCTGTGGAAGGCGAAGTGTATGCGATGTCGAGCTTTTTCACTGCCATTACTTTTTGGGTAATCCTTCGTTGGGAGCGTGAAGCCGACCAGCCTCATGCTGACAGATGGATCATTTTAATTGCTTACCTGATCGGATTGGCTGTTGGGGTCCATTTATTGAATTTATTGGTTATTCCGGCAGTTGTATTTATATATTACTTTAAAAAATTCGGTGCTGTTACCCGCAAAGGAATGATCATTACCTCCGCTATTGCAATCTTAATTCTTGGCGGAATACAAGGTGGTGTTATTCCAATGATCGTAAAGCTTGCTGCCTGGTTCGAAATTACAGCTGTAAACTCTGTAGGTTTACCATTTAATAGCGGTACTATTATTTATGGAATTTTATTAATTGGCGGGATAATAGTTGGATTAAGAGTTACAGCAAAAAAAAGCAAACCAATTTTAAACACAGTGATCCTTTGTTTCACCGTTATTTTAATCGGGTATTCTTCTTTTATTACCTTGGTGATCCGCTCACAGGCAAATCCTCCAATGGATGAAAACAATCCTGAAAACGCAGTAAACTTACTATCCTATTTAAATCGCGAACAATATGGCACCTGGCCAATTATTTATGGACAATATTTTTCAGCCCCTACTGTTGGTTCTGACGATGGAAGTCCTCTTTATGGTCAGGATAAAAAAGCAGGAAAATATGTAGTTATAGACTCCAGAAAAAATTCTGTTCCAAAATACGACCCTCGCTTTTGTACTATTTTTCCTCGTATGTGGAGCAGTCAGCAAAACCATGTAATTGGTTATAAAAACTGGACCAATCCAAGAAACTACCAGCATATTTCTGCTCCCAACCGGGAAACAGGAGAAAAAGAAACCGTTGATAAACCAACATTCGGACAAAACGTATGGTTCTTCCTCGACTATCAAATGAGGTGGATGTATGGCCGTTATTTCTTATGGAATTTTGTTGGCCGACAAAATGATATTCAAGGACATGGAAACAGTTCTGATGGAAATTGGATCACCGGAATTCCTGTTATTGATGAGCAACGTCTAGGGCCACAAGTTGGGTTACCTGATGGAGCAGATAATAACAAAGCGAGAAATGCTCTTTATGGATTTCCCTTAATTTTAGGATTGATCGGATTATTTTATCAAATTAAAAATGATAAGAGAAATGCTTTTGTGGTTGGTTTATTATTCTTCTTTACCGGAGTCGCAATTGTAATTTATCTGAACCAAAAACCATTTGAGCCACGTGAACGTGATTATGCTTATGCCGGTTCTTTCTATGCATTCGCCTTCTGGATCGGATTTGGCGTATTGGCCATTTATGATTTTCTGTTAAAAAAAATGAATCAAACCACAAGTGCGATCGCTGCAACTGCTGTTTGTTTATTGGCTGTACCAACCATTATGGCAAAGGAAGAATGGAACGACCATAACCGTTCCGGTAGATATATTGCCCGTGATATGGCAATTGACTATTTAAATTCCTGTGCACCTAATGCAATTTTATTTACCAATGGAGATAATGATACCTTCCCGCTTTGGTATGCTCAGGAAGTAGAAGGCATACGAACAGATGTACGTGTTATTTGTCTCGAACTTTTGAATACCGATTGGTATATCGATCAAATGGTTCACAGAGCATATGATTCAGATCCTGTTCCTTTTTCTTTAAAAAAAGAACAATACCGTCAGGGCACCCGGGATGTGGTTCTTTTTCATGATCGAAATATAAAAGGATTTATTCCTGTTAAAGACCTCATCGAATTTGCAAAAAGTGATGATCATATGAACATGCTCGATATGGGCGGAGGGACCTTTTATAATTATTTCCCGACAAAAAATGCAAGTGTGCCGGTTGACAGTGCTACTGTCGTAAATAATGGAACCGTTCCCGAAGCTTTAGCCAACCGCATAGTAAAAAGTATCGACTGGGTGCTTCCCGGTAATTACATTCAAAAAAATGACCTGATGATTATTGATTTATTGGCACACAACAATTGGAAACGACCAATTTATTTTGCTGCCACCAATTCACCCAGCTCTTACTTAAATCTTGCTCCTTACTTACAACTGGAAGGTTTAGCGTATCGCCTGGTTCCAATCAAGCAAAATGAGCAGGAATCACAGCAGGAAACACGTATTGCAACAGACATTATGTACAACAACATGATGACTAAGTTTAAGTGGGGAAGCATGGATATCAAAGGAACATATCTGGATGATGTATTTGTACGTTCATGTGCATTGAATATTCGCCAACGTATGGGAAGCTTAGCAATAGCCCTAATTGAAGAAGGTAAAAAAGACAAAGCAATTAAATTATTGGATAAATGTATTGAAGTAACACCACAGGAAAATGTTCCATATGATGCTACCATGTATTCAATTGTTTTGGCATATTACCAAGCAGGTGCAAATGAAAAAGCGAATGTATTAGCGAAAAAAGTATTTGATAATTTCGAAAGTAATATTAACTACTACTATTCCTTCGACAAGAAAGAGATTCCGACATTTGGTCGCGATGTGGAACAAGCACAGGATATTTTGGAACGCATGATCTATTTTTCAGGCAATTTCAAACAAGATGCTTTGTCGAAAGAATTTGGAACACGTTATGACAAATTGCTACAAGCTCATGGCTTAGAACAAAAATCACAAATGCGTTAATAATTTTTGATTGTATTTCCTTAACAAATCCCCGAAGTAATTTTATTTTGGGGATTTGTTTTGTAGCTTAGTTCATTCTTAATTTTAATCATCAAAACAAAAATTTTGTACTTAGTTCGCCCTCCATATCTTTTTCGAAAGCTTTTTCCAAAAGCAATCTGGCGCATGGATAAAACACAGAAAAAAATTTATCTGACATTTGATGATGGCCCTGTTCCTTCTATCACACCCTGGGTTTTAGATATTTTAAAACAACACAATATTAAAGCAACCTTTTTTTGTGTAGGAGATAATGTGCAAAAACACACAACTATTTATCAGCGCATATTAACTGAAAAGCACGCTGTTGGGAACCATACTTTTAATCATTTAAAAGGCTGGAATACTCATTCACAAAATTATATTCAGAATGTTGGAAAATGTGCAAGCTTCGTTAGCACAAATTTATTTCGACCACCTTACGGAAAAGTAAAAAAATCTCAATTCAGAATCCTCCATCCCAAATTCAAAATTATCATGTGGGATGTATTGAGCGGAGATTATGATAAAAAAACATCTCCTGAAAAGTGTTTGAAAAATGTAATTGATATGGTAAGAAATGGATCTATCATAGTTTTTCATGATAGTTTGAAAGCGCAAAAAAATATAGAATATGCCTTGCCCCGTTTCATTGAATATGCAAAAGAGAACGGGTTTGAGTTTGAAATTTTGAAATAATTGGTTATACCAATTCTAAATATATTATTGTCCGACATTTTCTCCACCACACTTTCTCGACTCCGCTACCATTGACGTGTTTTATAATTGGCTCTATTTCAATTATTTAATTTCATCCCCCTGCCCCCTTCAAAGGGCAATGTC
>MEPB01000047.1:6198-6467 GCA_001769385.1 Bacteroidetes bacterium RIFCSPLOWO2_12_FULL_35_15 | reverse complement strand
GATTTTTACTTCCAGAAGAAAAAATCCGGTATGGCAACAAAAAGACCCGTTAGATGATTATTTCGAAGATATTTATATGACCCGAAAAGTAGCAGGCGTTTGGCAAACACCTGAAATGTTAGATACTTCAATCAATACTGCTTTACATGATGCAAGTACAGGTATATCTGCCGATGGCGAAAAATTACTTATTTACCGAACAAGTAAGGATTTAAGAAGCGGGGATATTTATGAAAGTTTTTTGACACATGAAAAATGGTCTCACCCCA
>MEPB01000047.1:0-6163 GCA_001769385.1 Bacteroidetes bacterium RIFCSPLOWO2_12_FULL_35_15 | reverse complement strand
TTGTATTCTGTAAGAAAATTGCCAAACGGGAAATGGAGTGAGCCTTTTAATCTGGGAGCAAAAATTAATACAGAGTACAATGAAGATGCTCCTTTTGTTCATCCAACAGGAAATACCTTATACTTCAGTTCCGAAGGTCATAAGAATATGGGAGGTTATGATGTGTTCAAAGCTGATTTTGATGAAACAGGTGGGTTTACCACACCTGAAAACCTGGGTTATCCGATTAATACAGCTGATGATGATATTTTCTTTGTTTTAAATACTTCCGCTTCCAGAGGTTATTTGTCATCCGAAAGAGTAGGAGGATATGGCTCACAGGATATTTATCAAGTCAGATTTTCAGCTTACTCCTTGCCTTTAAGTGTTTATAATATTTGTGTGTTTGACTATTCAGATACATTAATAAATAAAGTGGAAATTGTACTTACTGATCTATCAGCGATGCAAGTTTTTGGTGTTTATAAATCAAATGAAAGAACCGGTAAAATTTTAATAATAGCGGAGCCGAATAAAGAATATCAGATCACTATTCAGTCGAATGGCTTTGAGCCATTTATAGCTAATTCAATATTTAATACCGATAATTATATTACCTATAAATTGATTAAAAAGAAAGAATGAGCAAAGCATTAAAAATACTACCCTTTGTTTTAATTTTTTACATGAGCAATGTAAATGCTCAGGATATGCATTTTACTCAATTTTATTCATCACCATTATACCTTAATCCTGCATTTACCGGATCGGATGTATGTGGAAGAGTAGCTTTAACCTATCGGAATCAGTGGCCTGGAGTTTCAAAAGCCTATAAATCCTATTTGTTTGCGGCTGATCATTTTATTCAAAAATACAATTTAGGAGTAGGATTGTTGCTTGGGAATGATGTTGCAGGAACGGGTGAATTAAAAACCACCATTATAAATCCATCTATTGCTTATCAAATAAAACTAGGAAGGAAAGCTGTTATTCGAGGAGCTGTTCAGCCAGGTATAGGTATTGTAAGCATTAATTACAATAAATTAATATTTGGTGATCAGATAGCACGGGGTGGAAATGTACCTTCTGTGGAAAATCCGACTCAAACAAAAATCTTTTTTGATATCGGAGCAGGAGCGATAATTTATACTGAAAAATATTGGTTAGGAACTTCTTTTTTTCATTTGAATAAACCGAATCAATCATTGATTGGAAATGAAGACGGGGTATTACCTTTAAAATATACGATACATGGAGGAGCGAAATTCCCAATTAATAAAGATGAAAAGGAAGAGATAAAGAAGAAATCGATTTCAACTGTTTTTCATTATCGAGGACAAAAGGAGTTTGATCAGTTTGATTTGGGAGTGTATTACACGCGATATGTTTTCAGTCTTGGGATTTGGTATCGTGGAATCCCTGGATTCAAAGCCTATAAAAAAGGATATAGTAATAATGATGCAGTAGCCATCATTACAGGTATTCAAGCAAAGCGAATGAGTATTGGTTATAGTTATGATTTTACCATTTCAAAACTTGCTTCTCTGACAAATGGGGCACATGAGGTTACATTATCTTATCAGATTTGTAAACTAAATAAAAAGAAGAAATATAAATTATTGATTCCTTGTCCTAAGTTTTAGCGCCCCTGTTCATAAAAACAATAGTAAAAAAATTCTTTTACTATGCTTTGTAAAAGTTTTTTTTATTAACAAATAGAATTCAAATAGAATTTTTCTGTTCGTGTATCGGAAATAGTAATTCATCAATAATTATTAATCATTTAACGTCTGATTGATAAATCCTGTGATATCTTTAGATAAAATTTATTTTAAACTTTTCAACTTTAGATTTATTGAAAATTAATTTCTTATATTTAACCCTTGCAACATTATCTCAGATAACCCGTAAATACTACAAAGTGATAGAAAAAAGGAATAGGAGAGGGCGACAGAAGCCGGGAATATAGTGATGTTGAAATTAAATTTTATTTTGTGTTTTTTTATCAGTTTTTTTAATTGATAAATGTTTTTCAGAATTATACCATGAAACTTATAAGAAAATTTTTACTTGTTTTTTTTATTTTCCATAGTGTATTTGTCAAGGCACAATCAGTTGGAGGAACAATTTCTGGAGCAGCATCCTATTGCTCGAGTTCAAATTCAGGATTCTTATCATTAACAGGGTATGTAGGGACTATAGTAGATTGGGAGGTATCTAATGATGGAGGTATTACCTGGACTAATACAGGCAATATTACTTCAACCCAAAGTTATTTTAATCTTATACAAACCACCTGTTACAGGGCTATTGTTCAAAACTTACCATTTGCTCCGGATACATCTTTAATAGCCTGTATCACCGTGTATTCCCAAAGTATAGGAGGTATAATTACAGGAGGAGGAGTTTTTTGCGGAGGTTCTGGAAATGGAACACTTAATTTAACAGGCAATACGGGTAATGCTCTTTTTTGGCAATATTCGATAGATGGAGGAATTTCCTGGACAATATTATCTAATACAACAACAACATTAAATTATACCAATATTAACCAAAATACAATTTATTCAGTAGTTGTTCAAAATGGCGCAAGTTGTCCGACTGACACATCATCTCAAGCATCTTTTGTTATTAATCCTATATCCAATGCTGGAACATTATCTGGTAACGATACAGTTTGTTATGGCGTAAATACCATCACACTTAATTTAACCGGTGCTTCCGGAAACGTTTTATTCTGGCTTACTTCGATTGATAATGGCATAACATGGAACCAAGTGGCAAATAATGACACATCTCAAATCTACACAAATTTAACTCAGACAACATGGTATCAGGCGATAGTTCAAAACGGAACGTGTGAGGCTGATACTTCCCTTGCTGTTGTTATCTCTGTCTTACCTGAAAATCCTGTGAATACAGGCAATGACACAACAATTTTATTGGGGCAATCTGTTCTGTTAAATGGCATTGGAAATGGAACGCCTTTATGGACACCTTCAGCCGGATTGGACGATGCAAACATATTTACTCCATTGTCAACCCCTTCTAATTCAATTTCATACCTGCTTTCAGTTTCTGATTCCAACTCTTGCATAAGTTCAGATATTATTCAAATTTTTGTAATCCAACCTGATTATAGTGTTATAATGCCGAATGTGTTTACTCCTAATAATGATGGAATAAATGATTTTTTTGAGATCAAAAATATAAGTAATGAAAATACTGTTCCCTTACAAATTTTTGACCGATGGGGTTTACTTATGTATTCTTCAGATTTTAAAACTGTTTCCTGGGATGGGAGAACAACAAGTGGTATGGAAGTATCAGCAGGTGTTTATTACTATACATTAACAATAGATAATAAATTAGTTAATGGGTATCTAAAGTTAATAAGGTAATTTTTTTGATGTTATTGATATAACATCAATGCCATTAAAATGACGTTGATCTCTATCAGCTTAAAAATGAATAAATCGTTTTAAGGTGATTTCTCATTATTAACTTTATTTAAAAGAAATTAACAATGGGGAACTAATTAGAAAGCTTTAGCGTATTGATTAAAAATGAATTTTAAAGGCTTATTAAAAGGAGGGAACATGGTGAAACGGATACATATTTGGATTGTTTTTATTTTTCTACTCATACCTTATTTTTCATTTTCAACACATATTGTAGGAGGAACATTAACGTACGTTTATAATGGAGGTTCAAGCTACACAGTAACACTAAAACTTTTTCGTGATTGCAGCCCAACCTCAGCCAGTTTCCCGGCAAGCGTAACAATTGTGGTTGCAGGTTATAATGGTGCCACTTTTACTCCAAGTAAAAATATTATAATCCCTTTGGGGCCGGTAACTCCGGTAAATCCTGTTTTGGATCCATGTGCCATACCTCCAAACCCAATGCCTTGTGTTGAGCAAGGGCTTTATACAAAAACTGTTATTAACCTTCCACCAAATCCGGGAGGTTACCATTTATATTATCAGTTAATTGCTCGAAATCTTAGTTTAAGTAATGTTAATGCAGTTTGCAATTGTGTTGGAGAAAGTTATTACGCTAATATTCCTGGTCCAACGGTTCTATGGGGCGAAGATTTTACTTTAGCTAATGGAACGACAATTGACAATGGGGCAACTGCATGGAGTATAGTAGCGGGAACTCCACCGCCAGCCACAGCAAAAGTAAACGCTAATCTTTTTGAAATTACCGGTGCTAACAGCGCAGAGGAAACCTGGACATCTCAGATCATAAATATTTCGGGATATCCTGCGGGAATAAATGCGAGTGTTGATTTGTTTGAAGCAGGAACTCTGGATCCCAATGATTCTATCTTTGTTTATTATCGTTTAAATGGAGGTACTCTTAACTTATTTTCTACCAATGGTTTTAAAGTTGATGATTTTACAAATGCGGTTGCAAGCCAAACTGCCATAGTTGGAAATACTTTTCAAGTAGTTATTCGTGTACATTATGATGCCAGTTCACCCAATAGTGAAATTTACCGGTTTGATAATGTACTTCTGGATGGCAATAATTTCATAAATAACAGCGACCCTGTTTTTAATCTCTTCCCTCCACTTTTTCTTTGTGTGGGGCAGCCTTTTACTTTTGATCATTCCGCTACAGATGCGGATGGAGATTCGCTTGTATATTCTTTTTATACTCCTTATAATGGTGATAATGGTGCAGGGCCACTCGATCCTACTTTTTCAGGAAATGTTGCCAACTTTACACCAATTGTATGGCAGCCGGGTTATTCTTTGACTAATCCTCTGGGAGGAGCTCCGTTAAATCTTAATCCAACAACAGGATTATTAACAGGAACACCGAGTATGCTCGGGCAATTTGTTGTAGGGATCATGGTTAAAGAATACCGCAATGGAGTATATATTGGTCAAACACTTAGAGATTTTCAATTCAATATAGTTAATTGTCCTCAGCCACCTGTTTCCGTTGCCGGTAACGATATTACAATCAATGATGGTTGCGTTGGTCAACTTGCTGCTTCAGGTTATGATGCAGCTTCTGTTAATTGGAATTCAATATATCCGGGTGCAGCTGGTGCATATAATAATTATTTATCATGTACATCAGGATGTTTAAATCCCACGACTACCGCTATTGGTACCCCACCACTTTTTGTTGATTATCAGATATGTGGAATAACTTCATCTTGTAATCCCACAAATGTTTGTGATACTGTTAGGGTTACTTTCCATCCTACACTTATAGTAACAATTGCCCCTCAGAATCCAACTATTTGTTTTGGTCAGACTTCTACAACCATAACGGCTACAGGTAGTGGAGGCACCCCGCCATATGGTTATTTATGGAATAATATAAATCCTTCACAGACTATTACAGTTGGAGTTGGGACATATACTGTAAAACTTACTGATGTTTCAGGTTGTCCGCCAACATATGCTTCAGTAACAGTTACATCCTATTCAGTAGCCATTTCTGCTAATGCAGGGATCGATCAAACCGTTTGTTCGCAAAATCCATTGGTGACATTAAATGGATCTGTTTCGGGAGCAAGTGGCGGGGCATGGTCGGGTGGTTCAGGTCTTTTTAGTCCGAATAATACTACTTTATCAAATGTTTTTTATTCTCCTACACCCGCAGAGATTGCAAATGGCTTTGTGGATTTAACATTGACAACTACAGGAAATGGATCTTGTCCTCCCTCATCAGATGTTGTTAGAATAAATTTTGTAGGATTTACCGGTATTGTTTCTATTGTTCAAAATAATGTAAGTTGCTTTGGAGGGAATAATGGCTCTGCAACCATTAATATTACAGGGGGAACAAGTCCTTTTTCATATTCCTGGAACACAGCACCCGCACAGTCAACAATTACAGCAAGCAATCTAACACTAGGGACCTACAGTGTTACAATTTATGACGGAATGGGATGCAGTTTTCAAACATCCGCTACTATCACACAACCACCTGCATTGGCAGTATCTTCTGTAATAACCAATGTTTCCTGTTCAGGTGGCAGCAATGGTACAGTTTCAGCAACTCCGACAGGTGGAACAGCGCCTTATACTTATTTATGGATGCCCGGAGGTCAGACCACCTCTTCTATCATTTCAAAGCCTATAGGAACCTATACCCTTACCGTTACAGACTCAAAAGGTTGTCAGATAACGGCAAGTTATACGATAACACAACCATT
>MEPB01000046.1 GCA_001769385.1 Bacteroidetes bacterium RIFCSPLOWO2_12_FULL_35_15 | reverse complement strand
TTGTGTATTCAGTTTTTTTGTAATTTCTATTAGTTCCATTTTACAAATATAATAATTCTACCTTATCATATGACATTGCCCTTGAGAGGGGTTAGGGGTATGTTATACTACTTATGTTATTTATGAATTACAATCAAAACGAATTTACTTGGTTACGAATAACGAATGGTTACAAATTTACGAAACGGTATTGGTTAAAAATACGGCTTCAAAAATACTTCCTTTTGGTACATTGTTTTTTACAGTAATTGTCCCCTGATGCTGTTCAACCAGATATTTCACAATGTATAAGCCAAGTCCTGTTCCTTTTGTTTTACGGGTTTCTTCATTCCCAATCCGATAAAATTTCTTAAAAATAGTTCCTTTTTCAAGATCAGAAATTCCAATTCCATCATCAGCAACAGACAAAATCAGTTTATGATCTTGTTTTTTTAATCGGATGGTAATAGTTGAATTTTCAGTAGAATATTTTACCGCATTTTCGAACAGATTAAGAAAGATGGAAGGGAAGCTGGATCTGTCAATATCCATGAAAATGGAGGGTTCTATATCCAGAATAATTTTTTGTTTATACTTAAACGATTCGAGGGTTTGAGTGATAACTTCGGTTATAAGTTCAGAAATATTAACTTTTTCCTTGTGAAGTTTGTAAATGCTGTTATCGATCTTGGCGGCAAATAAAATATTCTCCACCAGATTGTTTAACCTGTCGGTATCGTTAATAGCATTCGAAATTATTTCCTTTTGTTTTACCCGATCCAGTTCATGTTTTTGCAAAGTTTGCAATTGCAATTTGGCGGATGCAATTGGAGATTTTAGTTCGTGCGTGATGGACAATAAAAAGTTTTTTTGCTGTTGTGCAAGTGCCGATTCTTTTTTAAATGTTTTACGAATCTGAACAATTCCAAGGAGCAGAAGTGTAACAAAAACAGTTCCTTCACCGGCAATCATTATCCAGCGTTTGTGTAATTTTTCATTTAGCTCGTTGCCTTTTAAAACAACATCGTTAAGAGATTCTCCTTTTATAACGTTAAGCTCGGTTTTATGATGATAGTTTTCGTTGTTCAGTTCTACCATCAAATAGGTCCACCAAACAAATTGAATCACTACATAAGCAACTAGCAAATAGAACCAAAAAAGTGGGCGCGATTTTTTAGGCGAAGAATTCATTGTGCAAAGGTAACAAAAAAGGCAATCTTGATGGGCAGTAAGAAATAGGTTTTATGAAAATTAATAGGTACCCAAAAAAGGGAGTGACACCAAAGATGTCCGCTGCTTTAACTCCGGATAGCTAAACGTTTAGTTCTTTATAAACTTAGTTCTGTAAACAGTTCCGGAATAAATTATTTCCAGTAGATAAATTCCATTTGCTTGTTCGGCAACATCAATAGAAAAATTTGTTCCACTCAGATCAGATCTCTCAAATACGAGTTGGCCCATGCTATTAATTAATTTTAGATTTACATTCGTTAATTGATGATCGAAAATAAAATTGATCTGACCGTTTGTCGGGTTAGGGAAAAGTTGAACCCCTGAAGACAAATTAGTTTCAGAAAGGGTTGTACTTATACTTTGATTTACTTTATGAATAAATGCATCCGGTCCACCTGCTGAAATAAGGTTGACAGTATTTATACCTGGGTCAAAATCTCCGGTACCCTGAAAATAGCCTGATGTATAAACCCTATTTGATGCATCTACTTTAATGGAAGTAGCATAATCATTCGATGTTCCACCTAGCTGTTTTGCCCAAACAAAATTTCCTGAAGCATCTAATTTGCAAATAAACACATCATCTCCTCCGGCAGAAGTCAGATTGTTTATGTTTATGCCTGGATCAAAATCAACGGTGCCATTAAACGATCCTGTTATATAAAGATTAAAGGAAGCATCCATGGTAATGCATTTTGCTTCGTCATACGAAGTGCTGCCAATTTGTTTTACCCAAACAAGATTTCCGGCAGCATCGAGTTTGGAAATAAAAAAATCATCCAGCCCTGCTGAGGTTAGGTTACTTGTGTTAGCGCTTGGATCAAAATCCGCGGTGCCATTAAAAAATCCTGTTGAAAAAACATTTCCGGATGCATCCACCGTCAATGACAATCCATAATCTGCGGATAGGCCACCGAATTGTTTCGCCCATAAAAAATTACCTGAAGCATCTAGTTTAGAAACAAAAATATCCTCTGCTCCTGCGGAAATTAAATTTACCGTGTTGCTGCTTGGATCAAAATCGGATGTGCCAAGAAAATATCCGCTAACATAAACATTACCTGTTGCGTCTGTTGTAATGGATTTACCGGCATCAAGACCTGCCCCTCCCATTTGTTTTACCCAAACAAAATTTCCGGCAGCATCCAGTTTGGAAATAAAAATATCTGTACTTCCAAGTGGAGTAAGTGTTACTGTGTTTGCTCCCGGATCAAAATCAGTTGCACTGTTGAAAGAGCCAACGGTATAAATATTTCCCAACTCATCTACCTTTATGGAGGTACACGATTCATCACTCGCGCCATCGAATTTTTTTGCCCAGGCGAAATTTCCGGCAGCATCAAATTTGGTAATAAAAACATCAAAACTCCCAGTTGGTGTGAGATTAACTGTGTTTGCACCCGGATCAAAATCTGCAAGACCTTTAAAATATCCGCTAACATATACATTACTATATTTATCCAGTGTTAATGCAAAGCCGTAATCAGAGGCTGTTCCTCCAATTTTTTTTGCCCAAACAAAATTTCCGGCAGCATCTACTTTTGAAATAAAAATATCACTGGCGCCTGCTGAGGTCAGATTAATGGTGTTTGCACCCGGATCAAAATCAACGGTGCCTTGAAAAAATCCGGTTGTATAAACATTGCCGGCAGTATCAACAGCAGTGGAATAGGCGTAATCATTTAGTGTTCCACCGAATTGTTTTGCCCATTCATAAGTCGGTGTTTGTGCTTGCAGGACACTTGAAAGAATTGAAACAAAAATAATTATAAATGATTTTTTCATTGTGTTTTGTGTTTTAAATTAATTGTCGATAGTTGCTAAAATTGATTCTAATGATTCAGGAATAAATTTGCTTTTAAATAGTTTTTGGAACGCCTGTTTTTTTCTTTTCGAAAGGGAAACAATTTCACCGCTGCTCATGGTTATCATTCCCCCACTAGAGCTATACTTTTCTTTTTCGTATTTTTCTATATGATTTATGTTAATTAAATGAGCATGATGTACCCTTAAAAATCCAAACTCTTTTAACATTGCTTCCGTTTGTTTCAGCGATAGCGACAGATCCTCCCGGGTATGATTTTTAAGGATGCAAACCGAATGTTTTTTATTCGCCTCACATCTGATAATTTCACCAGGAGTTATGAAGATGTACCCTTTTTTTGTTGGAATAGCTATTTTAGGGTTTTCGGTAATTGATGTAATTAATTTGTTCATATGAAAAAGTGTTTGATTAACTCAATAAAATGAAATATGAAAAAAATAATAGCGCGAAAAACAAAGTAACCCAAAAGGTAATTATGTGGATGCTTCTTTGATCAACAAATAATTTTCGTAAAATGATTTTCATGTGTATTACTGAGTGATAAATTTTATTGATTTAGTTTCTTTGTTACTGAATTTTTTCTGTCCTGTTAATTTTTCTAATTCTATCTCTAACATTTGTTTTGAGGACCTTATGTTCAGTTTCAATTTTCGTGCTTTTTGAGATGACAAAGGGTAAAAAATAGAAATGCTTTTTATTCTTTTTCCTCACTTTGGTCAGGTATAAAAATGGAGCAAAAGGGTGGTACATACGATCCGAGTTTGGTGTTTATTATTTTTAAGGTTCTACTTACTAGTTGTTTCTTTGGTGTTACTGTTTAATAAATTTTATTGGTTTCATTTTTATGGATGGTGAGGAAACAAAATAAATTCCTTTTGAAAGATGTTCGATGTTAATTATTGTTTCGCTGGTTTGGGAAATAGTTACAGTCATTATTACTTGCCCTATCACATCAGTAATTTGGACAGTTGTCCTTTCATCTTTTCCGTTCAAAGAAATGGTAAGTTCATTGGTAGCAGGGTTGGGTTTTAAATTGAAACTCCATGTGTTTTTATCCTCACAGTTAACAGCAACTATATTAAAGGCTTCCGTTTTTCCATCATAATCGGTTTGGCGCAGACGATAATAAGATGTGGACGGCAAGGGATTAGCATCTACAAACGAATAGTTCATTGTTTGATTTGTGTTTCCTCCTCCTTGCAGTGTGCCTCTTGTTTCGAAATTAATTCCATCTAAGGTACGTTCAATGGTAAAGTGGTTGTTATTGGTTTGGGAGGCTGTTTGCCAGTTTATAGTTACGTTGTCATCAATACATTTAGCGGAGAAAGATATTAATTCTATTGGCAGCGAAATTGTTGTAGAATATTTTGCTAAAAACCCATTCACACAATTAACACTGGCAAAGCCTGATGGTGTATGTGGCCCCAAGCCAGGACCAAAGGTGCCGGCTCCGCTTGGGTTAAAATTTTGAGTATTTGTATGGGACATGTATCCAAAAATATATACCGGATAAGGACTATTGTTTTTGTCAATTGCAACTGAGTTGGCTGTGCTTTCGAATGTATTTGTTCCTGCTGTTGGAGCAATCGCGTAAGCCCATTGGTATTTAAAATCTGTATCATATTCACCAAACCAAGATGTATATCCTGCTCCTCCTTTGTTTTGAGCCCCACCAGTTCCCTCAGGGTTAAAATCGGCTTGGGTTAATCCGTTTATTTCACCTCCTACAAGTATATTACCACCTGAAGTTACCTGCAGGCTATACACCCCTTCTGAAAATGCGCTGGAACTACCAATTTTATAGGACCAAACACGGGTTCCTGCAGCATCGTACTTTGAAACAAATCCATCTAACCCGGAGCCTCCGGTAGCCGTTAAACTGGATGTTCCTCCGCTTGGGTCAAAATCGGCAACATCTTTAAAAACTCCACCGGTATAGATGTTTCCGCTTCCATCAATATCCATGGTCATAACATAATTATTAGAGGTTCCGGATGCAATGTTTTTTACCCATTGAAGCGTACCGCTAAAATCATACTTCACCAAATAAGCATCATAAGTAGTTGCATTAACAGTTAAACTTGCTCCACCGAAATTTGGATTAACACCCCCATTCTGAAATACCCCTCCTGCCATATATACATAGCTGTTAATTAAATCTATAGCTAATGCACCGCTTGTTGTGCAATTAAGGCTATTGCTTATGTTTTTTCTCCAGGAGAAGTTGCAATCTTTGTCGTATTTCACCAGGTATAACTGATTTGTACTTGCAATACCAATTTGATTTACATCCGCTGTTGGGGCCTTAATATTAAAATCTACAGGTGTTGCACCATTTGCAGCCTGGCCCATGACGTAAATGTTTTCGGAATTATCTATAACCAGTCCTTGTGGCAGATCGGAATTGCCCGTTCCGAATCCTGCATATGCCCAAACTAAAACTCCTGTTGACGAGTTGTACTTGGAAACAAAAAAGTCAGTTGATGTAGTTGATTGAATTTGTCTTGTTCCTGCATCGGGATCAAAATCCAAACCTGGTGCTGCGCTATATTGGAAACTCCCGACAACATATAAATAACCTTTTTTTTCTACCATGGCTAATGGGCTATATCCTGTTGTTGAACTGGGGCTCCCAAATTTTTTTATCCATTGAAGCACTCCGCTTGAATTTATTTTTGCTAAAAAGCCCATCTGTTCATGGGTTGTTGTTGCTACCGTTCCCATAAAATTTACTTCCGCAGGGGCACCATTATCTATTCCAAGCGATTTCTGATCATCAAATGACCCTCCAACATAAACATTGCCAAGGGAATCGGTAATAACCTCATTGATGTCAATATCATCATAAACATCTTTTATTGGATTTAACCATTCCAGGTCCTGAGCTTTCCCGGTATAGCCGGAAGAGCATAGGAAAAGGAGGATGATTAATTTAATATCGAGAAGTTTGATTTTCATTTTAATAATTCTCAAAAATGTTTTTTGTAATAAAGCATATCGGTTTATTGATGTAATCGGAAGCGAATTGTTTGATTTCAACTCTTTTTTCAATTGGTTGAAGCCTGTTTTAATTTCATTCAAAAATGCTTTATTGTCAATTCAACCGAAGGGAGAAATCTCGTTTTTATTATAATTTCATTTGAGATTTCTTCCCTACAATCGAAATAACAAACCAGTAAACCATTAAAAATCTAATCTTTTACTAAAATTTAAACAGGCTCTTATATCAAAATGGTAATAAGAATTTTGTTTGGTTTCATAGGTGTTTTTTTTTTAATTTTCAAAAAAAAGGATGGGCTTTGTATATAAACCCCATACCAAAATGCATATCCAAAAAAATAAAGCATCTTCGCCCATCCTATAAACCCCTTTTCTAAAAAAAGCTACTCCAAACTATTTTTACAGAAAGGGGAGATCAAAATAATGACAATCAAAAAGAACATGTGAAGGGTATTTTATTTTAAGGATCTACCTTTTTCAACAAGTTTATTCAAGTTTAGTTTAACATAAAAATACAATCTTGTGTTTGTTTTTTTAGTCAAAAAAATCAGCATTCATATAAAACCAAATGAGTAAAATATTAAAAAAATAATTTTTCAGTTCTTTTAAACTATTATATTTATTGAATAATTGTATTCTTATTAAAATAGCAAGTAATTATAATTCATAAAAATTCAAATTAATATGATTCCTTCAACTCAATTGTTTGAATTGATTAAATCGCTTACAAAAGCTGAAAAAAGAAGCTTTAAACTGATGTGTTCATCGCAAGGAGATGTCAACAAAAAAATAGTTGTTCGCTTGTTTGACAAACTGGATGAAATGAAAGTATATGATGAGAAACTGGTAAAGAATTTTTTTAGGGAGGAACGATTCATTAAACAACTGACTTCAACAAAAAATTATTTATACCATTTGATCCTGCGTTCTCTCAACCGGTCTTCAGAAAACAAGGGGCCCGAACATTCAATAGAATCAATGATCCGGGTAGTTCCTGTTTTATATCAAAAAAAACTATTCACCCAGATCATTCCGGTAATAAAAAAAATAAAACGACAAGCTATTGAGAATGAACTTTATCTTTTTTTATTTGAGAGTCTTTCATGGGAAGAAAACATAATTAATCATCTTCCGGATTTTAATAATGCAATGATTCGTTTTAGCGAAATAAAAAGTGAAAAAGCGGGAGCATTAAAAAAAATTGAAAACAGAGCTGTCTATCAGAATTTGAGGGCGCAGGTGTTCGGCCTTGTGAAAGAGGAGCGTTATGGTAAATCGATACAGTTATTTAATAAAAAGGAAAAAGACGTTTTGTCAATCATTACAAATGATCCTCCATCTTGTCTTCGTTCGCAATGTGATATGCATTATAGTTTAGGGATTTTGCTTTTTTATAAAAAAGATTTTTTTAAAAGTTATAATGAATTTAAAACCTTATTAGGAATTTTAGACAGGACCGGTTTTTTAAAAAAGGACACCTCGAATTATAATTATTTGTATGCTGCTCAAAACTGCCTGGCAACTGCAATTCATTTGGCTTTATATGATGATTTTGTAAAAGATCTTTTAACGCAGCTTAAAGAAGAGTATAAAAACAATCCCGCTAATTATTTATTAGTGCTTCGTTTAGAACTGGCCATTTTAGTAAAAACATCAAAATTTGATCAGGCAATTTCTTTGATCGAACACAATCAAACTACAATTAAACAACTGGATAAACAGGAAGATCTGATACTTGCTGATTTTTTATTCGGTGCGGTACAAGCTTATTTCTGGAAAGGCGATTACAAACAAACGATAAAATGGATCAATAAAATCACAACGTTTAAACAAAAAGTTTTCCCTGCTGAAATATATTTTATTACCCGACTTATAGAAATATTGGTTCACATCGAACTTCAGAATCATAGTTTAGCAATTTCCTTTTTGGGTTCATTAAAGCGTCAGCAGGAAAAAGAAGACAAAAATCAATTTGCAGAAAAAGCAGTCATAAATAGTTTATCAAATTATATTCAGAATAACAGTCATCAGAAGCAGATATTAAAAAAATTACAAGCAACATTACGGCAACCGAAAATGAAGATGGGGATTAGCAAACTGCAAAAGAATTTTAATTTTGAAAATTGGCTGGAAAGAAAAATAAATCCAAATAAAAAGCAGGTAGCAATTTAATCCGGTGAATTACAAAAGATAAGGGCATAATATGTATTTTTAACAGGAGTAAATTGTGTGTAAATTGAAAAGAAAAGGTTATTTAATTAAAGAATTTTGGCGACAGATAAACTAGATTTTATTTTACTTATTCCATGTTATAACGACCTGGAAGGCGTAATTAAGTCCATTAACAGTGTAAGGTATTCTTTTGAGAAATTTGAAATCCTGATAGTTGATGATGGAAGTCTGCTGCCGATCGTAAGAGAAAATTTTAGTGTAATTAACCCCAATGTGCAGATCAAAATAATCCGAATACCTTCGAATCAAGGAATTCTTAACGCCCTGAATACAGGATTGAAGATGCTGCTAGAACGGAGTGATTATAAATACATAGCGCGTTTAGATGCCGGTGATATTTGCTACCCTGAGCGATTTACAAAGCAAGTTCGTTTTTTAGAGGCACATCCTGAAATTTTTCTGTTAGGTACCTGGTGCAGGTTTGAAAACAAGAAAACAGGAAAGGGGTATAATTATATTACCAAAACCGAACACCCGGATATTGTAAAGGAAATGCATTTTAAATGTTCATTTATTCATCCAACAATAATGTTTAGGCGAGAAGTAATGGAAGAGGTTGGGTTTTATCCCAAAGGTTATCCACATGCCGAAGATTATGCATTTTTCTGGGAGATTGTAAAAAAATATAAGACGGAAATACTGGCCGAAATATTAGTTAAAATTGCCATTACAAAAGGAATTTCTCAAAAGAACAGAAAGCTGCAAATGCAATCGCGAATTAAGATCACACAAAAATATTCCAGCAATGTTCTATTTAAAATTTTGAGTTTGATCCGGTTGTTTATAATTCTCAACCTTCCTTATGGGTTTATTCTTCTGTTAAAAAAGTTTTTTTTGGCTAAGAAACCTGAGGTGTTTATATTCTAGAAATAGCTCTTTATTGAAAATCAAGGATGTTTAACAAGTGTTATGAAGTTGACAAATTAAAATTGTTTGATTAAGCTGAGCGCGTTTCATGTTTTAAGTTATTGAAATTTTCAAAAGTTTTCGATATATTTGTTCTTCGCATTTTATTTTTAATTCCAGTTAAATACATGCCAATAGCGTTTTCAAATGCCCCATTTGTTTTACTTTGTTGTCAGGGTCGATCGGGGTCGACTCTTCTTTTACGCCTTTTAAATACCGCAAGGGGATACCACCTAATGGGGGAAAATAAAATGGCCATTCAGAATTTGCTTCATTATTATATGAGTCTTAAGCATATGGATGAGGTAAAAAACACTGTGGATGAAGAACATTATAAATTGGCCTGGCAGAATACGTTTGATTTTGCTGAGATTAAAAATAATATTTACAGAATATTCTGGGATATGTTTTGGCATCCACAAAAAAGAGTTTTTGGGTTTAAAGAAATAAGGTTTGGTCTGGAAGATTTTGGAAATTTTGAAGACGAATTAAATGCTTTTAAAGAACTCTTTCCTAATTTAAAAATTGTGTTTTTGACACGGGATGTAAAGGAATTGTTGAAAAGCTCGTGGTGGGCAGACAATCCAAAAGATTCGAAGGAATATTTGCAAAGACAACAAAAGAATTTTACAGATTACATAAAAAAAATAGAATCGGGAGCAACTGAAAATAGCGATCCATTTGTTTTCCCGATAACATATAAAGATATAGTCAAAAAAAATGAAAACCTTTATAAGTTATTTGATTTTCTGGGCGAACCTTTTTCTGAGGAACATTATCTGGAGGTAATGGAAAAAATTACCCGTTAATTTTCAATTCAAGCGCTTTTTATTTAGCCAAAAAAAATTCGAATGATACCAAAAATAATTCATTACTGTTGGTTTGGAGGGAAAGAAGAGCCTAAAGAATATCAGCAATATATTAAAGAATGGAAAGAGCTTAATCCCGGTTATAAAATTATTCGATGGGACGAAAGTAATAGTCCAATGGATATCAGCTATTTAAAAAAGGCCTATAAGAATAAAAAGTGGGCCAACATGTCGAATCTGGTGCGTTTTTATGCATTGATAAAACATGGAGGATTTTATTTAGATACAGATATTAAACTAATTAAACCACTTGATATATTTTTAAAGGAAAAATGTTTTTTAGGTTTTGAAGAAGGAGGAGAAAATGAGAGTGATGTGTTTTGGGTGAACAATGCAGTTATCGGAGCAGTTAAAAATCATTCCTTTATAAAAAAATGTTTTGACACGATAATAAAAAAATATGAAGGGGTTGAAGAAGCAAATTTATCTGCACCAAGAATTGTTACCCAAATTTTAAAAGATCAGTGGGGCCTGACTAAATATGGATATCAGAAGTTAAAAAACATTACCTTATTTCCAAGTTCTTATTTTTATCCAATACACTATTCGGAATGTTATAAGATAAATGAATTTGAAAAATACATTGATGATACTACTGTTGCTGTTCATATGTGGGGCAGATCATGGCTAACGCAATCAGAATTATTAAAAATGTATGATGAGCTGTTGTTTGATTATAAAACAACAACATTGAAAACACAACAATATGTTTCTGAATTAAAAAATGCCGGTACCGAAATAACTAATCTGAAAATTGAATCTGACAGGAGCAAAAAAGAGTTGTTGAATAAAATGGATGTGCTTAAATCTATCCAGGAAAAAACGGCTCTTGATGAACAACAGATGACTGAAAATGCAAAAAAATTAAACAATAACAATACCTTATTAAAAGAAGAGCTTGAAAATAAAAATGAACAGATCACAAAAATGGAAAATATTTTGAGAGAGAAAATTGCAGGGTTTGAAAACAAAGAAAAAGAATTGAATCTTCAACTAATTGGCTTACTTGAGAAAGAAAATTTATTGATAAAGGAATTAGATTCTGAAAGAAATAAATTGAATGAAATCGAAACCGGCCTGACCGATAAAATTAGATCTTTAGTAGAGAAGGAAGAGTTGTTAATTAAAGCCTTAGCGGATGAAAAAATTAGGATACAGGAAGGTGAAAACAGGCTAACAACAAAACTTAATTCGTCAATAGAAAGAGAATTGGCATTAGAAAAGGTCTTGGAAATTGAGAAAGACAATTCCTCAAAAATCGAAACAAAGCTTACCGCGGAGATTAACTTGTTAATCGAAAAAGAGGAATTGTTGGTAAAATCATTGGGTGAAGAAAAAGTGAAATTCCGCGAAATTGAAAAAGCTTTAACAATCAAAATAAATTCACTAAAAGAGAGTGAACTATTGGTAAATGGATTGCTTGAGAATGAAAAATTAAAATTTAATAAACTCCAGGTTGAATTTAACAGCATTTCTAATGCACTGGATTCGGAAAGAATCCGACTTCAGGAAAAAGAATTGAATTTCAGAAAACTGGATATTCAATTAAAAAATGCTGAGTATTTCTATAACCGGCAACTTTTTATTTTTGAGGACACCAATACTGCACTTAAGAAATCAATCGAAACAAAAGATCGAATTGTTGAAGAACAAATTCGAGAGTCTCAAAAAAAATTGGCAGCAGAAATAAAAATTCAAGAATCGCTCAAAGCAATCATTGGAATAAAAGCGAATGAATTTTCTAAACTGGATCAAAAAGTAAAAGAATTAGAGAAAGCAAAACTAGATCTGGATAAAAAGTATTTTGAAGAGAAAATAATAAACGAAAGATTGGAAGATGATATTATTGGAATACGAAAGGAATATGATGTTGAAAAAAGTAAAACGGACGTTCTTGGTCGTAAGGTAATTTCTCTGGAGAGAGAATATGGAAGGGAAAAAAGCATTAAGGAAGGACTTTTACAAAAAATTGTTGAAACAGATAATGATATTTTTGTCGAAAAAAATAAAATCAGAGAAATTCAGCAAGCACTTGAAAATAAAGAGAATGAATTACGTTATGAACGGGAAAAAATAAATAAACTCGAACAGAAACTTGAAGTCAAGGAAGAAGAGATCGCCTGGTATCGCAGAACATTTCTGGACAGAAAATTAACCGGTATTATTAAAGATAGAATCCTGAAGATTGAAGTTCCGCGAGTAGATATATACAAACCACTAAAAAAAACAGTTCCATTGTTCAGAAAGTTTTTTGAAAGAGAAAAAGTTGTGAATGCAAAAATTAAAACGGAAGCAGGGAAAAAGATCATGTGTTCAATTGTAAATTATAATTGTAACGAAAATGCATTGAAATTGCGCTCATCTCTTTCTAAATACTTTGATACAGTGGTATTTGATTCCGGCTCAAAAATTAAAAACAAAAAGTTTATTCAGTTAGATAATGTGTATTATTCAGGTTTATTTAATAATGCTTATGAATATGCAAGAAGTCATGGATACGAGTATGTTTTCTTTATTTGTTCAGATGTTGAAATTAAAAATGATCAGGTTGAAATAATGGTCAATAATCTGAACAACATAGATATTAGCGAAATAGGAATTTATTCTCCATCGTCAACCGGAAGGAGTCATTTTTATTGTAAAAAGCAAAATGCGAGAGGATTAAGAGTTGTTCCATTTGTGGAGGGTTTTGTCTTTTTGGCTCATTTGGATGTTTTAAAGAACATTGCTCCCATCGATCTGAATATAAATAAATATGGCTGGGGTTTAGATGTAGCAAAAGGATTTTTTGCGAAAAAATTAAATAAATTATGTGTGATTGATGATGAAGTTACAGTATATCATCCGGAAGGGACCGGATACTCCGATGAATTTGCTGAAGAAGGGATGTGGAAATGGATGGATACATTTGAGGATGTAAATTTTAAAAATTTCTATACCAAGCAAATTGATATTATCAGAAAAGATTTGGCAGGAAAGAATAAAATAGCCATCATCATACCTTGCTACAATCAAGTAGCCTACATAAAAGAAACTGTGTACAGTATATTATACCAGGAATATTCAAATTTCGAGATATTACTTATTAATGATGGAAGTACTGATAATACAGAAGAACTTGCCAAAGAGTTGTGTCTGAAATTTAATCAGGTGAAATACCTTCCCAAAAAAAACGGGGGTCTGGGGAACACAAGAAATTTTGGTTTAGAAAAACATTCAGGAGATTATGTCCAATTTCTGGATTCGGATGATATTATTTCCAAAAATAAATTTTTAAATCAGATCTATGATTTTATTGTTGACCCGACACTTCAGGTATCCTATTCTGAATACATATGTTTTGAGGATGGCAACAAAGAAAAAACATGGACATACAGCAGACTGGTTATGCATGAGGACCCTGTTTTGGATCTGATACAAAATTGGGAAACAGAACTTTCAATCCCTGTGCATTGTTTTTTATTTAATGCTAATATATTAAAAAAGGAGAGGTTCGATGAAGAGTTACCCAATCATGAAGATTGGGAGTTTCATTTAAAAATAGCATCGCATAAACCAAATTATAAATATCAACAGGATGCAATAGCCTATTACAGGGTTCGAACAACTTCCATGTCAAGAGACAGGGAGTTAATGATAAAGGGAAAAAAAATGTGTATCAAAAAAGCTATTGATTCCAAACGGTTTTCAGGAATTTATCTGGAAGAATTAAAAAAAAGATACAATGAAAAGTAGTAATTGCATTTTCAGTGCTAATTTGAGAAAACACGCATATCATTTTAAAGAAAAAAAATAACAATGGAAAATGAAAATTTAGATTTTGCTGCACGTGTTCAAAATGAACTTGAAACTTTTTCTCAGGCACATGCTGAAGGTGGCATCGCAAGTTCGATCCCTGAAATATTTTCTTATTGGGCATCGCATTATTTGAGCCCCCGATTAAGAGAAGTGTTTGGTGAACACGATATTACTTCTTTATTTGCAAACGAAATTGTTGAGAGAGCGAAAAGTATGAAAAAGACTGGTGTTTTTAAATGCCTGTCGTTGGGTTCTGGTGATTGTTCAGAAGATTTCGAAATAGCTCAAAAAGTAATTGAAAAAGGGGTAAACATTAAAATTACCTGCACCGACCTAAATCCAAAGTTAATGTCTTATTCTGCAGAAAAAGCAAAAGAGAAGGGTTTAGAAAAATATTTTATTTTTGAAACACTGGATCTAAATTCACAGTTCCCTAAAAGCAATCATGATGTGATCTATGTTAATCACTCCCTGCACCATTTTGTTGAACTGGAAAAAATCTTTACAAACATAAATAGCAATTTGAACGCAGGTGGTTCATTTATTGTGTCTGATATGATCGGCAGGAACGGACACAGACGCTGGCCGGAAGCTTTAGTTTGGATGAATTCATTGTGGAGCATACTTCCTCTTGAGAAAAAGTTTAATAATTTTTCAAAGAAAATTGATGATCCATACATCAACTTTGACTGTAGTGCAGAGAATTTCGAAGGTATTCGTGCGGAGGATGTTTTGCCATTACTGGTAAAAGAATTTCATTTTGAAAAATTTGTTGGATTTGGAAATGTGATAGATGTTTTTACTGATCGGATTTATGGACATAATTATTCTGTAAATAATAAATGGGATGTTGCGTTTATTGATTTTGTGGAAAATCTCAACACTCAATTAATTGATGCCGGCACTGTGAAACCTACGGCTATGTTTGGGACCTTAGTGAAGAAAACTAAAAACAATAAAGAGTGTGTATACAGCAGATGGAACCCCGAATTTTCTGTAAGACAACCCGGTTAATATATGACTGCCTAATGGAGATTTACTTTGTTACCTTAATATTATTTCAATGAAATTTTGGCTGCTGACTTCTGAGTTTCCGCCCATTCATGGTGGAGGAATTAGCACGTATTGTGTGGAAACAGCAAAAATGTTTTCAGCAGCTGGTTATGATGTAACAATTATCACTTGTGATTTTAATACGGATGAATTAGTTTATGAAAAAAAAGAACAATACACCGTAGTCCGGTTTAATCCGGTTAAACAATATACCTTTTCATTTTTAGGACATGAAGCAAATTTAAGTTTTGCTTTTGCGAATATTGTAAAAATGATGATCCGGGAACAAGGAGCTCCTGATGTTATCGAAGCACAGGAATACATGGGGATCGCCTATTACTTATTACAATATAAACACCTGCAATACCCTGAGTTTAAAAATTTAAAGATTCTTATAACGCTTCATGCGCCATCGTTTCTGTATTTGGAATATAATAAAGTATCTTTTTATCAGCACCCGCATTTCTGGGTAGGTGAAATGGAGCGTTTCTGTATTCGTGCAGCAGATATGGTCATTTCGCCCAGCAGATTTTTAATAGATGAATTAAAGAGCAGATTACTTTTAGAGGATGTAAAAATTCATGTTGTTAAAAATCCATATCAGGTTACCTGGCAGCTTCAGGAAAATAGGATTAAAAAAGGTAAAATTGTTTTTTTTGGTAAATTAATTCCTCAAAAAGGATGTTTGGAATTAATTAAATTTTTTCAAACGATGTGGAAAGGGGGGCTTGATCTGCCGCTATTCATGATCGGTGGAGGCAACCATCTTTATCACCCGGAGGGAATTGATATGATTGACTATATCAGAAAAAAATATGGGGCTGAAATAAGGTCAGGAAAATTAAAATTGCTTGGATCAATTCTTCCGGAGCAAATTTCTGAACATTTGAATGATGCGAATATCGTGGTTATTCCAAGCATTATTGATAATTTACCTTATACTGTTTTAGAGGCGATGAGTCGTGGGAAAATAGTTTTGGCATCTGTTCAGGGTGGACAATCTGAAATCATTCAGAATGGAAAAAATGGTTTTTTATTCGATCATGCAAGATCTGAAACATTTGAAACACAAATAAATCACATACTTTCACTATCAAAGCATTCACTAAGGGAGGTAGAACAAAATGCATATGATGAAATAAAAAGAGAATATTCATATAAAAACATAGTTGATAAAAAAAATAAATTACTGGAGGAATTGGTAAGTGAAAAAAATGAAACGAAGCAATTTCCTTTTATTCGGCCAATTCAAACCAAAGAACTTTTGTCCTCGCCAATAACATATATCTCCGGTGAGCTTTTGTCTATTGTTATTCCGTATTACAATATGGGTAAGTATATTGAAGAAACAATAACATCCATACAAAATTCAACCTATAAGAACATTGAAATAATTATTGTAAATGATGGAAGTGGTGAAGTGGATAGTATTGAAGTACTAAATAAATTTAAAGACGATCAACAAATAAGAATCATACATAAGAAAAACGAAGGCCTTTCATTGGCCAGGAATGCCGGTGCTTTGCAGGCGAAAGGAAATTATTTAGCATTTCTTGATCCGGATGATACAATTGAAAAGGAATACTATGAAAAAGCGATTACCGTATTATCAACTTTTCAGAATGTTTTTTTTGTTGGATGTTGGGCAAGATATTTTGGGGGAAGTACCGGATTTTGGCCTTCTTTTAATCCCGAACCGCCCTACTTATTAATTCACAATATGATCAATAGCAGTGCTTTAATTTATAAAAAAGAGGCCTTCCTTAAATTCGGTATGAATGATCCCCAAATGGTTTATGGTATGGAAGATTATGAAAGTGTTATTAATATGGTAGAAAATGGTTGTCAGGGACTTGCTTTACCTGAGCCTTTATGGAATTACCGAATCAGGAAAAACTCCATGGCACGTTCATTTACAACAGAAAAGCAAATCTATCTCTACCGTTTGATCGCGGATAAACATAGCCGTTTTTATTCTATATTTGCGAGTGAAATTACTAATTTACTAAATGCGAATGGACCGGGAATAAATTACGATAACCCAACCTTGATTTATGACCTGCCGGGTAATAATTGGTTGGGATCAAAAATTAAAAACAAAATAATTTCAAAAATCAAATCAAATAATTTTGCTCGTAAAGTAGCGATCAAAGCATTTAGATTTTATAAAAAATATGGCACTTAAACTTATAAGCGATTGGTTTAGAGGAACCAACAAATTAGAGCGGTTTTGGTTACTTGCCAAAATAGAATTTAAATTACGTTATTACGAAAATAAACTCGGCCTGATATGGGCTTTGGTAAAGCCTATTTCCGAAATAATTATTTTTTACATCGCCTTTGAAGTAATTATGCTTCAAGGAACACCTAATTTTGTTTCTTTTTTGTTTATCGGAATTGTTTTGTGGAATTTTTTCGTTGAAAGCACGAGTGGTACAATAGCGCTTTTACAAACCAAAAAGTATTTGTATGAATATACGAATATGAATAAAATTGAAATTTATATTTCAGTGATTGGTAGTAATCTCATTGGCTTATTTTTTAATTTATTCATGTTTTTTATTTATTTTTTAATTTTTGGGAATGGATCCTATTTGTCTGTTCATGCTATTTTCCTACTGGCGATAATCGTTAATCTGGTGATCCTATCATTAGGAATTTCATTAATTATCAGCTCCCTTTTTATTATTGCCCATGACATTGTGCAGATCTGGACCATTGTTATTTCATTAGGATTTTGGATCTCCCCCATTTTGTTTAAACTTCAGGATTTCAGAGATCATTTACCCGGTTTGGATTATATAAATCCAATGGCTGGCATTATTATCAATGCGCGTGCTGTTGTATTGTATCATCAGTTTCCCGAATGGGGGCTTTTCTTCTGGAGTTTCGGATATTCTATTTTCTTTTTACTACTTGGGATATATAGTCTAAATAAGTTAGGAAGCAAGGCTGCTGAAAAATTATAAAGTAACATGGAAAAAAAAAATTCAAAAGAAAAGTTTGCCTTAATTGCTAAAAACATTAGTAAAACATTCTTTATTACTGAGGATATTCAAAATACTATAAAGCAACGATTATTCACCATTTTTAATAGGCCGACACCCAAAAAAGTGGAGGCAATAAAAATGATGAGTTTTGAGATCAAAAAAGGAGAATGTTTTGGAATTATTGGCAGAAACGGATCAGGAAAATCAACATTAGTAAAAATTCTGGCAGGTGTTTACCCGGTTGATACCGGCTATGTAAAAATTAGCGGTTCAACCATGTTAATGAATCTGGGCGTTGGAATGAGTCATGAATTATCTGCCAGAGAAAATATATATGTATCAGGATCGGTATTGGGTTTAAAAATAAAAGAGATTGATAAAATTTTTGACTCGATTATTGCATTTGCCGAACTGGAAGAATTTGTGGATACAAAGATTAAATATTTTTCTTCCGGAATGTTGGCAAGACTTGGTTTCTCCATTGCAGTAAATGCAGGTGCCGATATAATGTTCCTTGACGAAATATTTGCCGTTGGGGATTTTAAGTTTCAGGAGAAAGCGATAAAAATTTTTGAAAAAAGCTGGATCGAAGGAAAAACCGTTGTTTTAATATCTCATTCAATGGAAACTATTCAAAATTATTGTCAACGGGTGGCTTATATAAAACATGGAGAAATCGTTCATATCGGACTTCCGGAAGAAACAATAGCCATGTATTTACAAGAAGAGGATCATCATTAAATCGGATCTTCTTTTTCATCAGCAATTTTTGTGGCCAGCGAAAGAATAAAGGGTATAAAGATCAAACCCTGATAACGATCAAACATATTCTCAGTTACCAAACTTATTGCCAGCATCACAAATATGATCATTGCAAGGATTTGTTTTTCTTTTATAAAAGTATATATCGGATAAATAAAAAATAAAATGATAAAAAGCACAAGTCCTGTTATCCCCATACTTATTAAAATATCTAAATATTGATTATGAGTGTTCTTGTTTGTATGTAGTGCATACCAAAACTTTTTTTCCTGGTATTTTTTATTCAGATCTCCTGTTCTGTCACCAATACCGGTACCTGTTATCGGATTTGTTTCCCAAACTTCAACAGCACATTCCCAAATGGCTATTCGTGTATTGGTACCATTCCATTTTGAACTATCATAGGCTGCATTGAAATGATTTTCAACATTTTTGTTTTCGTACTGAAAATTTGTCTCTGTTGTTCCTTGAAACCTGTTTAAGGTTTTTGGAAACAACTTGCTTAAAATTACAACACCTACCACTATACAAAGAACAAACAACATTCCCTCCAGGTATTTTTTTTTACGGACGATTTGAAAGCTCACATAGCAAAAAAATATGAATAATAAACTTAACATGGCTGATCTGGAAGCAAGCATGAACACGATGAACAACAACCAAATGACAGCCGATAAAAAGTAGGGGCGGTATTTTATAATATGTTCCGAATGTTGGTTTAATTGTTCAGCAAAAATTACAATCGCAACACTTACATAAAAAGCAAAATAAACAGCTTGCTTGCTAAGGATCAGCGAAATATTATCATTATATAAAAAACCCGAATCTTTGGAAATAAAATAAGAATAAGCACCATACGTGAAGCCTATCACTGAAGCAAGTGTAGTAGTAACGGCATAAAACAATGCGATTTTATTCCATATTTTTTTTGGAAAATTGATAAAAATAAAAGAAGCAGGCAAAAGAAATAACGGAAGCCTCCGAAGTATAAGTGCCGCTCCTTCTTTTTTATCTTCTGATAAGAACAGGCTTAAGATCTGGAGCAAAAAGAAAAAAATAATTCCAAGAAGGACTTTGTTTTTTCTGATCGAATCCCTGAAGTTTTCTTTTGAAATTGCAGCAAGAGAAAGCACGAAAATGACGCTCATTAAAATGTTTGAAACAACAGGGGCATCTTTTAGAAATAAAGACAGAATATAGGCTAAGAGAATGTAGTAAAGAACAAGATTCGTTTTACCTGTAATCTCGTGCTTTACCGAAGAGAAATAATTAGACATTGAATAACGATCTGAGTGGTTATTAAATATGACATGATTCTAACCATCGAAAATACAAAAAGTTTTTTCGAAAGACTCATAGATTTTGGTTTCGCTAATTCTTTGACTTTTTGATATTCCAGTTTGTAATTATGGGCGGTATCTTCAATATTAAAATAATCTTTGCATATTTCCATAGAGTTTAACCCCATGGATGCAGTTATTTCTTTATTCATGAAAAAATAAATGATGTTATTGATAGCTTCATCACTGGTATTGAACAAATGTCCGTTAACTCCTTTTTTAACAAGATCAATATTGCCAACACAATCAGACAGAAGAAGGCATTTCCCTAATGCCATTGCTTCCATTACGGCAAATGGAAGTCCCTCAAAATAAGAAGTGGATAAATACAGATCGGCCTTGCGGATTTCCTGTCTAACTCCTTCGTTACTCAGCCATCCGGTAACTTTAATGTTTGGTGATGATAATTCCAATGAATTTTCACCATCTCCGATCCAGACAAATTCAAAATTTGTAAGGTCAACAAATGCTTCAGCTATTTGATTAAAGATCTCGGGATTTTTTTGATCTGCAACTCTGCCGGAAGTTACAATCCGAAATTTAGTATAGTCCTTATCCTTAATAAACGAGTGTTTGCCAATCTTTGTTCCGTTATTAATCAGGTGGGCATCAATTCCTCTGTTGATATATTCCTGTTGTTCTGATTCGGAAGAACAAACCACTTTTCCGCCTAACCGATTTGCAAATTTTTCGAGATTTTCATATAACCTGAGTTTAAATTTGCTTACATCATTCATCAGGAACGGTGCACCGTTAGGAGTATAAATTAGTTGTTTTATTCCCAATTGTTTGCAAACAATCCGGCCTATAAATCCAGCTTTTGAAGAATGTAAATGGATTGCATCCGCATAACGAAATCGTCTTAATATTTTGGTTAATTCCAAATAGGCAATAAAATCTTTTCTGACATTCAAATTTCGTTGAACGGTCTTCCATTGAATAAAACGAATGTTTTTTTTGGGAAAATAAGATCGAACTTCTTTGAAATCAACAAGCTCCTGTCTTTCGCCATGAACAATGATATGATAATCATCACTTAATTCTTCTGTCAAAAGTCTTAAGAAGGTAGCAAGTCCGGCACCAAAAGGATCTAAAACATGTACAATTACCATTTTTTAAAAAAAATATGTTGTTTTTTCTAAGCTCCAGAATATATCGGTTTATAGACAAAACTTTTATTAAAGAAAAAATTAGTTCTTCTTTGGGTGTAATATCCTCATAAACAAAATATGTGGAAGCTATTTAACTTCCGAAAAAATTGAAGCAATGGAGCAGAGAAAATTTCTGTTTTTGTTTAATTTTTATACAAAGCTAAGGTTTTGTTGATAAAAAGCAATAAAAAAAGTGATTTTAGTCATATGAAAAGTGATTTTGGTCTATGAAAATTTGGCTCTTGCTTTTTAATCAAGGGTTGCAGGTATTAAAAAAATTATCCTGATCAGGATTGGTTTTGGAATTGAGTTCATTCGTTTGATCAGATTAAAAAGGCGCTTGGATTCTGACCTTTTTTTTTAGCTTAAATTTGTTGTTGTTTTTAATTTAATAACAAAAACTCAGTCTAAAAACAACAACAGGGAATAAAAAAATATTAATTAAATTTTTTTAAAAATGGACGTTACAAATAATTTACCGGTATTAAATTCAGTTGAAATACGGGTTCTGGGAGCTCTTATCGAAAAGAGTAAAACTACTCCCGACTATTACCCAATGACGCTGAATTCACTGACTGCTGCTTGTAATCAGAAGACCTCACGTAAACCGGTGACCTTGTATGATGAAGAAACTGTTCTGATAGCATTGGATGCTCTGCGAAAAATGGGTTTGACCTCCACTGCAACAGGTGGTACCAGTCGTTCCGTAAAGTACAAACATAACTTCACTCTTGTTTTCCCGATGACCTCTGCTGAGCTATCAGTACTGTGTTTATTGTTTTTACGCGGACAGCAAACTGTTGGGGAAATAAATACCAATTCGGCAAGGTTGTATGAGTTCGAATCCTTGGAAGAAGTAATTATGGTATTGGATAAACTGGCTCATGCTGATCTTCCTTTTGTAAAACAGCTTCCGAAGCGTGCCGGGCAAAAGGAAGCACGGTTTACACATTTGTTTGGGGAAACCATTGAATTGGAAGAGGAGGGTGTGCCGGAAGAGCCGGCCCGAAAAAATGTAAATGAGTTGGAAGCCCGGTTATCCATTGTTGAAAATGAGTTGGCTACAATGAAAGAATCACTTGACAAGCTGATGAAAGAATTGATGGGGTAATTTGGAAGGTTCTTAGGTTATAAATAAAATTCAAAAATCCTGCACACCAAATAAAATATTATTTATTTTAAATCCGATTTTTTATATTCTTAATTTCTTGAGTCTTTTCTGGCGATCCGCTTTTTCCCTTAAAAGGTAAGATTCGAGGTGCGTAGGACGACATAAAATCATAAAAAAACAATTACAAATAATTTTTCATCTTTTTGAGGGTTCAGAATTTCAAGGAACCCGCTATACACTCAAGAACCTCAAAACCAGGTCTCCTTATCTACTCCATAATACTTCCGGGGATTGGGCATGCTATCAATTGATAGCATCACCGCTTAATTAGTGTCTGTCCATAGAGTGAGATTAAATTAAAACAAAAAAATAGAAGCCGCAGATTCGCAGATTAAAAAGGAATCCGCCTTTGGCGGATAATCCGCGAAAATCAGCATGATCTGTGGCAAAAAAGTGTGTAGTAGTTCAATTTTTAATCTGCGAATCTGCGGCTAATTTTTACATTATGGACAGACTCTAATTAGTATAAAGAAACAATATTTATCATTCACCATAGTGATTTTCATCAATATAAATTCGATAAACCGAAGATAGCTTTGCAAAAAAGATTTAAAGTTTTATCTGAAAATTAAGTCATCAAAAAAAATTGAAAACATGAAAGTCAGATCTCTGGGAGTATTAATTATTATCATTGGTATAATGATGATGATCTATTCGGGCTTTAATTATATAAGCAATGAAAAAGTTATTGATTTGGGTTCGGTGAAAGTAATCAGAGAAATAAATCATCCTGTCCAATGGTCTCCTTTTCTTGGTGTTATACTGATTATTGCTGGCACGGTCCTGATTGTTACCGACAAAAAAATTCATACTTAATATTTTGAAGAAAACTTGATTTGTAGCTGGTTCCGGTGCAACTAAGCCTTTTTCAAAGAATTTTTTTATGCGGAGATGATTGATGAAAAAAAAATATCCTTAAAATGAATTTTTAAAAAATAAAAAATGAAAACAAATAACTACCCCGAAGATCCAAAGCTTACCTCAGGCAGGCATATCAGTTATTGGACGGATACTGAAAATCCAGCAAAAGAAAATCCTTTAAAGGAAAATTTAGAAACAGAGGTTGTTATTGTTGGGGGAGGCATTTCCGGACTGAGTGTTGCTTATTGTCTTATACAATCAGGAAAAAAAGTAGTTTTAGTGGAAGATGGTTTTATTGGAAGCGGTGAAACAGGAAGAACCACTGCTCATTTAGTTACAGCACTTGATAACAGGTATTATGATTTAGAAAAAATAGTTGGTGAAGAAAAAACAAAACTGATAGCTGAAAGTCATCAGGTTGCAATTGATTTTGTTGAAGACACCATAAAAAAAGAAAAAATTGATTGCGGGTTTGAAAGGGTAAATGGTTATCTTTTCCTGCATCCGTCTGATAAACCGGAGTCTATTCAAAAGGAACTGGAAGCAGCAGTAAGAGCCGGGATTGAGATGAAAGAGGTGGACGAAACACCAGGCTTGCTTCAGAATAAAAAGGGACTTTGTTTTTTGAACCAGGCTCAGTTACATCCTTTGAAATACCTGAATGGTTTATGCAAAGTGATTGAACAAAAAGGAGGAAAGATTTATACAGGCACACATGCTTCAAAAATAAATCAGGAGGGAATTATAACTTCAGAAGGATATGCAATAAAAGCAAAACATGTTGTGGTTGCAACAAACAGCCCTGTTAATGATCTTTTTACTTTATTCTCTAAACAATATGCGTATCGTACATATGTGATTGGAGCCTTAGTAAAAAAAAACCTGCTTCCAAAAGCACTATGGTGGGATACCGGTGATTTTAATATCAATGCTAAAATTCCGCCTTACCATTATGTTCGTGTTCACCCCTATAACGATCAATATGATTTACTCATAAGTGGCGGAGAAGATCATCCCAATGCAAATACAAATAAATCAAAAGTGAAAGAAGAAGATCGGTATAAATTGGTGGAGGAGTGGACCCGATCTAATTTTCCAATGGAAGAAATCATTTACCAATGGTCGGGGCAAGTGATGGAACCAATGGATGGAATTGCTTTTATCGGACGCAATCCATTTGATCACGACAATGTTTATATCATCACCGGTGATTCCGGTAATGGAATGACACATTGCTCCTTTGCGGGTTTATTAATAAGTGATCTGATTAATGGTAAAGAAAATAAATGGGAAAAACTTTACAGCCCCTCCCGTTTTACTTTGAATAAAAGCGCTCCGGTGTTTAAACAAATGATGAATGAATTTATTTCCTACACGAAACAATTTCCGAATTTCAAAAGTGCCGAAATATTATCATCCATTAAAAATGGAGAAGGAAAAATTGTGGATATGCTGGAACAAAAATTCGGAGTGTATCGGGATGAAACCGGTTTATTGAATATCGTTACAGCGGAATGTGCCCATTTAAAATGTACCCTGGCCTGGAATAGCGATGAGCTTAGTTGGGACTGTGGTTGCCATGGAAGCAGATTTACTTATCAGGGAAAGGTAATTAACGGACCTGCAAATTCCAATTTGCATGCATATAGCGAAAAAGGAGTATTAATCGAGGCTTGATTTATCTCCATTAAGTTTGTCAGTGGCATAATTATTTTAAAAGACTGTTTAAATTCAAAAAAAACTTACAAAATGAATTCACTTTATAGTATCATTACTTTATTTGCCCTGGGGGCAATTTTTGGATTATACCTGTTAACTCTGCTTCTTAGAAAAAAGGAGACTCCAAAATTAGTTACTATGATTCACGGTGCTTTAGTAGCTTTGGCTTTTGTTCTTTTAATTAAATATGCCTCACAAATGGGTTCAGGGTTGTTGGGAACTATAACTTTTTTTTCGATCGCAATAGTTTTTGGATTAACACTCATTTATCGTGATTTAACCGGTAAATCACTTCCCTTGTGGTTTGCAGTTTGTCATGGATTACTGGCAGTAACCGGGTTTATTCTTTTGGTTGTTTATGCATTCTAATTCTTAGCTTTTCTTGTTTCAATGAGGATTAAGATTTGTTTTATGAAAATCAAAAATAGCGCATACCAAAAGTGCACACCACGACATAAAAAAGCCTTTCAGTGTTCTGAAAGGTTTGATTTTAAAGTGAACTTCACGGACAAAATCTCGAACCAGCTACTAAGGTATTGAAACACTATCGAGTTTAAAACGGCATATTTAAAGTCATAAAACAGCAAATTTTGAAAATGGTTAACATCTTTCTTACTTTATTTCATGAAAGTTTGCAATAAACATTTTAAGTAGATTCTATTTTTACCCTTAATAGCTATAATCTAACTGATTCTCGCATCAGAAAGGGTAATTCGAAATTTTTCTTCAATATTATACAAGATCATAAATTAGCTGAGATGGAAGTCGAGAGGTTTCTTTCAGCGTATAAAAAAACAGTCTCTCAATTATTTGGCAAATGTTTTTATTTCATTATCATTTTTAGTTTAAAAAAATCACTATAATTGCTTCTTCAAAGGAGCAAAAACTTTAATTCATCAATTTTATTAATTCTAAAAGCAAATAAATGAAAACAACAAATTACTTATTCGCTATTTTTTTCTTAACCTTTTCCAATTACTTAATCGGTCAAACCGAATTACTTGATCCGAGTTTTGACACGGACGGAATGGTAACAACAGATCTAGGAGGAGATGTTGATTTAATTTATTCCGTTGCCATCCAAAGCGACAGCAAAATTGTTGCTATTGGAACTGCAAAAATTGGAGGAGTAAACAGATTTGGATTGGTACGATACAATATTGATGGAAGTTTAGATGCTTCATTTGGAACAGGAGGAATAGTAACAACATCTATAGGAGCACAAGACGGTGCAACGGCAGTGGCAATTCAAAGTGATGGGAAAATTGTTGCAGGGGGCTATACATTTGGTGCTACATTAGATTTTGCTGTGGTTAGGTATAATACTGACGGATCATTGGATCTCACCTTTGATGGAGATGGTAAAGCGATTGCTGGCGTTGGCACAGGTAATGATTTAGCAAGAACAATGTTAATTCAGCCGGATGGAAAAATTGTTTTGGCAGGTAAATCGATTGTCGGTTCTGTGGGCAATTTCGGACTTGCAAGATTCAACAGTGATGGGAGTTTGGATAATACATTTGATTCGGACGGTGTTTTAACCACTGCGTTGGGTACAAATTCCGCTGATGCTGCAGATGCCCTATCAGTCAAGATTCAGTCGAATGGAAAAATTGTTGTCACTGGAGATTTCACACCAAATAATGGCCCTGATGGTTTGCCCTTAGTAAGATATAATACGGATGGCAGCCTTGACAATACATTTGGTACAGGAGGTAAGATAATTACGTATATTGGCAGGTCATTTAACAACGGTAAAGCCATGGCTATTCAACCTGATGGACAGATTGTTGTTGCCTCAGAAAGTGACACTATTAATTCACCTACGCAAGACGATTTTGTAGTGCTTCGATACAATACGGATGGAACGCCCGATAACACATTTGGTGCAAACGGCATTACTATTTCTGACCTTTACGGTGGTGATGATCGCCCTGCTGCCATGCTACTTCAGCCTGACGGAAAAATTATTGTTGCCGGATTTACCTGGCTCCCTTCTGAGTTTTATCCGGATTTTACCGTTGCAAGGTACCTTTCAAACGGTACTTTAGACAATACTTTTGGAACTGGAGGGTCTGTCTGGACTGATATGGGCACCGGAACAAATACCTCGAGCGCGGTTGCATTGGCACCTGACGGTAAAATTGTGGTTGGCGGTGCAGTAAATGCCGGTTTAGCTACTTCGGATTTTGCCATTGCACGCTATAACGCTGACTTATCCACAAAAGTTAATGAGATAAATTCTGCCTCAGCAATTCAAATCTATCCGAACCCCGGAACTGGTAAATTTCAATTAAAAATCAATGATTTGAAATCTTCAAAAGATGCAAAACTCGAAATTTACAATAGCATTGGAGCAATCGTTTTAAAACAACAGATCACCAATGAAATAAACCTTTCAAATTCACCAAAAGGTATTTATTTTGTAAAAATAATTGATGGATCTACAATCTTCTCATCCAAAATTGTAGTTCAATAGATCTTGTTGTAATTCGTTTTAATGGGTAAATAAAAATAAATGTGAACTTTCAAATGACCAGGTTATTTGAGGTTCACATTTATTTTTTTACTTGAAATCAATTAAGAATGAAATGTTTAATAAGAGAGGAAGGTCATTAAAAGGTTTTTCATTATTTACTTTCGGAATTTTTGCTTTGTCATGTAAAGAAAATCTACCTGATTGATTTATCATGCAAACAAGCCACGTTATAAGTTGAAAATTGATAACACAGAAATCCTAAAGACGGAGACATGAAAAAATAACTACTAAGGTAAAAAAGTAATTATGTCAGATTTAGGCAATGATAAAACAAGTATTTGAAAGCATCGGTGGTCTTGAATCGGATGATTATGGGAAGTACTTCAATTAAATCAATATTTCGTGTCAAGTTTGTAGAGCAAAAATCTTAAAATCCTAAATTATCGCACACCAAAATCGCACACTACCAATAAAAAAAGCCCCTACATTTCTGTAAGGG
>MEPB01000045.1 GCA_001769385.1 Bacteroidetes bacterium RIFCSPLOWO2_12_FULL_35_15 | reverse complement strand
TTGTGTATTCAGTTTTTTTGTAATTTCTATTAGTTCCATTTTACAAATATAATAATTCTACCTTATCATATGACATTGCCCTTGTAAGCGCCTCTTTTTTGAAAATTTAAAACTGCCAAATTCAGATAAACAAAAACGTTATACATTGGTAATTTTTTAATAACCTCCATATCTTTGGCCTCTAATAAATACTCAATTGCTTTATCTATATTTTTTTCTGAATAATTTATTACCAATGAATTATAATAATAAAACAGGTATTTATTGTAAAATAAATTCTCATACTCTGTCATCGCATGTTTAAGCTTATCGGCATATTCCAGCGAAATGTCAATTTTCTTGTTTTTAAAAAGAGAGTTGATCAAATACGTCAACATTTGAAGTTTTGTATCGTGATTGTTTTGATTAAATAATTTTTCATTTGAAAACTCTTTGTATGTTTTTAATAAATATTTTTCCAGTGCAACATAATTTTTTTGTTGCAACAGAATTCTACTCACCGCATCATAGATCTTAAACCGCAATACTGAACTGTTTTTCACTTCTTTACTTTTCGAAAAATCATTTACAGTTTTTTGAAGTAAGTCAAGTATTTTTGCACTCTGGGAAGAAAAATTCTGAGAAATTTTTATTCGATAGATCAATGCAGCAAGGATATCATCGATCTCCTGTATCTTAGTTAGTTTATTACGATTCTCTTTTCTTTTTTTGATGTATTCCTCCGGATTTATTTCAAGTGTTTCATGCGACAGTTTAATGAAATCACTATAAATAATATCTAACCATTCAGCATATTCTTTTTCAATAGCTTTGCGTTCAGCCTTACTCAAATAAAAATTTGCAATTTTAAATTGCCCCTTTTGTTGGAACAATCGAGAAAGTAAAATATTGTTAGCTATCAAAGTCAACTCATTGTTATTATAATGCTGAGCTAACAAACTTCTCCCCAGATCCTCCAACAATCTATTCTTTAAACGATATAAAGCATTTTTATCATCCGAGCTATACAATAGCTTCGAGATCTTATTCTCCTTATAGGATTCCGGATTTTTTCTGGTGTAATCAAATAAAATCTCATCTTTTCGTTCGCCTTCTTTTTCAGTTCTATTGATAAATATTTTGTAATGCCGAATCTCTTCTTTATTCATTACTGCAATAATATTTTGTAGAATATTCATATTTTTATATTTTGAACACGTAAGAAATGTACAATTTTTTATTGAATCCACACTAATAATTAAATACTTTTGGGTACAGAAATGAAAAACACCCGGTTATGAAAAAAACAGTCCTTTTTGCCTTTATACTACTTTCCATAAGCAGTATGGCTCAAATAAATCTTGGAATGGGTCAGAATACTCCCAGCAACATTTTAGACACAGTAATGGCGGGATCTTCTAATACTTATTCTGTTTGGGTAGTAAATCATGGTCCGGATCCCTTTAATGATACCTTGCATGTTTTCACAAGTGTACTCGACAGTGCCAATGGGATGTTTGGTTTTATTGTTGATGCCTATTCAACTCCTGATTCTTTAAGCATTGCACCAAATGATAGTGTTCAAATTCCTTTAACTGCATTATATAACATTTCTCCGACAGGGTATCGTATTGGCATTGATGTAATTGTTGTTTGGCCGATCGCAGTATCTGCTAACATTGTTGATTCGCTAACATTTAATGTTTGGATCATTGACCCGAGCGGTGTCAATGAAATTGACCTGGAGCGCTTCATTAAATTATATCCTAATCCAACAACTGATAATCTGACAATTGGCACCCATAACAATATTACTGTTGAAGAAGTCAGAATACTTGATGTAACAGGGAAATTAGTACTTGAATTTAAAAACAAAACCCTCATTAATGTTCAGGATCTTGCTCCCGGAATCTATTTTGTTGACGTTCAATTATCGAATAAAAAACATGTTACCGGTAAAATTATTAAACAAAATAAATGCTCTGAATAGGTAAGAAACAGGAATTTTAATTTTCAAATGTTATTGATCTGTCGCACATTTGTATCAGAAAAATTAAACGTAAAAAAATAACAAAAACGAACTAATATGAAAACAACAATTATGAATCTGAAAAACGATCTGAAAAAACTTACAAAAGTTTTGCTGATAGGAGTACTTTTGAGTTTGGGCTTAAAAGTAAATGCACAATGTACGGCAGGATTTACTGCGAGTAGCAGCCCGGCAAATAATGGAACAGTAAATTTCACCAACACTTCTTCCTCCTCCAATTACCTGTTTTATAACTGGTCATTTGGTGATGGAACTTCCGACAATACGATGGATCCGGTTCATGTTTATAACAACACAGGAACCTATACTGTATGTCTTACAATTTATGATTCACTTGGAATGTACGATAGTACAGGTATGTTTGGAGGGTGTTATACTACTTTTTGTGCAACAGTTGCCATTGTAAATAACAATCCGATAACTTGCTATTCCAATTTTTCTATGATTCAGGATACCATAAATGGAAACATAAATTCCTTTTCATTTACTAACTATTCAACCGGTAACAGTTTAAATTATTTCTGGAATTTCGGTGATGGCTCGTCCTCCTCACTTGAAAACCCTATACATTCTTTTGGTGCAAACGGAACGTTTACTGTTTGTTTAACAGTAACTTCAAATGTTGATTCCAGTTGTAACGCTACACATTGTCAAACTGTATCAACAGGTAACCCGGCTTCTTCCTGTTATGCGGCTTTCCAGCTTGTGTCTAATTCAACAAATACATACGCAGCAACTGATTATTCTACAGGAAACAGTTTAAATTACTTATGGGATTTTGGTGATGGAACTTTCTCTTCACTTCAAAATCCAACTCACACTTTTGGTACAATCGGAACTTATTCTATTTGCTTAACAGTAACATCGAGCATTGATTCAACATGCAACAGCACCTATTGCCAAACTATTACAAATGGGAATCCTGCAGGTTCTTGTTATGCGTCTTTTCAACTTTCAGCCGATTCAAGTAATACAAATACATATACAGCAACTAATTACTCTTCCGGAAATGGTCTAAACTATTTTTGGGATTTTGGGGATGGAACAAGTTCAACGCTTTTAAATCCAACACATACTTTTGCTGCGAATGGTGCTTATACTGTTTGCCTGACGGTAACATCAAGCGTTGATTCAAGTTGTTATAATACCTATTGCGATTATTTAACAATTGGAAATAATACAGGAAACTGTGTTGCAAATTTTATGATGTATCTTGATTCAACTAATTTAGGAATCAGTACCTATAGCACCTATAATTATTCAACGGGGAACAGTTTAAATTATTTCTGGAACTTTGGAGATGGAACCACATCTGCACTTTTAAATCCTTCACACACTTTTTCCAATAATGGAACCTATACCGTTTGTTTAACTGTTTCATCAAGTATTGACTCCACCTGTTATAACACCTATTGCCAAACAATAACAATTGGTGGAAATCCGGCAGGAGGATGCAGTGCATCATTTCAGGTAATACAAGACTCCATTAACACTTCCAGTTTCTTTTTATATCTGAGTTCGAATAATTATAATTTAGTCTATACATGGGATTTTGGGGATGGAACAAGTTCAACACAGCAATATCCAACTCATACCTATGCAGGATCAGGCCCTTACCTGATTTGCTTAACGGTTACTGATGGCAATGGTTGTACAGATACCTATTGTGATTCACTATATGCAGGACGTGCATCAGGCGGACTTACGATCACTGTTGTAAACCCTGTAGTGGCAGGAATAACAGATAATAGTTCCCTTATCAATTCTCTTGTAAATTATCCAAATCCATTCAGTGCTACAACAACTATTGCTTACTCCATTCAACAATATACAAGTATTGAATTAACTATTCTTGATCTGTTGGGAAATAAAATAGCGGTTATTGAAAGCGGAAATAAATCAAGCGGAACTTATCAAACAGAATGGGACGCATCAACTATTTCTGCAGGAATTTATATGTTACAATTAAAAGTAGACAACCAGATTTCCACTAAAAAATTGATGATCACAAAATAAGTATTTTTAAATTTATGAGAAAAGAACGTCTTGCAGTATTGCAGGACGTTTTTTTTATGTTGTCTTTAAATACCTCTTGAACAAACTATTGCCGAATATAGTGGCAAGAATAATCAGAGTTCCCAAATAAAATCCGGGTGTCATTGATTCTTCTTTTTGCCAGATGAAATACGCAAATATAATTCCATAAATGGTTTCTAAATTTACCGTTAGCGTAATGGTATATGGACTAATTTTTTTCATCAGATTAACACTTGCAATGAATGGAAATGCTGTCCCGACAATCGAAAATAAAGATAACCAGGCCCAATCTGTATTACTTATTTCAAAAAAAGCATGATCAAACTTACCGGCTAAAAGCAAATAAATTGTCAATGCGAAAAAGCCTCCACTCAATTCATAAATAGTAATTACCGTAGAAGGAATACGCCTCACAAACAAACCATTCATTACTGTAAAAAATGAGGAAGTTAGGGCAGCTATCATTCCGAAAATAATTCCCCAGGTATATCGTGTTTCAACTTTAAAGATCATTGCTATTGCTCCAATAATGACCATTCCAAAAATTAATTCGTACCGAATCAGTTTTCTTTTAAAAAATATAGGTTCTATAATGGATGTGAAAAGTGTACCCGTTGCAAAGGCAACCAATGTAACAGATACATTTGAAATTTTTATTGCGTTATAAAAACAAAACCAATGAAATGCAATGATAGCGCCAATGCCAATGAGCTTGAAAAAATCTTTTCTGGAAACTCTTAAATTTTGCTTTGTGAAAATTAAATAAATTGAAACAGTAATGATGGTAATTAATATTCGAAACCAAACCAACTGAAATGCCTGAACAGAAATTAATTTACCAAGTATTGGGGACCAGCCCCAGATAAAAACAATGAAGTGAAGTAATAAAAGGTTTTTATTTTTAAAAAACATAAGGTGTCCTAAGAATGAAAGCGAAGATAAAAATTAAGAATACAGAACAAAAAAAAATAAAACTGAAAAGTTTAAGAGGCTGAATGAATTTTAGTAACTCATTCTATTTTAAAGCAGTTATCATTTCGACTTCACTCCGTATAAATCCGAGGAGAAATCTTTTAACTCGTTTGCAATTATTCGAATAAATATAAAGATTCCTCCACTTCGGTCGGAATGACATCCTTACTATTATTAAAATTCTCCCAAGAAATTAAACACTATCTGAAATTCCTAAAACAATCTTTTTATTCAAATCTTTTTGAAATTTTTTCTTCCACATATTCGCGCAACGCATCAATTTTAATAGTGTTTACTACTTCAGAAGCAAAAGCATGCATCAACAATTTTTTTGCGCTTATTTCACTTAACCCGCGGGCACGCAGGTAAAATATTTTATCCTCATCTAATTTGCCGGTTGAGGTACCATGCGAACATTTTACATCATCAGCATATATTTCTAATTGTGGTTTGGTATTGATGCTTCCATCATCACTCAGTAAAATATTTTTGTTCGATTGAAAAGCATTTGTCTTTTGCGCATCCTTCCTCACAAATATTTTCCCATTGAATGTAGCCGAAGATTTCCCATCGATGATCCCTTTATAAAGTTCATTGCTGTTACAGTTCGGCTTGCAATGATCAACCACCGTATGATTATCAACAATCTGATTTCCATTGGTTAAGTATAATCCGTTCAGGTGAGTTTCAATATGTTCACCATCCAGTACAATGGTTAAATTGTTTCGTACCAGGGAGCCACTCAACGTAAATGTATGAGTTGAAAACAGACTTTGTTTTTTTTGAACTACCTGAGTTGTATTTAACAAATAACCAAATTCATTTTCATCCTGAATTTTATAATGATCAACGATCGAGTTTGCACCAACAACTATTTCAGTTACTGCATTGTTGAATATTTTAGCTGAAGTATCACTCGTTTCGTATGACTCAATGATTTTCGCCTGAGCATTTTCTTCGATCACGATCAGATTTCGTGGATTTATTATTTCCGCTTTCTTTGCTGAAGAAATGTGAATGATATGAAGTGGCTTTTCAATGATTATGCTTTTAGATACATGAACAAAAACTCCGGTCTTAGCCATTGCCGAATTTAATGCAATGAATGCATCTGCATTTATATCGGCAAATTTTGAATAATGCTTTTCAAAAATAACTTTGTGGTTTTCTTTCGCAACATCCAAACTACAAACGATCATTCCTTTTGGAAGATCTTTTAACCTGGACAATTCTTCACTAAAAATTCCATTTACAATTACAACTAAATAAGCATCTACTAAAAAGTTGAACTGTTCAACTTGTTCCTGAGAAATTATATTATTTGTAGCTACAGAAAGATCGTCTTTCAGTATCAATTCTACATTCACATATTTGTATTCTTCGTGTTTGCGAGTTGGAACACCTTGATTAACGAATGCTTTGATAGCTAAATCTTTTTCTTTCCCATCCACAATTGTAGGAAAAGATGATTCGATCAATTTCAGAAATTTTTCGGTTACGGTATTTTGTTTTGTACTAGTTTCCATTTTTTATTTTCGTCATTGCGAGGGAGTTTTTCACGACCGAAGCAATCTCTTTCTCGCTATAAAGAGATTGCGTCATTCCACTGCGTTACATTCGCAATGACGTCTCTTGAATTATGCTCCTGCTTCCTCTTTTATAAAATCATATCCTTTTTCTTCCAGCTCTAAAGCCAATTCTTTTGGACCTGTTTTTACAATTTTTCCATTATACAATACATGCACAAAATCAGGAACAATATAATCTAAAAGTCGCTGATAATGCGTAACTACAATAGTTGCATTGTCTTTGTTTTTTAATTTATTGACACCGTTTGAAACAATTCGCAACGCATCAATATCCAATCCGCTATCGGTTTCATCCAGTATTGCTAACTTGGGCTCCAGCATTGCCATCTGAAAAATCTCATTACGTTTTTTTTCTCCTCCGCTAAAACCTTCATTAACAGAACGATTAGCAAGCTTCATATCCAACTCTACTAACTTTTGTTTTTCTTTCATACGCGCTAAAAAATCTTTTGCATCCATTGCTTCCAATCCTTTGTAGGCACGAATTTCATTTATCGCAGTTTTCAAAAAATTGACATTGCTTACTCCGGGGATTTCAATCGGATACTGGAACGCAAGAAATACGCCTTCCCTGGCTCTATCCTCCGGAGAAAGTTCTAACAGATTTTTTCCGTTGAAGATTACTTCTCCTTCTGTAACATCATAATCTTGTCGTCCGGCAAGTACGTTTGCTAAAGTGCTTTTACCGGAACCATTTGGTCCCATGATAGCGTGAACTTCTCCTGCTTTTACTTCTAAATTAATTCCTTTCAGAATTTCTTTTCCGCCTATTGAGGCGTGTAGGTTTTTTATTGATAGCATAGTTTAATTTTTAATCATCACTTTATTTTTCAATATTTCTTAACTTTCATTTTAGCCAACGACAAAGCCATTCTATTTATTAAAGGCCCTTTCCGTCCTTTTTTACTTCCTTTTACAAAACTATCAAAATACATTTTTGTATAAACAGAGGAAAATATTGCGCAGGGTTTATGTCCCATTTTTTTACTGGTATGGCGAAGTTTTATATTTTTAGCACCTTTCGATTTCATCGTTTCAGATGCAACAATCGCATTTTTGTAACTCACTTGTTCATCGGCTTTACAATAACAAAAGAGTACCGGGGTTTCGGGTTTCCAATCGCATAGGCTATTTTCAAGCAATTCCAGCTTGAATGGAAACTTGTCATTGGTCGCATATTCTTTTAAAAAATTATCGGTCAAAATATCTTTAGGCATTTCCGGCATCAATTTGTTGACCTCACTCATAGAATGTGTACCATCATAAAGAGGTGGAAGCATTTCTGCATAAGGCGCCTTGAAAGAACAGGATGAATCCTTGAAACATTTATATATTTCCTGGTAAGAATACATCAGGAAAGGCAAGTAAGCAATGTATGAATAGGGTTTAAAGATCACTTCCTGTTGACCTCCGGCCAAATCATAAGGACCACTCATTGGTGCAGATGCAGTTACTTTGAATTCAGTAGGATATTTTTCCTGCATCACTTTAAGTGTTGCCATGGTAGCATGACCACCCTGAGAGTAACCTGTCAAAAACAGCTGTTTACTTTGTTTGGCATCTTCCATTACAATCAACTCCTTTACCGCACGCAATAAATCTATGGATGCCGCAGCTTCTGTTTCTACATGAAGATAAAGAGCCGTTTTTTCTCCGTTTCCCATTCCAACATAATCAGGAAAAGCAACCATATATCCACTTGCACAAAAGGCAGTGCAAATGGCTTGTTCACCAAAGAAACCAATTTTTCTTTCTTTGACCAACTGGGTTCCATGATCATAACAGATCATTGGAAATTCTTTCCCTTTTTCCCTTGGCAGAAAAAAAATACCGGAAGCTTTTATGGAGGTTCCATCATGCCACACTGTTTCATAAATAACCTCAAACACATCAAGTGGATTATTTATTTTTGCCATGAATTTGTTAATTTTTGAACTTTTCCAGAGAGAATCTAATTCATTTACCGAATAAGAATGATGAAGCGTATAACTAATTAATTTACCAGGAGTTGCTTGGGTAGTAGTGTGTAAGAGAAATAAAAACAAAAGAGATAACAACCGCTTGAACATTGTAATGACAATATAATATGATTTTGTGCTTTAATTTAATTTCTTTTTTTCTTCATTCGTAGATTCCCACGATAGCTATTGGGATTCGTATTTCATAAATTATCCAACACTACCTTCCAAACTCACTGCCAACAGCTTTTGTGCTTCCACAGCAAATTCCATCGGTAATTTATTTAACACTTCTTTACAATATCCATTTACAATTAATCCGATCGCTTTTTCGGTATCGATACCACGTTGCTTGCAATAAAATAATTGATCTTCTCCAATTTTTGAAGTAGTTGCTTCATGCTCCACAACAGCAGTTTTATCTTTTATTTCAATGTATGGAAAAGTATGTGCCCCGCATTTATCACCCATTAATAAACTATCACATTGAGAAAAATTTCGTGCATTTGTTGCACCTTTTGATACGCGCACCAAACCTCTGTAACTATTGTTACTAAAGCCTGCCGAAATTCCTTTTGAAATAATTGTGGAGCGTGTATTTTTTCCGAGGTGAATCATTTTTGTTCCTGTATCCGCTTGCTGGTAATTATTGGTAACAGCCACCGAATAAAATTCGCCAACTGAATTATTTCCTTTTAAAATTACGGATGGATATTTCCAGGTAACTGCAGAGCCTGTTTCTACTTGTGTCCAGGAAATTTTTCCATTGTCTTCTAAACAAATTCCTCGTTTGGTAACAAAATTGAAAATCCCTCCTTTGCCATTTTTATCACCGGGATACCAATTCTGAACGGTACTGTATTTTACTTCTGCATTTTTATGTGTGATAATTTCTACAACGGCAGCATGCAATTGATTTTCGTCACGTTGCGGAGCAGTACACCCTTCGAGGTAACTCACATAAGCATCTTCATCAGCAATAATTAAGGTGCGTTCGAACTGACCCGTTCCTGCTGAATTGATCCTGAAATAAGTTGAAAGTTCCATCGGACAACGAACGCCTTTTGGTATGTAACAGAATGAACCATCTGTAAAAACAGCAGAGTTTAAAGCGGCATAAAAATTATCGGTATAAGGAACAACCGAACCCATGTATTTTTTTATTAACTCAGGATGCTCCTGAACTGCTTCACCGAAAGAACAAAAAATAATTCCTGCTTCCGATAATGTTTCTTTGAAAGTTGTTTTTACCGAAACGCTATCCATTACAATGTCAACCGCTATTCTACTTTCAACACCACTTAATCTCTTTTGTTCTTCAATAGAGATCCCAAGCTTTTCGAAGGTTTTTAATAATTCAGGATCTACTTCATCCAGACTACCTAATTTTTTTTGTTGCTTGGGAGCAGAATAATAAATGATCTCCTGAAAATTTGGTTTCGGGTATATTACATGTGCCCAATGAGGTTCTTCCAAAGTTAACCAATAACGAAATGCTTTCAATCGATATTCCAGCATCCATTCCGGTTCATTCTTCTTTTTGGAAATAAAACGAATGATATCTTCATTTAAGCCTTTTGGAGCATTGTCTGCTTCAATATCAGTAACAAATCCGTACTTATATTCTCCACCAATCTGTTCTTCTAAAATTTCGTTTGCCATTATAATTTAAGTTTATAAGTTCTAAGTTTACAAGTTAATAAGCCATTTGCTACTAATAAACTTTGAGCCTTTAATCTGATTCCTTCCTATAGTTATGAACTCAGAATTATACTCCGAATGATTCTCCACAACCACACGTTCTGCTTGCATTCGGATTATTAAATACAAAACCCTTTCCATTCAAGCCACCAATAAAATCTAATTCGGTACCTACTAAATACAAAAATGATTTTTTATCTACCGCAATTTTGATCCCTTTATCTTCAAAAAATTGGTCGCCTTCTTGTATTTTATCATCAAACGTTAATTTGTACGAAAGTCCTGAACAACCGCCACCATCAACACCTACACGAATAAATGTTCCTTCCGGCCGATTTTCTTGTTTTATTAATGCTAAAGCATGCTGCTTTGCATTTTCTGATACTGTTATCATTTTTATATTATTGAATGTCAACTAATTACAACGATTTCTTATTTAGAATCAATCTAAATCGAATACAAAAATACTTTTAAATCGGGAGTTTAGCAAATAAAAAAAACATATTTATACCAGAATGATTTGCTAGGATTAGTCAACTTAACAAGAATCGGAAGATGCAAATACTTCGATAAATCTTTTACTTTTGTGAGCAACATCTTATTTTAGGATTTTATGACAGACCCTCATAAACAAAGCACCGTTTATTTTCCAAATCTAGATGGCTTACGATTTGTTGCTTTTCTATTAGTGTTTGTGAATCATGCTGCTTCCACCTTAGGTTTCCAAACCAGTAATACATTAGTGAATGATATCCGGACAAAATTTTTATTAGTTGGTGATCTGGGAGTAAATTTCTTTTTTGTATTAAGTGGATTTTTGATCACCTATTTATTATTAAAAGAAAAAGAACAAAACTCAAAAATAAATATTCGGTTTTTTTATTTAAGACGGGTACTCAGAATATGGCCATTATACTTTTTGGTTCTGTTCATTTGTTTTGTGATTATCCCACTTTTTACATCTTCCTTACCTGTAAATTTTCCTGTTTCTGCATCAAATGTTATTCTCGACAAGGGTTTGTACTTGTTTTTTCTTGGCAATTTTGATTACCTCATCCATGGGATCAGCAATTACGTTGTTGGCGTCTTATGGTCAGTATCAATTGAAGAGCAGTTTTATTTATTCTGGCCATTATTATTAATTGTATTTCCGAAAAAACATCTGGTAAAAGTTTTTATTGCCTTGATCCTGTTTTCTACTTTATATAGGTTGTTTGGAACAAGTGGCCTGACTTTAAATTTAATGTTGAAGTACCACACTTTTTCTTGCATATCCGATCTATCTGTGGGAGCCCTGTTTGCACAATTATGCACCAATGAGAAAACACTGAAATCCTTTGTAAATATTAAAAAATACTGGATCGATCTATTTTACGTTGCCGGCTTATTATTAATCGTTTTTCGTTTTGATATCTACAGTTTAGAACCTGTAAATGCTTTGGATCCTCGACAAAGTTCCCATATTTTAAAATCAATTATGCCGGTTGTTTATTCATTCTTCTTTGCTTTTATTCTCATTGAACAGGTTTTTGCAAAGAACTCCATATTTAAAATTGGAAAAATACCATTCATAAGCAAGTTAGGAAAGATCAGTTATGGATTATATTGCTATCACATGATAGCCATGTTTAGTGTTGTTTATGTTTTCTTTAAACTGGGTTATGATGCAATACATCCCTCCGCAACATTATTATTTATTGAAGCAATAATCGCATTTATCTTAACAATAATTATTGCCTCAATTAGCTATACGTATTTTGAAAAGCGATTCTTATTATTAAAAGAAAAGTTTTCTATCAGAAATAATATTCAACAAGCGGAAAGTCCGATCAAAAAAAAAAGCCTGTTCTTAGGGATATCAACAATAGCAATTCTTATTAGCTTTATTTATTCCTATGATCTAAAATGGCTTGGTGATGATATTTTTATTGGCTTTAGATATGTTCAGAATTTATTAGCAGGAAACGGTTTGGTTTACAACATAGGAGAACGTGTTGAAGGATGTACTGATTTTTTATGGATCATGCTGATAAGTTTTTTCTCCTGGTTCAGATTCAATCCGCTTATAACTGTCCAAGTATTGGGAATTCTTTCATCTCTTGGCACATTAATCCTCTTTTCAATTATCGTTTATAAGATCTCTGCAAAAAAAGATGTTTTTATTTTACCCTTTATCACCATTGCATTAGCTCTTCATTATGATTACAATGTCTGGGCAACGAGCGGACTCGAAACTGCATTTTTTTGCTTTTTACTTAGTACTACTTTTTATATTTATTTTTTCTCCTCTTTTGAAGGAATAAAAAAACTTATTTTTTCAGGATTTTTCCTTTGCTTAGCATTTCTTACACGTCCCGACACTCTTATTATCCTGGTTACTGCTAATGGCTTATTATTTTTTGACCAGCTTATTAATCGCATTAAATTTTCAAAGATCTTCTCCTCCTTATTCTTTTTTAATCTGGCAATAATTTGTATTTATATACCTTATTTTTTGTGGAGATTTAATTATTATGGATTTATTTTTCCGAATACCTATTATGTCAAATTGGGAAATGAATCCATGTTCAGCAAAGGATTTTATTATATAGGACTTTATTTCGAAACCTATTTTACTTCTTTCTTATTTTTGATATTGCCGTTCCTGGTCTTATTCCCTTTATTAAAAAAGAAATTCATTCCAGCTTTTAAAGAATTCACTTCTGATAAATTTAATTCTGCATTTATTGCAAGTACGATTATTGTTTATGTTTATTTAATTGGTTTTGTTGCAAAAGTTGGTGGCGATTTTATGTTTGCCCGTTTTATAATTCCAATCGTTCCCTTTATTTATTTTGTGATCTTTTATTCGATTCAAAAGCTCGTAAAAGTCAACTATCTTAACCCTCTGCTTATTGTTTTGTTGGTCGCTTGTTTTTTTGAAACAAGAGTCAGGACAAACCTTTTTCTGGAAACGGATGAGTATGGGCAAGAAAAAGGTGTTTATAAAAAAGACGTTGTTGATGAACGATATGTTTATACAAGTTATTATAAGATAGAAGATGAAATAAAACTTGGACAAGCGATCAATGATTGTTTCAAAGGAATTGATGCAAAAATTCTTATCAGGGGAGGTCAGGCATGTATGGGATATTATGCGAATTTCAACTACACGCAGGAATTTCATGGATTAACAGATACCTTGATCGCACACGCTGTAATTAAAACAAGAGGAAGGATAGGACACGAAAAACATGGTACAATTGAATATTTTGAAAACAAAGGAATTGATTTTATGTTTGCCAGAAGTCAATTAACAAAAGATAGCTTTAGGCTCGCAACTGTGAATATTCCTCCTTACATCATTGGAACAGAAATTATTACTTACAACACCTACATAATAAAACAGCTAAAAGAAAAGCTCGGAGCAAATTTTATATTCACTGATTTTCAGAAATATTTAGATGATTATATCAAGAATATTCTTCCGGCTGTTTCTACTACTAAACTAAAATCTGATTACGATAATTTTTACCTTTATTATTTTAAACATACTACTGATAAAATAAGAGAAGATCAGTTTATTGCTGCGCTTAATAAAAAAAAGGCTTAAAGTCTATCTACATTTTTCAAATCACTTCGACATTCTGAATCTCAATAGAATTAAAAAAATTTCTCTTGGAGTTTATCCTGAAAAAAGTCGAAGGAGCCGCAATGACATACAATTGAAAAAATTGATCTCCGGAATAAAAAAATCCTAATAATTTATTTGGTATAAATAAGTAGGTTCATCGGTTCCGATGGTTTTTACTAATTTTAATTTTTCAGGATATTTTTCAGCAACGGGTTGTAACATGCGATGAAGTGTGTTGATGAATCTGCCATTATTCTTTTCGGGATTCATACGCAAAGTCGGAAGAAGCACATAGGTAATATTTTGTTTTTTCCATTCCATTAATACACTGTCGGCATTGGTGGTTGTTACCCAATATTGTCCGGGGAATTTTTTTCCATTACCATAGATAAAAGACATGTTTGGTTTACGTGACAATACTTGTGCATCTGCCGGTAAACTATCCGCACAATATTTACTCATCTTTAAAAAATTTTCCCAATCAGGTGTATAACCATAATAGATATCACCGCTCAAATTTTTCTTTAATGCTACTGTATTTTTTTTTGCCTGAACAGTTGAATTCCCAATCGTCACTAAAAGCATTATGCCGGCAAAAAGTATAAAAACATACTGAAGCGATGGAACACGTTTAACGAGGTCGTATGCACCAAAAAATAACACTAAAAATATCAATGGCATAGCAATGATCAATAGACGATCCTGCATATTGTTTGCCTGCACCCCAAAAAATATTCCACCACAAAGCACAACCAAATAAATACTTGAAAAGAAAATAAATTTATTTCGTTTGTAACTCAAAATTGAAATTATCACTAAAATAACGGTCGTAATATAAGATAAGGCAGGAATAATTTTTGATGCATCATATTTAAAACTTCGGAGATTTAATATTCGATACATATGCAATGAAATGTAGGTATTAAAATTATTAAAGAAACGTGTGATCATTCCTCCAAAATTTTCGTGCCCCATAGCCGGTTTATACAGATCAATTCGCAACATCATTTCCAACTGATCAGTATCATTAGGCCCAAACAATGCACTTGCGATCAAGGTGTAAACAAAACGAATAACTGCGAAGGCAACTAAAGCATACACCGCTTGTTTAAAATTTTTATTCAAAACAAAATAGATTATTACTCCCACAATCGTAACAATTGCAATACTTTTTGAAATACTTAATAATGTAAATAACAAACCAAAAAATATCCATTTCAAATAGTTTTGTTTGAAGCTTTCCATCCAGCTTGCTTCCTTATCAATCGAATCAATGATTTTAAAAACGATATACAAACAGATAGATTGAACAAATAAGAAAAATGTTTCAGTAAATGTTTGACTTGCATAATATTGGATAAAATTATTAAATGAAATAAAAGCAATCAAAGCAAACAATACGGTATAAGGGATCCGCTTTCGGAAAGTTAAAAAAGTAACCCAGACAAAACCGAACTGGCAGAGCACCGAAAAGAATTTCAGGCCAATAACGTTCAATCCGAACATCTTCACAAAAAGCGATAAAAAAACAGGATAAGCCGGTCCTTGAAAGTATGGGAATCTGCCTTCGTGCAAAAACAACCAGGCCCGTTCTATGTAACTGGAATCGTCACCACCAGGCGAAACTTTAGAATCAAATAACAAAAGCGAAAATAAGGTTGAAAAAAACAATAAAATAAAAAACAGTTCCCGATGATGTTTTTCAAACCATAATTCCATTTGATCAAAAACATTTAATTCCACGGACTTTTTAGTCGTTTCCTTTTTTACTCCAACATCATTTCTTTGTTGATGTTTTTCTTTTTTTGCCATGATGGGGTTTCTGATATTTGCAAGCTAAAATTAGATAAAAAAACAAATGCGCAATAAAAAATAATCCATTGCTCAATCCTGTCAGGGTTCTAAACCTTACTGTTCGAAACATTTTATTCTTTTACTTTCTTTTTCTGCCGTAAAAAGAAAGCGGCAAATACCTGCTAGGTATTTGAGCGAGTATGTGTGAGGAAGAAAAGCCACCACAAAAACCAACCCCAAGTCTTCGTCTGCGCACACCCTGGCTCATCCTAAATAATGTCCACAGGACATTATTTTACTCTGCCCTCCACAAAAGCCTTGCGCCATATCTCTACGAAACTCGACTTACCCTTCATGCCGGCTCTTTCACTAAAAAAGTTCGCTGAACTTTTTCTTAACGTTCAGCCCCGCACTTTTTGTGGATGCTAGCCGCACCTATGCTAATTCATTGCATTGCTTTAATTCAATTTATGCAATCAATAAAGCCTTCTGCAAAGCATAAACAAAGTTCGCGCGCAAGGATTGAACAAACGCGATGTCCTCTTGCAGTGAACTCTATTTTTATTGAAGGTATTGGCACGAGCTTTAGCCGAGTGCTTAGACATTCATAAAAATGGAGAGAGGAGGGGAGCAATCGTTTGTTCTTGAACTTTTGCTTCTTTTCTTTTAAGAGAAAAGAAGAAAAAAAAGATTTCGAACAGTTATAGTTCTAAACCCTAAAAGGATTTAATTTGCTGAAAATCAAATCTTTTTTTAAATTTTAATCCCGTTCACTATGAAAATTGCTTAATTATAAGACGTATTTTTGTAAAAATATTTTTTATCATGTTAGAAAACACAGGACGGACTGAATTGAGCAGTCTAGGAGAGTTTGGTTTAATAAAACAACTCACTCAATTTATCGAGATCATGAACGAAAGCAGCATCAAAGGAGTTGGAGATGATGCCGCAGTAATCGATTACAAAGGAAAACAAACTGTTGTATCAACGGATATGTTGGTAGAAGGTGTGCATTTTGATCTTGCCTACGTGCCACTTAAACATTTAGGATATAAAGCCGTTTCAGTAAATGCATCAGACATTTACGCGATGAATGCAATGCCAAAACAAATTCTTGTTTCATTGGCAATTTCAAATCGTTTTTCTGTTGAAGCGATGGAAGAGCTTTATTCTGGTATCCATCTGGCTTGTCACCGGCACAAAATTGATATTGTTGGTGGTGATACAACCACTTCAAAATCGGGATTAGTGATCAGCATTACAGTTCTCGGAGAAGCAAATCCGGAAGATCTGGTTTATCGTGATGGAGCCAAAGAAGGGGATTTGCTTTGTGTAACGGGTGATTTAGGTGGGGCTTATGTTGGGCTGCAATTATTAGAACGTGAAAAACAAATATTCATGGAAAGTCCGGGCGTACAGCCTGATCTGGAAGGCAACGATTATATTATTGAACGCCAGCTAAAACCCGAAGCACGAAAAGATATTCCGGTATTATTACAAAAGTTAGAAGTAAAACCAACCTCGATGATCGATATTTCAGATGGTCTTGCTTCTGAAGTTTTACATCTGTGTTCCAACTCCAAAGTAGGTTGCAGCTTATATGAAGAAAAAATCCCTATCGACCCTTCTACTTATAACATGGCACGTGAATTTAATCTGGATCCAACAGTTTGTGCATTAAGTGGTGGCGAAGATTATGAATTATTATTTACAATTGACCAATCCGATTTCCCGAAGATCAAAGCAAATCCCGACATAACAATTATTGGCCACATGACGAATGAAAAAGACGGAAAAAATCTGATCACTAAAGGAGGAACAGTTCATCCGCTCATTGCTCAGGGTTGGGATGCTCTTTTGAAAAAAGACTAGTTATGAGCCTGTTTAAATTTCATTCAAAATGCTTTATATTTCATTTCGACTGCAGAAGAAATCTTAATGAAATTATAAAAAAAGAGATTTCCCCGGAGTTATCCTGAGCAAAGTCGAAGGGGTCGAAATTGACAAAATAGTAATAGGAATAAAAAACATTCGCCCTGATTAGATTATATAATGCATAATGCTGTTATATCTATGAATCCTACGGATTCAATAAAAAAAAGAAACCCAGGAACAAATATTCCAGAACCTTTCTATCTTTGAATGAATCATTTTTAATTTGCTTTATGCAAAAAGCAAGGAACATTTTTTTATTTTTTTGTGTATTCACACTTACGTTGCTCACTAATTACAGTGTTGCGCAATCCTATCATTTTCTAAATTACTCCGTTGAAGATGGCTTGCCTTTTGTTGATGTTTCAACAATTTTCCAGGATAGAAATGGTAATTTATGGTCTGGCGGCTATGGTGGATTAAGTAAGTTTGATGGAAATTCTTTTACGAATTACACTCCGAAAAACGGCTTACTCAATCACTCGGTAACCTGTATCACAGAAGACAATCAAGGAAATTTATGGATAGGTACTATTGCAGGAATTAATAAATTTGACGGCAAAACATTTACCGGATTTACCACTAAATACGGGTTAATTAGTAATAACATCACCACTTCCTTTAAAGATTCAAAAGGTAATTTATGGTTTGGAACCGACAATGGTTTGAGTAAATTAACGGATGGGACATTTATAAATTTTACAAAAAAAGATGGACTCGTTGGAAATTCCATTCAATGTTTTTTTCAAGACAAATCAGGTACTATTTGGATTGGAACAACGGAGGGCATAAGTGTTTTTGATGGCAAACATTTTTTAAATTACACCACAAAAAATGGGTTATCTACCAATAACATAACCGGAATTTCAGAAGACAAGCAAAATGCTATTTGGATCGCCACCACAAATGGCTTGTGCAAATTCAACAACAACAAATTTACTACCTATACTCAAGAACAAGGCTTAATAGATAACTCGCTCACCTCCATTCTGATTGATTATAAAAACACCATCTGGCTTGGAACAAGCAAAGGATTAGTAAAATTTGAGAACGAAATATTTTCAAGCTATTCTCTTCGCAGAGATCAAAATAGCAATTTGATAGGTTGTCTTTATCAGGATTTTGAGCGTAATTTATGGATTGGCACCTATGCCGGACTGTTCAAATACCGAGGTAATCCTTTTGTCAGCTACGGAATACATGACGGCTTGACCAGTAACTTTATTTTTGGTATTACCCGTGATTCAAAAAATTCACTTTGGGTAGGTTCAAAAGGTGGTGGTTTATATAAATACATCGATAATCATTTTAGTCAACTAAACGAAAATAGTGGATTAAAAGCCAGTACCGTAAATGCCATTTTTGAATACTCACCTGGCAATCTATGGATTGGAACTGATGCAGGATTGTATCTTTATGACGGTAAAACATTTTCAAAAAAATCTGATTCGACAGGAGTTTTCACGAACGATATCAATTGTTTGTATAAGGACTCAAAAAATAATTTATGGCTCGGTGGGAATAATGAGTTGTTTAAATATGATGGAAAGATATTTACACATTACAAACCAAAATGTCGCAATAACACGTATAGTGTCTGGTCATTTGTAGAAGACAAACAAGGAACTCTTTGGATCGGAACCTATTTGGGCGGTTTAATTAAATACGATGGAAAAACATTTACCGAATGTTCGGAGCAATTAGGATTAAAAAATGATTCGTATCTGGCATCGCTCATTGACAGGGATGGCAATCTCTATTTTGGAACACTGGATGGCGTTTGGATGTTCAATCCTTCATCGCCAGAAAAAAAACTCGCTAATTTTAATCAATCGGATGGAATGAGTTCCGACTTAGTATATTCTCTCCTTTTTGGTAAAACAGAAAATGAAATTTGGGCAGGTACCAATCAAGGATTAAACAAAATAAACATTCAACAATTTAAAAAAACGGGAGAAAAAAACATTATCCCTTTTGGTAAAGAAGAAGGATTTACAGGGGTTGAGTGTAACTCCGGAGGATATGTTGACAAAGATGGTTCAATATGGTTTGGTACTGTTTATGGCCTGATCAAATATGATCCGAAGGAATACATCGAAAATAAAGAAGAATCAAAAACCAGCATTACCGGATTTCATCTGTTTTATGAAGATACCCTTTTAACAAATAATATTCATTTAAATTATAACGATAATAATATCACATTTGAATTTTCCGGTATTTGTCTGACAAATCCGGCAAAAGTTAAATATTCACATATACTGAAAGGCTTTGAAAAAAAATGGTCCCCTCCATCAAAAGAACGATTAACAACCTATTCAAACCTTCCTCCCGGAACCTACACTTTTAAAGTAAAAAGTTGTAACAACGAAGGAATATGGAATGAAACGCCTGTAAACTTTTCGTTTACAATTAACATACCTTTCTGGAAAACATGGGGATTCATTGTTTCAACCATCCTTCTGTTTTCGTTTGCATTACTTTTAGTGATCCGTATGCGTATCCGGAAAATAAAAAATGCAGAAAAAGCGAAAACAGAGATCAATAAAAAAATAGCATACATAGAGTCGCAAGCCTTACGTGCACAAATGAATCCGCATTTTATTTTTAATACCCTCAGCTCTATTCAACATTACATTTCAAATAATGATACCGATGCTGCCATAAAATATTTATCAAAGTTTGCTAAACTCATGCGCAAAATAATGGATAACTCCAAACAACAGGTAATTGCAGTTTCCGAAGAATTAAATGCGCTAAATCTATATCTGGAATTGGAAATAATGCGTTTCGATAAAAAATTCGAATATACAATTACTGTTGACCCTGCTATTGATCAATATTATGACCGTATTCCATCTATGCTGATTCAACCATACGTTGAAAATGCTATTGTTCATGGCTTATTACCAAAACAGGGTTGCGGAAAAATTGCAATCACTTTAGAAAAACAAGCGGATACCATTTTATGTACCGTTGAAGACAATGGCATTGGGCGCGAAAAAGCAAAAGAGTTTAAAAGGAATCGTGTAACGCAGCATAAATCAATGGGAATGAGCATTACAAAAGAACGATTAGATATTTTAAATGAAAGTTTAAACAGTACCATCTATGCGGAGATAATTGACCTGTTTGCTAACGGTGAGCCGGCAGGGACAAAGGTACGGTTGGTTATTCCGCTCGAAACAACAGAACAATAATTACTTATCATTTTCAAATACGTAAAGAAGCAGCAATACTAATTATTTCGTAAATTCGTTCTTCTTCGTTTATACGAAAACATAAACTCCAAAGTATATGATAAAAGCTATAATAGTTGATGATGAATTAGGTGCACGCGAATCATTATCGAAAATGTTGGAAAAAAATTGCAGCGCTGTTCAAATAGTTGCGAAAGCAGACTCCATGCTAAGCGCTTATGAAGCAATCATTAATTTACATCCCGATCTCGTATTTTTAGATATTGAAATGCCCAACGGCAATGCTTTCGACTTATTGGAAAAAATTAAAGAAATTGATTTCGATATTATTTTTACCACTGCTTACGACCATTATGCCATTAAGGCCATTAAATTCAGCGCCATTGATTATATATTAAAACCTATCGATCCGGAAGAATTAGTACTTGCCGTAAAACGATATGAAGAAAAATCGGGACAAAAAAACATGTTGGACAAAAAATTTAAAACCTTGCTCAACAATTTAAAGCCCGAAAACAAACTAAAAAAAGTGGGTATCCCTGATGGCGATGGATTAATATTCATAAATCTTGCTGATATTATCCGCTGTGATTCTGATGGAAATTATACTTTTTTTATTCTTACTTCCGGCAAAAAAATAGTAGCATCACGCACACTTGGCGAATACGAACAGCTATTTGCCGATGATAATTTTTTTCGTATCCATCGCTCCCACCTCATCAACCTGCAACATGTAAAAAAATATCTGAAAGGCGAAGGAGGATACGTTATTATGTCTGATAATTCACAGGTAGAGGTCTCCAGAAGAAATAAAAACGACTTTTTGCAAAAATTAGCTCAGATCTAGTTTACCACTCACCTCAAAAATACCACCGTTAAATAAATAAAACCGTCACCCACTCATTGTGGGTTTACTTGCTTTGCATTCTAACGTAATATTGTGTAGAAGTTCATTCAAAAAACTGATTTACACAATTCAAAAGGAAAAATAAAAACCTTTGAATTAAAAACAAGAGCAGGTGTCGGGTTTTGCAAAAAATTAATTGGCACATGGGGATGTTGTTTATTTAATTAGCAAACACCCGCACCTTAATTTTTCTTGAAAAATTAAAATCAAAAAACCAGATTAAAAAAATAACATAAAAAAATAAAAAAATGGCAACATTACTACTCAAGTCTAACAATTTAATCTTAAAAGCCATGAATAAAAAATCAGCAATCCGCCACCGTCATCATTACCACGAAGAAGGTATCGAAACCGTAACCATTCTGCTAGCAATAGCAACAATAGCAATTATTTTTTACAGCATTTACAGTGCATTTTAATAATAAATAGTTTTTGTTTGTTTGTTTTGTTTAGAGAGAAAGCTGTGATCTTGAAAAAGGTTGCAGCTTTTTATTTTTAAAAGAAAATTACAACTTTTTAGTCATTGCTAGGAAAGAAGCAATCTACAAACAATGCTTTACGTGGAGATTGAGTGTCTGCTTCAACGCAGATTGTTCCTGGCAATGTTGTCAAATATGGCAAGTGCAAAATTTTAAAACTTATTCCTAAAACATCGTATTGCAAATTCTTTTAACTCTTTAGCGGTTTCTTTAGGTGCTTCATAAAAACCCATGTGACCGGATTCTTCGAGCATTAATACGGATGGATATTTACACAATCCCATTTGAGGATACATGGTTTCAAAATTTATTACAGCATCCTTTTTCCCGACAATAAACAGAACAGGATATTCTGCAAATTTCAAAATCAGATCACGGCTTTTTCGTTCCTTCATTCCTTCTAAACTATTTATAATGGCTTGCTTGGAAACATTGGCTGCAATGCGTTTTACTTTTTCAACTTGTGGTTTTAACCTTTCTAAGTTTTCAGGAGCAAATAAAGAAGTCACCACTTCGGCAACATAATGTCTGTGCTCTTTTTTTACCAAACGAATTACACGTTCCCGATCTTTTTTCTTGTCTTCTGCATCCGCATAAGCAGTAGAATGAAATAAACATAATCCACTTACATTTTCGGGATACAATTCAGCAAAAGCCAATGCAGCATATCCTCCCATGGAATGACCAACAACGAGATAACGTCTTACTCCAATTTTATCTACTACTGCTTTTACACTTTGCGCCAACAATTCCATGGGGTGATAATAACCAATACAAGGTGTTTCACCATGTCCGGGAAGATCAATTGCGATTACACGAAATTTTCTTGAAAGTTTTTTAATGGTATCCTCCCAAATTTCATGAGAACATAAAAAGCCATGCAATAGTACGATTACACGGCCTTTTCCTACATCGCTGTAGCGCACTTTTATTTTTTTGAATTCAGCGTAGTGAAGCATTGGTTAATTAGTTCACTTGTTTATTGGTGTAAAAAATTCATTTACACATATTCCTTCTTTGCTGCAAATTTAATTCTAATTTTTCACAAACCGCTGTACCCAACTATTTTTTCCATCAGTAATTTTTACCAAATACAATCCATTTGCAAAATCACTGATATCAATAGTTGGGTTTTGATTGAAATAAATAAATGAATTTATTTTTTGACCGGTAGCATTAAATAGTTCTATTCGTGCATTTTTTGCTTCTGCTTTATAAGCTATTGTTATTTGGGTGTTAGCAGGGTTTGGATAAAGTGAAAATCCATTCACTGAAAAAACAGTTTCTTCAATACCAATGGTTTCACAATAGGTATATGACATAATAGGTTTATTTATCACATTTAACAAACTATTGGTTGCATAATATGTGGTATCAAATGTCAGTGTAGAATTCGAATATTTAACATCTGACGAATCAAATATTGTAATAGTATAAGAGTAATTATTACAATTTAGTAGTCCTAAAGAATCTGTTTTGATCAAAAAACCGTTACCTGAATTTTGCATTGTCACTCGATTTGATTCGCCACTAAAAACATAACCATCGTCTGAAGTTGTACTAATTGAAGTCAGAAATAAATCCGAAGGGTATCCGTTGTTCGTATGATTATAAAATCTATTCCAAATAATATTTCCTAACGTATCAGTTTTAAAAATTTTGCTTGGATAAGTTCCGTGAATACTTGGCGAAGCAATAATATAATTTCCATCACCCGATTCTGTAATGTGAAAATTGTATTCAGCTCCCAAGCTATATTTTTTTGTCCACAATGTATCACCAGCGGAAGTTAATTTCAATAGAATTAGATAGCGACTTGAATAACTTATAGAATCATATTGAATAGATGAAGACATTCTAACTAAAATATTTCCGTCTGAAGTTTCATAAATACATTGTGTGCAAGTATTTCCTGTGCTAAAAAACACTTTTGACCAAATTAAATTACCTGAATTATCCATTTTGTTAACCCAGCTTCTTCCACCACTTTGTGAATAATAAAACCCTGTATCAACATTAAATAAATAACCATTATCAGAAGTAGAAATGATGTTATTAGAATAACTTCGAAATGGAGAAACTACTTTTTTTGAATATTGAACTGCTCCAAGCGAATCAACTTTTAATAAATTAAAATTATTAGTAAAATCTGAGGTTGTTGAAGTTATTGCAAAACCACCATCGATAGAATTACAAATATCCGAGGGATAACAATTCTCAGATTTTTCATAATTTTTTTTCCATAAAATGTTTCCAAAAATATCACATTTTATAAGGAATGTGTGCATGACATCATTTTTAGTATATTTCCCTAATCCCAAAACAACATAATTACCCTCGTTTACTTTTAGCACCTTGATTCCTTCGGAATAATAAAAACCCGAGAGACTTTTCGACCATTGAAGATTTCCGTGAATATCCGTTTTGGTAATTAAAAAAGAATCTAACGTTTCCCATGTTCCAGCGATAAGATAGCTTTTTCCTGTTTTACCTGTTGAGATAAAACCAAGATCCGATGTTTCTTGTGTACAATTTAATATGCCTCTTTCACCGGTACCATACGTTTTATAAAAAGTATTATCAAGATTCTGAGCAAAAATTAAATTTGCTGATTGCATTAATAAAATGATTAACAGGAGTAAATTTTTTTTCATAATAGCTGATTATTAGAAATTTTAAACCTTAATTTTTCACAAAACGCTGAACAGAACTATTTTTTCCATCAGTAATTTTTATTAAATATAATCCATTTGAAAAATCGCTGACATCAATGGTTTGCAATTGATTGAAATAAAAGAAAGAATTTATTTTTTGACCGGTAGCATTAAATAGTTCTATGCGTGCATTTTTTGTTTCTGCTTTATAAGCTATTGTTATTTGGGTGTTTGCAGGGTTTGGATAAAGTGCAAAGGAATTATTAATTTTTGGAATTGAATTTACTCCTGCTTGCAAATCATAACAGGAAGGATAATTGTCCGTTGCATACCATTGCTGCACTTTTTTTACATCGGCTAAATTTTTGTTGTATAAATTTCCGATAGTGTAGGTCGAAACCAAATCTCTTGTCCAGACTAATGCATAACTATAATTAACATGTTGTCCTGCATTTAAATTAAAAGGGCCACAACCCATTACAAAACTTCTATCATTAGGAGCGTTACCCCCAGTCGTTTCATTCCAGCCACTGCCTGCAGGAGCATCATCATAAATAAAATTCGTTGGAATTGTTCCTATTGTACCATTCCCTCCATAAGTAATTGAAGAACCATTTTTCCATTTACCATGTGAATAATTATAATAATCGTAGGAACTGTTTTGGGCAGGATTGCCATTCAAGGGATCCCAAGTGTTATTAAAATATAGAAAACTAGTCATTAAATTTTTTTCTCCTACCTCGTCAATCACACCATTATTGTTATTATCAATACTGTCATTCTGTTCAGCCAATGGGCCATTTAATATTACTGTACTTATCATTGGCGGTTTTTCTCCATAACTGCCCAACGAACCATCTCCATCAATAGCTGGCCCATTATATTCATAACCATAATTATTATTCGGATTGGAACCTACATAATCGTCTTTGTAGTCTCCCAAATCTGCTGCATTCCAATTGCCTATATAAGTATTGGTATAATTAATTGAACTTCTGTTATAAATTTCAAAATTGTAAAAAGTGGTATAGTTCATTGCTTTTAAACTATCAGTAATTTGAGGACAGGTAAAAGCATAAGCCGAAGCGTGTATTTCAACTTTTAATGGCGCAGCACCAGTTTCCCCGTGAATCATGTTATCATTAAAAATCCAATAGCACATTTGGTCGCCGGTAATTTTTGGATAATCCCCATCAGCTAATGGATTGTAAAGCCCATCACCATTTACATCCATAAAAGGAGCCATGTTACGTGTAAAATTCCCAAAGCCAATTGCAGGCCAAGTGAGTATATCATTACTCACTGCATACGTTCCATTTTGCACAGAACCATTGGCAAAATTGGTCTTAAACTCCTCAATATTCAGTCGGTCGATTTTCCATATTTTATCATACGCTGATGATATAACAGAATCCATTGAACCTGATAATGTATCCAATGGACCGGTAGTATAATCAATGCCAGCATTTTGTCGATAGGTCATTGCTGCCTGATGTAATGTTCCACCGTTGTCAATACCTCCAATCCATAAACAAGATGCAAACGCAGCCTGTCTCCCGGAATTCTTTGGGACTTCATATCGGCCATAATTGGTGCCAAATATATCCCAAAACATATCACCGCGATTCATCAAACCCGCACGCACTTCATTTATATCAAGTGTATTATATCCACTTGGTAATCGGGGGACTTGGGTGATTCCTGTATAATTTTGATAATTAAAAGAATAAATTATATTACTTGTTCCACCTCCGATATGCGCTATAAACCAAACCTGACCAGTTGAAGAATCGTATGTATGGAAATAAGAAGAAAAACCACTTGGTAATATATATTGATAAACTTGATTTGGTAGAAATTCATAAAATGAATTTACTAAAACTCCGCTTTGTGGCCCCTTTGATATTGTATTTATCTGATTAATTAGATTATTCATTTGAAGAGTCGAAAAAAGTGAACGTAGCGGATAAAATATAGTATTCTCAAATTTAAAAAGACCTGAACTTTCTGTACCAAGCCATACTATGTTGTTATCTGTATAAATTGCATTCACTTGGTCTCTTACAAAATAAGAATTGTTTTCATTGTAGGTTATCCAACTTGAAGAAGATTTTACAGACAAACCCGTTTGAGTTCCAACCCATATTTTATTTGATGCATCTTTATTGATACAAAGAACTTTATTATTTACAAGTCCTGAATTAGAAGTATTGTAAACTGTCCAGGTGCTTCCGGTTAATTTTGCAAGTCCGCTTTGTGTCCCAATCCAAATATCTGTATTATCAACAAATAAAGTTAAAACCGTATCACTTGGCAATCCCGAATTTATTTTTTTATAGGTTGTCCAGTTAGTACCATCAAATTTGCTTAAGCCTTTTAATGTTGCAAACCAAACGGTGTTGCCAGCTCCAAAAGCAATATCATATACTCGATTGGCGGCAATACTTGAATTCAAAGTGTCATAAGTTGTGAAGTTGATGCCATCAAATTTTGTTGCGCCCTTTGTAAAAAAACCAATCCATTTATTTCCGGAAGCATCTACTTTTAAGCAGTTTTTTCCACTATATAACGTTGAAGGTAATGGATAAGAAGTAAATCCATTTTGTGCAAACGTTGTTAATGCTATTAGTATTAAAACGTTTAGTAGAAGTAGTTTTTTTTTCATGGTGGGAAGTTTTTCGTTAATCAAATATAAACCAAGAAAAACTAGGATTTTATCTCAATTACTAAACGGCAACTAATTTTGTGTGAGTGGTGGATATTTGTTGATTTGGGGTTGCAACGGAATATTCACATCATTGAAATTCAGCAATTCATCCCCCTGCATCACACAAAGCTTACACACTCCCCCTTCTCTTTGCACACAAACCATTCACAAGGGGGACACATTTTCAAACTTCCAAATTAACACATTGGCAAATTACTTCGCCATCAATGCTTCTATATCATCGGCTTCAATAGGAATATTTGCCATCAGATCAATTGGACCGTTTTCGGTAAGTAAAATATCATCTTCTAAACGGATGCCTAAATTTTCTTCCGGAATATAAATACCGGGTTCACAGGTATAAACCATTCCTGCTTCAAAAGGGCGGTAGCGGCTTCCTACATCATGTACATCCAATCCTAAAAAGTGGGAAGTGCCATGCATGAAATATTTTTTATATAAAGGAGCATCAGGGTTTTGTTTTGCAACATCTTCTGCTTTCAATAAACCCAAGCCAATTAATTCTGTTTCTGTAAGTTTACCCACAGCACGATGATAATCGGTAATATTATTTCCTACCACCAACATTTTTATTGCACCGCGCATCACACGCAATACGGCATTGTAAACATCTTTCTGGCGTTGAGTAAACTTTCCGCTCACGGGAACACAACGTGTAAGATCACTCGCATAGTTTGCATACTCCGCTGCAACATCCATCAATATGACTTCTCCCGCTTTACATTCTTTATTATTCTCTACATAATGCAACACACAAGCATTTAATCCGGATGCCACGATCGGTCCGTATGCAAATCCGCGTGAACGGTTGCGAACAAATTCGTGGATCAATTCTGCTTCAATTTCATATTCCATTACACCGGGTTTTATAAAACCTAATAATCTTCTGAACCCTTTTTCGGTAATGTTACAAGCCTGTTGCATGGCTTCTATTTCGAGTTTCGATTTGATAGCTCTTAGTTCATGCATGATTGGTGCTGAACGATGATACGAATGCAAAGGATATTTTTCCTGACAAAATTTGATAAAACGTGCATCACGTGTTTGCACTTCCACCACTGCACGAAGATGTTCGTTGGAATTCAGATACACATTTTCTGCTTCACACATCAATGTATTAAAAACAGTAACAAAATCTTTCATCCAATAGATCTTGCGAACTCCTGATGCCGCAATCGCTTCTTCTTTGGTATATTTGTGACCTTCCCAAATAGCAATATGTTCATTGGTTTCTTTCAGAAATAATATTTCGCGATGCGCTTCTTCGTTTGCATCCGGGAAGATTACTAAAATACTTTCTTCCTGATCGATACCTGAAAGATAAAATATATCTGAGTTTTGAATGAACATCATGGTACCATCTGCACTGGTTGGCATAAAATCATTCGAGTTAAAAACTGCAATTGATTTTGGTTTTAATTTTTTCGCGTAACGTTTGCGATTTTCAATATATAGTTGCGAATTAATAGGTAGGTATTTCATAGCTTGTGTTTTTAGAAATTCAAAGATAGAATTTTATTAATGTTTGTTCAAAAACAAAATTGAAATAAAAATGAAAACTATAAGATGATACAGTTAAGATAATTAGGGTAAGTTAAAAATTATAAAAAACTGAGTCGATTAATAATGCCTCGAAAACATCAACAAACAGATCAATTTATGAAATTATACCTATTGAAATATAAAACCTCACCCCTCTCCTTGAAAAAAGGAGAGGGTTTTGGGTGAGGTTTTAAAAATGGATATTATTTTTATATTTCAATTGGTATTATATTCTTGTTGTTTTGTTATGCCGAATGGAATGACGCATCTGCTAATAAAAACAAGATTTTTCGCTCCTCTCAAAATGACAGGAGCTTGTAAATAAAGTAGTTTTACTAGTCGTATTTCATCACGCCAGCCCCTTATTTAAAATCATTATAAATTAGCTCTTAAACACAGTCAAAACAGGTAACTCAGGGAATAAATTATTTTTATGCCATAAATCATTTTGTTTTACTTGATAGAAATGATTTTGAATTATACATTTGTTCCGCTAAAAAAAATGAATCCTATAATCCTACAATTATGAGTAATACATCACCAAATTTTATAACATCTTCCCTTGGGAAAAAATACTTAATGGGCTTTACCGGCTTATTTCTTATTGTATTTCTAGTGGTACACGTTTGTATTAATGCCTGCATATATTTTAACGACAGCGGAGTCACCTATAATATGGTAGCCGGTTTTATGGCAAATAATATTATCATGCGCATTCTTGAAGTTGGTCTGTTTTTAGGCATTGTTTTGCATGTTGTTCAGGCATTAATTTTAACATTGCAAAACAATAAGGCTCGTCCGCAAAAATATGCTGTTCAAAATTCGGCTGCCAGCAGCACATGGTATTCCCGATCCATGGGACTTTTAGGAACGTTATTATTGATGTTTCTGGTGGTACATCTCGCAAATTTCTGGGTACCCACAAAAGTAGCAGTGTTTAATGGAGAAGAGCATAATACCTTTGAAAGTTTAAAACCGGTTTTTTCCAATCCACTTATATTAACAGTTTATTTATTAGGATTGGTTTCTTTATTGTACCATCTGTTACACGGTTTTCAGTCAGCCTTTCAAACATTCGGATTAAATCACAAAAAATACACTCCTTTTATTAAGGCATTTGGTTTTTGGTATTCTGTAATTATCGTTTTACTTTTTGCTTCTATGCCTGTTACTATGTTTTTAGGCTTAATTAAGTAAATAATATAAATGGTTAAATGGTTTTACTGTTAAATTGTTGAAGAATGGAGGAAAAGAAATTTTTGAAATTGAATGATATTGAATCGTACAAAATTTCTTTTCGCTTAAGTAATCATATTTGGGATGTAGTATTAAACTGGAGTCATATAGCACAAAATACAGTTGGAGAACAATTTATTACAGCAGCTGATTCAGTTTCAGCAAATATTGCAGAGGGCTTTGGAAGATATGGGAAGAAGGATAAAATAAAATTTTACCGAATAAGTTATGCTTCTGCAATGGAATGTTTGGATTGGAATGAAAAGTCAAGGGTTAGAAAACTATTAAATGAAGAACAATATAATTTTATTTTTAACGAGCTTCAAAAATTACCAAAATCAATTAACTCGTTAATAAAATACACAAATGAAAAATTAACACTATAAATTGCTGAATGGCTCTGCTGTTAAATTGCTAAAAAACGAAACCAAACAATTTAACAATTTAACAATTTAGCCATTGAACAGTTAAACAATTAAACAATTTAATATGTCAAAATTAGATAGTAAAATTCCGGAAGGAAATGTAGAGCAAAAGTGGACAAAATACAAAGCCTCTGTTGCACTTGTTAATCCTTCAAACAAAAGAAATTTAGAAATTATTGTAGTTGGTTCGGGTCTTGCAGGGGCTTCTGCTGCGGCCTCACTTGCTGAGTTAGGCTACAAGGTAAAAGTATTCTGTTACCAGGATTCTGCACGCAGAGCTCACTCTATCGCTGCGCAAGGTGGTATTAATGCCGCAAAAAACTATCAAAATGATGGTGATAGTGTTTACCGTTTATTTTATGATACTATTAAAGGTGGCGACTACCGTGCCCGTGAAGGAAATGTATATCGTTTAGCCGAAGTAAGTAACAGTATCATTGACCAATGTGTTGCTCAGGGTGTTCCTTTAGCGCGTGAATATGGTGGAATGTTAAGCAACCGTTCATTCGGTGGAACACAGGTTCAACGTACATTCTATGCGGCAGGTCAAACCGGACAACAATTATTATTAGGAGCATATAGTGCGTTACAAAGACAGATTGGTTTAGGAACTGTTGATATGTTCCCTCGCCACGAAATGTTGGAAGTAGTAAAAATTGATGATAAAGCACGTGGTATCATCGCACGTGATCTGGTAACAGGTAAACTAGAACGTCACTTCGGACATGCTGTATTATTGTGTACCGGTGGTTATGGAAACGTATTTTATCTTTCAACCAATGCAATGGGTTGCAATGCTACTTCAGTTTGGAAAGCACATAAAAAAGGAGCGTTTTTTGGTAATCCTTGTTTTACACAAATTCATCCAACCTGTATTCCCGTTTCAGGTGATCATCAATCGAAATTAACATTGATGAGTGAATCATTACGTAATGACGGACGCATTTGGGTCCCAAAGAAAAAAGACGATACACGCAAAGGAAATGAAATACCTGAAGAGGAAAGAGATTATTATTTAGAACGCAGGTATCCTGCATTCGGGAACCTTGTTCCACGAGATGTTGCATCACGTGCTGCAAAAGAACGTTGTGATGAAGGTTTTGGTGTAGGGGCTTCAAAAATGGCGGTATTCCTTGATTTCAAGGCAGCTATTGAACGTTTCGGAAAAACACAAGCTAAAAAGTTAAGTATCTCAAATCCTACAGACGAACAAATAAAGGAATTTGGTAAACAAGTAGTAGTAGAAAAATATGGTAATTTATTTACTATGTACGAACAAATTACCGGTGAAAACCCATTCGAAGTGCCGATGCGTATTTACCCTGCTGTACATTATACAATGGGTGGATTATGGGTGGATTATAATTTAATGACAACTGTTCCGGGATTGTATTGTTTAGGTGAAGCAAATTTCTCGGACCATGGCGCTAATCGCCTTGGAGCATCTGCATTAATGCAAGGTTTAGCCGATGGTTATTTTGTTATACCTTACACAATCGGTGCTTATTTAGCAAAAGAAATTGCAGTAAAACCTATACCGACTACACACGAAGCATTTGTTGCTGCAGAGAATGATGCACAATCACAAATAGATAAATTCTTTGCCATAAAAGGTAATAAATCGGTTGATCATTTCCACAAACGATTAGGAAAGATCATGTGGGAGAAATGCGGAATGGCTCGTAACGAAAAAGGATTAAAAGAAGCAATTGTTGAGATCCGCGAATTACGTGATGAATTCTGGAAAGATGTACGTGTTACCGGAAAACCAAATGAAATGAATCCTGAGTTAGAAAAAGCAAGTCGTGTTTCCGACTTCCTTGAATTAGGTGAGTTAATGTGTATGGATGCATTAAATCGTTCTGAATCCTGTGGTGGTCATTTTAGGGTTGAATCACAAACAGATGAGGGTGAAGCATTACGTAAAGACGATGAATTTGCTTATGTTGCTGCATGGGAATACAAAGGAAATTACTCCTATGAAATGCACAAAGAAGACTTGAAATTCGAAACAATTAAAATTGCACAACGCAGTTATAAATAATTAATTAAATACCCTAAGGGTTTTAAAAACCCTTAGGGTATAGAAAATTATTAAATTAAAAAAATATGAGTCACGGAAATATGAATTTAACGCTAAAGATCTGGCGTCAGAACAGCGCAAAAGAACAAGGTCAATTGGTAACATATCCTGTAACCGGGATTTCACCGGATATGTCATTTCTTGAAATGTTTGATATCTTGAACGAACAACTGGTAAGCAAAAATGAAAGTCCGATCGTATTCGATCACGATTGTCGTGAAGGAATATGCGGAATGTGCAGTATGGTGATTAATGGCCGTGCTCATGGTCCGAAAACAGGAATCACTACTTGCCAGTTACACATGCGTTCTTTTAAAGATGGTGACACCATTGTTGTTGAACCTTGGAGAGCACAAGCATTTCCGGTGATAAAAGATCTGGCAGTTGATCGTTCATCTTTTGAAAGGATTCAGGCAAAAGGAGGATTTATTTCTGTAAACACGGGGACAGCACAAGATGCAAACTGTTTACCTATTCCAAAAAATGATGCAGATGCATCTTTCAATGCTGCGGCTTGTATCGGATGTGGTGCTTGTGTTGCAACATGTAAAAATGCTTCTGCAATGCTATTTGTTGCTGCAAAAGTTTCACAATTTGCATTATTACCTCAAGGAAAAATTGAAGCAACAGCACGTGTAAAAAACATGGTTGCTCAGATGGATCTGGAAGGATTTGGAAGCTGCACCAACACCGGTGCATGTGAAGTGGAGTGCCCGCAAGGGATTACATTAGAAAATATTGCACGTATGAATCGTGAATATTTAGTTGCAAATTGTAAAGATTAAAAATTCTATTTGCCTTCTCAAAAAGGGAAGATATAAAAAAACCAATCTCAGCAGAGGTTGGTTTTTTCTTTGAAAGAATTATCTTTGATAGATGAACTCCGGATCGCTTTTGTTTTTAGTACTATTTACTTTCAACTTTTTCAGTTGCGTAAATTCGCATTACGATAAAAAAACAGAACCAAAACCAGTCTCCTATTCTGTATTAAACAGATCCAATTATTTTAATAAAAACAACATCTCCTTTTCCATTGATTCATTAAACACTATTCTTTTTGTAAAACTTAACATCAGGGAGTTAAAAAATTTTCCATTTCCAATTAATTCCCACTACCATGATACACTTTTTAAAACTGCATTTACATTTGATTTTTATTGTAACAATAAAATCATAACCTCAGATTATCGTATTTTGAAAAACACCTTTCGTTATTATACCGACACTTTACCTACCGCAAAAAACCTGAGTCTTTCAACCGACACTGTCGATCTGAGAAAAGCAAATGAACTACAAATACAAATCCCTTTTTACGCATTTCACAATTTGAAAAAAGGAAAACAGATCATTGAAATAGAAATGTCGCAAACCACATTTACAGATGAAATACGCGTAATGAATCCAGACAGCAGCTATTCCTACAAACATATACTTGCCGTAAAACCATTGATGAATGCGCGTGTTAAGTTTGAAATGAATGTTCCTGAAATTTATAAAAGCATTATTTACGGTAGAGGATTAGTGCTACGGAACGACTCCACTTTTTCTCCTGCAGGTATGGATAATACGCTCTGGAAAAGTAGTTATCCGGATATTTATTGGACCATTAATTATCCCAAGAACGAATATTATGCTCAAACAACTTACGAACCTTGCACCGACAGATATACTGCACACGACACATTTAATTTATATCATTATTCTGCAAACGACAGTATTGGCTTTGGTGTATTTGATCATGATGATCTTTCCAGAGATGATTTTTTAGGATCCTGGTGGGGTTCCCTATATGACTTAGAAAAAAAAGAATACAAGCGTTTAAATTTTGATAATGTTAAAATTTTTGATCTTAGTGTTAAAGCAATTGGTGTAATAAATAAATAATTTTTCTAATAACATGAGTTCGGTTAATAATGCCTCGAAAATATAAACAAACAGAGCTATTTATGAAATTATGTTTGTTGTTTTGTCATGCTGAATGGAATGAAGCATCATGCTAATAAAAAAATATTTTTCGATCCGCTCATAGGATGAAAGGTGCTTGGAAATATAGTGCAGCTCCCATTTTTAAAAACAATTATTAATCGAGCTCAGGTTAATACAGAACATTACTCTTCCTGCTTATTTTTAAAGTGTAAATGTTTTTTCAGTTTTCTTCTACAAGTATCGGTTCAAGTGATTTACACATTGATTGTCAGTAGTTATTTCTTTTTGTTTGAAGTAAAAATTAAACGAAGCCCAGTATCTTTTGTGATATACGTCCAAGCCCAATTAATAAATATCATTAATTTATTTTTGACACTCAGAATAAGCATCAGGTGGAGAAACATCCAGGCTACCCAGGCAAAATATCCTTTAAACTTTATAAATGAAAAATCAGCCACCGCTTTATTTCTTCCAATAGTGGCCATAGAACCCAAATCTTTATATTCAAACTCTTGCGTTTGCTTTCCTTGAAATTTTTTTTTGAAATTTTTAGCTAAATTTTTTGCCTGATTAATTGCCACATTAGCTACCTGCGGATGACCTTTCGGATATTTTGGTGTTTCCATATAAGCGATATCACCTAATGCAAAAACATTTTCAGTACCAATAACCTGATTTATTCTATTTACTTTAATTCGATTTGTCGTGGTTAAATAATTATCCGACAATCCTTGAATCGTATTACCTATAACCCCGGCTGCCCAGATAACCGTTTTTGTTTTAATACTATTTCCATCTTTAAACGTTAAAATTTCGCCATCATAATTTTTTACAAAAGTTTCGGTAAGAATAGTTACATTCATTTCCAGCAAATATTTTCCGGAAGCAACTTTTGCCTTGTCACTCATATTATTTAAAGTGTTCTTGCTCCCTTCAATTAAGATAATTTTAAATTTCGAAAAATCAATATCTGGATAATCCTTTGGTAACACATCCTTTTTCATTTCAGCAAAAGCACCTGATAATTCCACACCGGTGGGTCCGGCACCAACTATGACAAGATTTAACAAACTCTCTTTTTCAGTTTCTTTTGCAGAAATTATTTTTTCAAAAGTTTGCAAAATATGGTTTCTGATTTCAATGGCATCATAAGTTGTTTTTAAAGTAAAAGCATACTTGCTGATTTCATTATTACCAAAGAAATTTGTGGTGCAACCTATTGCAATTACCAGATAATCATACACAAAATCGCCTATGCTTGTATTAATTTTTTTGTTCGTTGCATCAACACTTAAAACTTCTGCAAGCCTTATTTGAACATTTTTTTTATTATTAAAAATATGTCGTAATGGGAATGAGATATTGGATGGCTCTATTTGAGAAGCTGCAACCTGATAAAATAATGGTTGAAACTGGTAATGATTGAGCTTATCAATTAATAAAACCTCAAACAATTTTTCATCTAATTTTTTTATAAACTGGATGCCTGCAAATCCTCCGCCAACAATAATTATTTTTTTTTTAGTCCCCATTGTATATCATTTCCTATTTGGTATAACTGTTTTAATACTAACATACAGAATTCCTTTTCAAGAGAGGTCTTCGCTAAAACTCATACCCAATAAAAAATATTTTTATTTTTTTGTTACCGGTCCTGCTTTTTTTAAAGCTAACTTTTCAAGCAGGGCCGGGGAAATATTGTCAGATGAATTTCCATATCCCGCCACCAGAATACCTTTTATCCCATTTTTTGATTGAATGCCATAAACAACGGCTTCATCGCCAGGGTCTGAATTACCCTCATATCGATAGACCTCCTTTATTTCAAACTCATCATTTTTAAATTTTTCAAAGCCGCAGGTAATACAATTTTCTTCTAAATTAAAGTCAACCGTAAACCCCTTTTTATTTAATTCATTTGTAGCTTCTGATACAGTTGCATAATGATAGTCAGGTTCGCTTTTGGGGCTTCTTTTTTCGGCACCCAGAATTTTATTTTCTGCAGTACTTTTCGGTGGTGCCGGTAAAACATTTTGGTTACTCTTCTTCTCCAACGAGTTTTTTTCCTCTGCTAACTTTTCTTTGAACATCGTATTATAATTTATTAGAAACATAAAATATTTTCTATTCAAGTCAAAGTTCTGTTATTCGAATTTCCTATATAGTGATGAAAATCACTATATGGCCTGAAAAAAATCAGTGCCTCGATAAATGCATGGAGTATTAATACCAAAACTGTATATGAATTAGTCCATTTTTTTGACCTCCCCCCAGCCGTCTCTCCCGAGGAAATGGGAGTGTTGGATAAATTCATATTATACCAATTGAAATATAAAATATCCAATCCTCCTCTCCTTTTTCAAGGAGAGGGTTTGTGTGAGATTTTAAAAATGGAATTCTATTTTCTATTTCAATTGGCATTGAGAATTGGTATAACTCTCTTCTTGGTTTGGGTACAAATAAAAAATCCAACCGAAATAATCGTTTGGATTTTTTATACAGGTAAATCACTTTTAGCTTTTTTCTTTCGCTTTCTTAAATAAATAATCCGACACCATACTCATGATCAATCCTCCCATTACAGCTCCCCACAATGTCATTCGCCACCAGATCGATTTTATCGGACAGCCATTGGTACAACCGTAATAGTTCCAATACAAAAAACCGCTTATTGCACCAAGCACAACACCTGATGCGATCAGTAAATATTTATTTCTTTTAACCATTATTTTTTCTCCACAGGAAATCCTTTTTTTGCCCAATCAGAAAACCCTTTTTCCAGATTGTAAACACGCTTAAAGCCATGTTTTTCCATATACTCCGCAGCATCACCACTTCTTCCGCCGGAAGCACAATAAATATAATAGGTTTTATTTTTATCTAATTTGTCAATTTGTTTTTCAGAGTCTTTCGCTAAAAAATCGAGTTGAACAGCCCCCTTGATAAACCCTTTATTTATTTCATCAGTGGTACGGAGATCAATAATAAGTCCCTCTTTATCGTTTTCAATGATCGCTTTAAAACGCTCTGCCGAAAGATTTGTAACTATAGTAGTGTTTGCTGTTTGAGCAAATGTGCTACTGCCAAAAGAAAAAATGGTAATAATAATCAAGAAATTTTTTTTCATTTTTCGAATTTATTAAGTTGTTATTTTATATTAAATTTCGTGTTGGCAAAACTAGTTTTAAGCCTGCTTCTTTTATTTTATTTATTCCACCGCGCACGTTTGTTATTTTTGTAAAGCCATGTTTCTTCATCAATGATGATGCCATCATGGAACGATAACCGCCTGCACAGTGAATGTAATAAGGTTGTGATCTATCAAGCAAAGAAAGTTCTTTTTCAAGATTATTCAAAGAAATTAATGTGGCTCCTTCAATTATTCCTGTTTCCCATTCACCAGGGTTTCGAACATCAATAACGTTATCATTCCATTTTATCTCTTTTACAAATTCCTCCGGATCTATTCCTGAAACAGTTTCCAGTGATTTTCCGACATTTTTCCATGCTGAAATCCCCCCTTTTAAATAACCACGAACATTTTCGTAACCAACACGTGCTAAACGTAAAACAGCTTCTGCTTCTTTCCCTTCATCTGTGATCAAAACCAGTGGTTGGTGTGCATCCAATATTGCTCCAACCCAAGGGGCATATTGTCCGTTCAGACCAATATTTACAGAACCGGGAATAAATCCCTTTTCAAAAACATCCGCATCACGTGTATCCAAAACCAATGCTCCTTTTTCCGTTTCGATTGAAAAATCTTCATTTGAAAGTGCAATACTGTTTTTTTTCAGGAGTTCATCAATGCGCGAATAACCATTTTTATTCAGCATGGCATCCATAAAAAAATACTTAGGTGGCTCGGTTAATCCATCAGTAACAGCTTTCACAAACTCCTCTTTGCTCATTGCCTGTAATGCATAATTATATTTTTTTTGTTGTCCGATAGTTGAAAAAGTTTCTTTCCCGATATTTTTTCCACAAGCGGAACCGGCACCATGAGCCGGATATACAATCACATCATCGGCCAAGATTTTCAATTTTGTATTTAATGAGGTGTATAATAATCCTGCTAAATCTTCACGTGTTAAATCACTTTTTACGGCCAGATCAGGACGGCCCACATCTCCAACGAATAATGTATCTCCTGTAAACACAGCATAATCATTGCCATTTTCATCTTTCAACAAAAAGCATGATGATTCTGTAGTATGCCCGGGAGTATGCAGTACTTTCAACTTAATACGTCCTAAACGAAATTCTTCATGATCTTTTGCAACTAATATATCATACCCTGCTTCAGCAGTTGGACCATATACAATTACGGCTCCTGTTTCACGAGCAAGGTCAACATGCCCGGAAACAAAATCAGCATGAAAATGCGTTTCAAATACATATTTAATTTTTGCATTCCGTTTTTTTGCAAGTTCAATATATGGACTTGTTTCCCGCAATGGATCAACGATAGCTGCTTCACCATCAGATTCTATATAATAAGCTGCTTCGGCAAGACAATTGGTATAAAGCTGTTCGATATACATCTGTTATTTAAGTAAAATTAAAATAATGTATTTTATTTATCTGTGATTTTTGTTACACACTATTCCTAATGAGGTAATTTCGGTTTTAAAAAACTATATACCCATGTACCGGCAATTGCACTTAATAGTAAAACAATTGCTACACTTGCTCCTGCCCCGATCTGCGCAAATATAGGACCGGGACAAGCTCCTGTTAATGCCCAACCCATTCCGAAAATTAAACCACCTATGATTGTTCCCTTGTTAAATTGTTTTGCTTCCATCGTAATAGATTTTCCTGTAATGGTTTTAATATGCAATCTTTTAATAAGTTGCAGGGAAATCATCCCCGTTAAAATAGCGCTTCCAATAATACCATACATATGAAAGGATTGGAACCGGAACATTTCCTGCATCCGAAACCAGGATATGGCTTCTGTCTTAGTTAATACCAAACCAAACATGGTTCCAAGAATAATATATTTTATTGTATTCAGCATATTATAATTTTAGAATGATTGGTAAAACAAAATGTGTAATAAATAATCCTCCGATAAAAAAACAAATGGTTGCAACTAATGATGGCCATTGCAGATTTGCAATGCCCATAATTGAATGTCCGGAAGTACAACCGTTTGCATAACGAGTTCCAAAACCCACCATAAATCCTCCAACAACTATGATAATAAAACCTTTTAGAGTTAATAAGCTTTCCCAGTTAAAAATTTCCTTTGGCATATATCCGCTAAAATCAGAAATATTATTTTGTTTTAATACAGCAACCGTGGCATCTGACAGATCAATATTGGAAGGATTGGTAAGCAAGTTTGCGCCAATGTATCCTCCCATTATTATTCCGAATGCAAAAATCAAATTCCAACTTTCATGTTTCCAGTCATAATTTAAAAATGGAATTTTTCCGGAAAAGCAAGCGGCACATATATGTTTTAAGGAGGATGAAATCCCCAGCGATTTGTTACCAAGTATAAGTAATAATGGAATGGTCAATCCTATCAAAGGACCGGATACATACCAAGGCCAGGGTTGTTTTAAATATTCAAGCATGCTTCTTTTTTCTTAATTCTAAAAAAATAATTCTTTAGTAATAATATATATTCCCATTACCAGAATAAACCATCCGAATGCAGGTTTTAATTTTACTCCGCTCACGTATTTAGACAAATAACTGCCAATAATTATTCCTACAATTGCTAATCCTGAAAAAACAACTAAAAAATTCCAATCGAATTGATGCATTCCAAAGTCACTTAAAAAACCTATCGTTGAATTTAACGAAATGATGGCCAATGATGTACCAATGGCTCTTTTCATTGATAGTTTTGCAAGCAATACTAATGCCGGAATAATCAGAAAACCACCACCTGCCCCAACCAATCCAACCAATGCACCTACAATAATCCCTTGTTGAAAAATTAAAAAATACTGATACTGCTCCAGATTTTTTTGAACATCACTCTTCAGCGGTATTGATTTTTTTAACATGGAAAAAGAGGCTACGAGCATCAATGCCGCCAACAAAAGCATTAGGGCTGCATTTTTTGTTACTTCAATTGTTCCGATAAAAAAAAGATGATCCGGAATTTCATGTAATAAATATTTGCGTGTAAAAAAAACACTTATAACAGAAGGAACACCAAATACAATTAAAGTCCGTAAAGAAATTAAATTACTCTTCAAATAGCGTAACCCTCCTATAGCCGAAGAAATTCCGACAATAAATAACGAATAAGACGTAGCATTAACCGGAGAAATACCAATCAAATAGACCAACACAGGAATAGTTAAAATGGAACCACCCGCACCAATGAGTCCTAATGAAATTCCAATAAATATTGCTGCTATATACCCTAAATAGATCATCGAAAAAAATCAATATTTTTTATAAACACAATTAATTAATGGTTTTTATTAATGATTTGCAAGAAAGGTGTTTTCGGGTACATTATGAAAGTAAACTTTCACTCAGAAAATTTTGTGAACTCAAATTAATTAAAAAAAAGGATCTTATTTAAATCCTAAAAGAATGGAAACGCAACCACTTTTTTCTATTGTTTCAGTATCTGAAATAGGAGGTGTAACCACTTCCAGCGTTAGGTCCTGTGTTGCCTCAACAGAAAAATCCCACATGATTACGCCATAACCTTTGGTAGTAAAAATAATATTATTTTGTGCATCTCTGATGTTAAGCTGAATTTTACCAAGTGCATCTTCTGCACAAATTAATAACCTATACTCATCCCCGTAATAAAAAGTGGATGAAAGTTGTGTTTTATCCCCACTTAATAAAACAGTATTACACAATTGTTGTGTATTCAAATATGGTTTTAATTTAGGCATACACTTACCTTTCGCAAAACTGTTGCATTGTGCAAAGCCTGTTACATTAAAAGCTAATACAAGAAGTATTATTATTTTACAGATATTTCTACTTTTCATAGGTGGATAATTTATTTTTTTGGGTTGTCAAATGGAATACGCCTGATTATTTTTATCTAAGCTTGTTCAATCTTTATCCTGGCTATTTCCTGCAATTTTTCTTAAGGTTTAATAATCTTGGTTCTGATGGATTCTGCTTTTGCTGTGATCCTTTCCAATTGCTCTTTTGATAAGCTATAGTGTGCGCTACCTCCAATAGTCATCGTTTTTTTAGTGGTATCAGCTTTTGCAACTGCTTTTGATTCTGTTACAACCATTTCATCATAAATCTCTTTTATGCTTTTCAGGTCATTAATTAAATCTGCAATATCAGCATCTTGCTTTTCCAAACTAAGTATAGTGATCAGGTTATTAAGAGATCCTTTTAATTCAGCGATACGGGTAATGATTCCTTCATTCTTTTTTACTGTTTTTGCAACACGCGTTCCAACATATAAACCTTCGATAAATCCTCCAGTAATAACCAAACCGGAAATGCCTGATTGGTCATTATCTTTAAGGGATTCATTTGAATTAAGAAATATTTCGGAAATGATTTGTAATACAGAATCTTTGTTTGCAATATTTGTTTCCATACGTTTTATGGTTTCTTTTGAGAAACTATTGGAGATGCCCAGATCTTCGGCTAATTTTTTTGAACCATTTAAATACGATTGTATCTCTTGTGTTTGATTAAAAACAGCTGAATAACTCAAATCGGCACCGTAAACGCCCAGATTTAAAGCTTTTTTTGTTGTTGAAGAATACTTAGAAGCATTATCCAAAGGATTTAAAACTTTGACATCGTAACTTGCTCCCGAACGTTTTAAAAATTGGCCAAGCTGAATAGGAGAAGGAATGGAATAAAAAACATTTTGTTTTTTTGCTGTGTCTGGTACCGGTATTGAGGCAAGACTATCTGTTGTTTCTTTAACAGTATCATTTGTCCCTGAACCACAACTGTAAAAAGCGAATACAATTGCAGAAACAAATGCAGCTTTACCAATTAGTTTTTTTATTGGATTGAAAATCATATTGAAATAGATTTTGAGATTTTGTTTTAAATTATTGTCAAATATATAATAAATAATCTGGATTATCACTTCCGTTTTATACCGAAACAAAATAGATTTTGGAAAAAGAACAAGAGTTGTATCCTCTTAGCTTTTAAAGCAGCGAAAGGTTTTTAGATAGTATAAAGACTTTGAATATAAAAATCAATAATCATCATACAAATTGTACAGATCAGTACGAATTCCAATAAATACAAAAGGTGTATTTTTTGTTTCATAGTTATTTTGTTCGATCCGATAAGCAGCTCCCAGTTCAATTTTTAAGTTGGCTCTGGCATCCACAATATATGCTACACGAAGTGATGTTGTAATCAAATGTTTTTGAAAACCTTGTGTCAGATAATTCCCATATTCATGAGGACGATTTGAATACGAAATAAAAATATTTTTACCATAATCGGTTGTGGCGCTATCTGCACCATAAACAGCATAAATACACTTTGCTTCCAAAAATACTCTTTTGTATCTGTAATTTAAGAATGTAGCGGACTCTACGAAATTTGCGCCTAATGGATGAGCTAAAGGTTGATTATAATGACCATAATTTTGCTGAACACTTCCGTGTGCATAGGTGTATGGACGAACATAATTAAATTCGGTTTGAAAATTAAGTTTCCTGATCTTAAAAAGATCAAAACTTTTGAATCCAGCCTGAAAAGCCTGTTTATTTCCCCACCACCCTTTTTGTGCCTTCAGTTCTTTTAATAAAAATTCATCTAATAATAACTGCCCGTAAAGTTGTTGTTTCCTGAACATTTTTATTTTAAAACTAAAACCTAAAAAAGCATTATCACTGGAGCCTAAGGAATATTCTGTTGGTCGGAAAAACATAATTGGATTCAAATAATTTACATCATAGCCCCTGTAACGACTGCTGTCGGATCCCTGCCAAACAATGGACTCAAACAGTCCGATATTAATTCGTTTTGTAGCGTTCCATCCCAGGTAATGAAAGGTTGCATATTTATTCAGCCAATCTTTTTTCAGACCCGAAGGATTTGTAACATCTTTCATGATGGTATATAAATTCACATACGTTAAATGCCAAACATTGGTGGTGATCTTCAGAAAAGGATAAGGAGCTGCGACATCTGATAAAAATAAAGAGCGATAACCATCTCCCCAAAAATGTTTATCCTGACCAACCTGAACATTAAATATTTTATTAGGAGAATAAGATAAGTACCCCGAATAATATTCGTATGCATATTGGGTATTTATGGAATCATTATTTGATTTATAGGCATAACCGATTCCTGGAATTACATGTGTTTCTTTGATTACCGAATCGGTATAGGTTGTAAAGGCCGCTCTGCCTGTAAATGCTTTCAAATTAAGTGCAAATTGTTCACCAAGATTCATTGATAAGTTTCCTCCAATTGCCAGATCATTTACAAAACGCGATGGTGAGGTAGCTTGATAACCTGCAACCGCAGAAATAATGGGAGAAATTTCTAATGCTGATTTTTTCGCTGGGTCCGGTGATTTATTCTTTTTGTCAAGTAATCTCGGACATTCGGCAGTTGTATCACTTATTAGTTTAATATCAGTGTATCGATAAGGTTTTACAAAGGTTTGCAGATTTTGTTCTTTACTGTTGTAATAATTATCGAAGCCCCATAAATAATCACGGTTAAGTGTGTAATTTAATGCCTGAGAAAACACATTGTTACCTATTATCGATGATAAAATGCAAATCAATAAAAATTTAAAACCTTGCCTTTTATTCATTTTCTTTCGGAGTACGATTTTTCATTTTCTTAATAAAAAACGGAATCTGAGCAAATAACAAAGCGGTGGAACCTATAATTAATAAAGCCAAAGTAGCATTAATATATAACAAGGATAATGAAAGAGCAATTATTACAATATTTACAACGTATAAAATAATTACAGTTTTCTTTTGAGTTAATCCAATATCAATTAAACGGTGATGCAAATGATTTCTATCTGCTGAAAATGGCGACACACCTCTCACGGCACGATAAATAAAAATTCGTAACGTATCTACTAAAGGATAAACCAAAACAGCCATTGCAAATATCGGTTTTGAAACATTTAAAATAAATGTATTTTGAATAGCACTAACATCATAACTGACAAGTTTAATGGCCAATATAGAAATAATCAAACCAATTGTTAAAGATCCTGAATCCCCCATAAATATTTTGGCAGGAGCAAAATTGAAAATCAGAAATGCTAATAACGAACCGGATAATGCAATTGCTAAAGCGGCCATCACCGGATCGCCTGCCAAGGCAAACCAAACACCAAATGCTGAGGATGCAATAAACCCAATTCCTCCAGCCAAACCATCAAGACCATCTATTAAATTAAAAGCATTTACTACGACTATGTATGTAAATAGCGATAAAAAAACACTTGCCCAATATGGAATAACATCAATTCCAAAAATACCATGCAAACTGGAAATGCGAATATCTGCCATTAATACTAATACCATTCCCACCAATACATGTGCAACTAATTTTTTTACGGGTGCAGTGCCAATAATATCATCTTTAACACCTACAAAAAACATTAGCAACAATGTTGAAGTAATGAACTTGTAGTCATCCATTGCTTTTTGCACTTGTATTAAATCCTGACTCATTCTGCTCGGAAACCAAAGTGAAAACGAAAACAAGGTGCCTGCAAAAATGATGATACCCCCAATAGTTGGGATCATTCGGGTGTGCAATTTGCGGGTATCACCAGGTGCATCAAACAAACGTTTGAGGATCGCAACTTTTATGAGCGATGGTGTTGATAGTAACACAACCAAAAAAGATGTAGCAAAAACAAGTATTAAAAATTCCATAAAACTTTTATATTCTCAATTCACATTTTTGAAAGAGAGGTGATGTAAATTTAATAAATTTTAAAAACACACCTGTGTCTAAAAATCATAATAAAAATTCGCTAACGAAGTGCGAATTCCGAAATATACGAATTGGGTATTGCTGGTCGACTTCTCTGTTTTTGAAATACGATTCGAAATACCCACTACAATATTAAAGTTTGTTGAAGGATTTACCAAATAACCTAGGTGAATATCCTGATACATAATGGTAGTTTTCAAACCCTGAGTGGTATGTATATTATCCAGAGGCTGGGTAATAGGGAATGAATTATCTGATTTGAAAATTGTTCCACCGTAATTCGTATTCAAACTATCTATACCTTTTACAGCATAATTCGTTTTTATTTCAATAAAAAAATCTTTCAGTCGATAATCAATAAACCCGACAACTTCCCAAAAATTTGCACCTAAAGGATGCGCCAGAGGCTGGTTATAGTGAGAATAGCTTTGTTGCGAATTTTCAGCTGCGTATGCATATGGACGAACAGTATTATATTCGGCCTGAATGTGTAAGTTTTTTATAGTGAACAGGTCGAAATACTTAAAGCCGATTTGATATCCGGATTTATTTTTCACATCTCCACCTTTATTTTTTGAATACACATCATCCAGCAGGTATTGCCCATATAATGAAATAGAATTTGTAAGTTTTAATTTTATTGTAGCTCCAAGCAAAACATTATTTTTATTATTTAAACCATATACTGCTGTATTCACACCAATCACAGGATCGAAGGTGTTAAAACTTACATGCTGACGATTAGTAGAATCAGCTGCTTCCCATATCATTCCCTGAAATAAACCTAAGTGCAAACGTTTGAAAAAATTCATGCTGAGCAGTTGGAAACTGGCTACTTTTTTCTGAAACAATCGTTCAACATACGGTGGAGTTTTTACCCCACCATCAGTTAGATTCATAAAGGAGGTGTATAAATTCGTGTACTGGATATTTTTATAGGTTGTTGTAATTCTTGCATACGGGTAATTAAATGCGTTATCAGATAAAAGCAAGGAACGATAACCATCCCCAACAAAATGTTTTCCGTTACCGACTTGTATGTTCAGCATTTTAACCGGTGAATACGAAACATAACCGGATGTCATGGCATAATCATAACCATTAAGTTTAAACTTTTTTGCACGACCTTGTCCGGGAATTACATCGTACGAATAATTTGATGATTGCGGAAACAGATTATTTGTCGATTTGATATAATCATCAATATATTGAGCATAAGTTGCTTGATTTTCATAAAAAGAAGTTTCAAATGCGATCTTTTTTCCAACGCTTCCACGAACCAAAAAACCTCTTGTGTTCTTGTAAAGCTTTTCTCCGGTGCTATCTCCAAGATCTTTACCGAATTCAAAATTGAAGAGAGGATCAATTGTTAAATAAAATTTATCAGCGGTATCGTTGACGATGAATAGGCTTTCGCGTTTTAGTTTGCGATAAAATATCGATTTTGATTTATCTTTTTCTTGATAAGATATTGGAACGATATAGGGTTTGAAGGCAGACAAGACAGGCTTAAACTCTGTCCATTGTTCCAAAACAGAAGGTTCTTTTATTGAAGTATCTATTCTGCTAAATTGTATTAATGTACCCCCTGCTTTTTCAAAACCTAATCCCCACTCTCTATTCAAAGGCAAATTGCTTTGCGCAGACAATACTGTGGGTAATAAAAACAATATATAGAGTAGTTTTTTCATTATATACCACGGAGACACGGAGTTCATGGTGTTTCACAGAGCCTCCGTTTTTCTTAGTGTTCTCAGTTTCTCTGTGGTTGTTTTTTTTAAAGTTTATCTTTTACTTCTTCATAGACACTTGCAATACCTTCTTCCAGATTAATTTTATGTTTCCAACCGAACGAATGTAGTTTACTTACATCCATTAATTTTCGAGGCGTTCCGTCTGGTTTAGTAGCATCAAATTTTAATTCGCCTTCAAAACCAACAATTTTTTTTACAAGTAAAGCTAAATTTTTTATTGTTATATCTTCCCCTACTCCAATATTCACTAATCCCGGCTCGTTATAATTTTGCATCAAATAAAAACAAGCATCTGCCAGATCATTCACATGTAAGAATTCACGCATTGGTGAACCTGTTCCCCATATTTCAACACTTTGTAAATTTTCTTTTTTTGCTGTATGGAATTTTCGGATCAATGCGGGTAATACATGTGAATTGTTCAGATCATAATTATCATTCGGGCCATACAGATTTGTTGGCATTACTGAAATAAAATTACAACCATATTGCGCTCGATAGGCATCACACATTTTTATTCCGGCAATTTTTGCAATGGCATAAGGCTCATTGGTTGGTTCTAAAAGTCCGGTTAATAAATACTCTTCTTTCATTGGCTGAGGTGCCAATTTCGGGTAGATACAAGAGGAACCAAGGAACATTAATTTTTTTACATTATTCAAATAGGAATGATGAATGATATTATTCTGGATCATCAGATTTTCATAAATGAATTGGGCACGATAGGTGTTATTTGCAACAATACCACCCACTTTAGCGGCAGCTAAAAAAACATAGTCGGGTTTTTCATTTGCAAAAAAATCAGCAACAGCTTGCTGATTTTTCAGATCTAATTCCTTCGAAGTACGAAAAACGATGTTGTTAAATCCGTTTTGTTGAAGTATCCTTACAATGGCAGACCCTACCATTCCGCGATGGCCTGCAACATAAATTTTATCCGTTTTATTCATCTGTTTTTTTTTGGTATTGCCACCTCGTGGATTAAGGGGAGTGGCTTACTCATGAAAATTCATTACATCATGGCCGCCATCCAACAAATATTTATCTCTCTCAAATAATTTTACATCACTAACTACCATTTCTTTAACAAGTTCTTCCAATGTATATTTTGGAACCCAACCTAAATTCTTTTTCGCTTTGGATGCATCGCCAATCAATAATTCAACTTCTGTAGGGCGGAAATAGCGAGGATCTACTTCTACAACTACTTTTCCTGTTGTTGCATTAAATCCTTTTTCATCCACTCCTTTTCCTTCCCAGTTCAGTGAAATACCTACTTCGGCAAATGCCAATTCAACGAATTTGCGAACAGTGATTTTTTTACCTGTTGCCAACACATAATCATCGGCTTCTTTTTGCTGCATCATCAACCACATTCCTTCTACGTAGTCTTTTGCATGTCCCCAATCACGCTCAGCATCCAAGTTTCCAAGAAAAAGTTTTTCCTGCATTTTCAAATGTATTTTTGCTACCGCCCGTGTGATCTTACGGGTAACAAATGTTTCTCCCCGTAAAGGACTTTCATGATTAAACAAAATGCCATTACAAGCATACATATTATATGCTTCCCGGTAATTTTTTGTTATCCAAAAGCCATATACTTTCGCAACACCATATGGTGAACGGGGGTAAAATGGTGTTGTTTCTTTTTGAGGAATCTCCTGAACATGACCATACATTTCAGAAGTAGAAGCCTGATAAAAGCGGGTTTTATGCTCCAGTTTTAAAATGCGTATTGCTTCCAAAATTCGTAATGTGCCAATGGCATCAGCATTAGCAGTATATTCCGGAGAATCAAAAGACACCTTTACATGTGATTGCGCTGCAAGGTTATAAATTTCATCGGGCTGGGTTTCCTGAATGATACGTATCAGGTTAGTAGAATCAGTCAGATCACCATAATGCAAAAAGAAATTTACCTTTTTTTCATGTTGATCTTTGTACAAATGATCTATGCGACCGGTGTTGAACATGGAGCTTCTACGCTTAATGCCATGAACAATATAACCTTTGCTTAATAATAATTCGGCCAAATATGCGCCATCCTGACCTGTAACTCCAGTGATTAATGCTACTTTACTCATTTTTATGGTTTTAAAATCTCATGCAATTATACGATTTTTTTGGGTGTAAAACACAAAAAGCCCCGTAAAATACGGGGCTTTTTGAGATGTAACCTCTATTGTATTTAAATTAAATACAGCGGTATATTATTTTATTTTGTGATAACAACTTTAGAAACCTGGTTATTCACTCTTACAAAATAAATGCCTTCAGATAAGTTTTTAGTATCAATTGTTGCTTTATCAGTTGCAACAGTAGTATAAACAACTTGTCCTAAAGAATTCATAATTGTAATTGTTGCATCTTTGCCAGCATTTTTGATGTTTACTACATCTTTTGCAGGGTTAGGGAAAACAGAAACTGTGTTGTTTAAATTAACACTACTAACAGAAACTGTTGAGTTTTGTAATTCAATTCCAACGTTAGGAACTCCGGCAAAGGTGTACCAACCCATTGTACCTCCAACATTAAGATAAGCTGTACAAGCAACTGCTGTGCTACCCATATAGGCGTTATCAATACCAATACTAATTGTATCAGCAGGAGCTGTAGTAAAATTAGTTCCGTTAATTTGAAGAGTCGCAGCTAATATTTCACCTGCTACTGCAGTATATGGAGTTGTTAAAGCTAAAGTTGTAAAATTAAAACTCGAATTTGTTCCTGTAGCCGGAGTGAAAGCAGCAGTTTGAGCAACTAATGTATATGCTCCTGTAGCTCCATCGATAGAGTATAATTTACCAACAACATTTGCACTACCTGCTGATTTTCTATAAATAATAGAAGTTATAGAATCTACTCTACCTGCATTTTGCATATAATAAGTAGCCCCGTATTCAAATCCTGAAACTGCAGGAGCTTGTGTGCCAAACGAATAAGAACTAATTAAAGCATTTATAGTTACGGTTCTATAATAGCTGGCATCAGTACCGAAAAAGGTAACTGAATCAGCCATGTTATTACCAGGGAATTCATCTACTTCAGTTTGAGTTGCCAAAATCTGGGCATCAAATTGAGTAAAGCCTGAACCTATCGGATTTGTTGTAGCATATAAGGTATCGACTGCTCCAGCAGCAAAAGATGCTGTAGGATTGTTTAAACCTGTTGAACTTGTAAAAGCTCCTGTATTAATATCAGCAGTAACAGTAACATTGGTTTGAGCTGCAGTTCCGTTGTTTTTAACTTCTGCACCATAATAAACCGCATCCAATTGAGAATTTGGAATTGCAATGAAATAATCAAATCCATTGATACTTGCAAAAACTTTATTTGCAGATATATCATTTGTAAATAATAATACGTTTGGACCGGTAACATTATCAATTCCAAGGTCGCACCAACCCCAGTCAGAAACAGCTCTGAATCTTACCATTACATTTAGGCCATTGTATGCAGCTAAGCTGGCAGTTTGTGTAACCCAACCTGAGTTAAGGGTGTTGTAATTAGGTAAAGTTGTCAAAACATTAGTTGTACTGGTAGTCCAGGTGGAGCCTTGATTTGTAGAAAACTCAATGTACATTTCAGCACCAGCACCTTGGTAACCAGGATTTGTAGACATTTTATATAAATTAACTTTATAGGTCAGTGTATTATTTCCGGTTACAGGTTGTAACATCGGAGTAACCAAAGAACCTTCATCTCCAGCATTAAGATTGTATGCGTCAAAAAAAGCAAAATGTCCAACATGTCCGGTAGCTGCAGTTTCGTCTGCAGTAGAAGTTATGCTGGAAGCCCAGTTTGTAGCAGCCCAACCAGTTGCAGGCACAGCTAATTCAAAGGCTTCGTTTAATGCTGCCATTACGCCTTTTTGACCACCGGTAGAAGTTACATTGTTCTCATTCACTTTTGAAATGCTAAAAGTTGCTTCTTCCAGTGTTCTTCCTTTTTTTACCATAGCTTTTTGAGCTACGACAGTACCTGCCATTAATAAAGCAAGACTAATTGTGTAAATTTTTTTCATGAATTATTGTTTTTTTTGGGTTAATATTTTTTTTTGGAATTTCAAAGATAATATTTATTTCGACAAAACAATATTTATTTGAAATAAAACAACTGCATTTTGGCACCTATGCTTACTGTACAATAAACCAATTGTTCAGCAGACTTTGTTTGTTGTAGAGCAATGGCTTATTTGTGGAATAATCAATAACGAGTTTCCCGGCAATCTCACAAATTGCTTGCCCTGCAGCAGTGTCCCACTCCATGGTTGGAGCAAAACGGGGATATATATCTGCGCTCCCTTCGGCAACTAAACAAAGTTTTATAGAACTTCCCGAGGAAATAAACGCTACTTCTTTATGTGTGGTTTTTATTCCATCTATAAACATTTCCGTTTCTTCCGACAGATGAGAACGACTGGCAACAATAGTGAATTTGGACTTTGTACTTTTTAAGGGAAGTTTCTCTGAATATTGTAAAATATCGTTCAACTCAGAAGCTTGACCTTTGAACTTTGAAGTTTGAACTTTATAACTTCCAATCCCTTCAGCGGCAAAATAAAGTGTTTTTGTTACCGGAACATAGATCACTCCCAGTATGGATCTTTGTTGATGAATCAAAGCAATGTTTACCGTAAATTCTCCATTCCGTTTTACAAATTCTTTTGTGCCATCCAAGGGATCAACCATCCAAAAATATTTCCACCGGCTACGTTCAGCATAGTCTATCAATTTTCCTTCTTCACTTAGTACCGGAAAATCTGTTTTTTTTAAATTCTCACAAATTATGTTGTGCGCATTTTTATCAGCAAGCGTAAGTGGTGATGTATCATCTTTATGCTCAACAGCAAAATTCGATTCGTACACTTTTAAGATTTCTTCTCCGGCTTTTAAAGATGCTTCGATCGCAATAAATAATAATGCTTCCATTGAATGAAATTGTCTTTACAATGTTTCGGAAATTTAAGAATCGTTCTTATTCTTAATGATCAATTCCTAATTTATTTAATATCCGGCTTTTGATGAACCAATGTTTTCAATAGGATGCCAAGTAGTTTTTGTTTCCTGTGTATCAGCTATAAAATAAGGACTTTGAGACCCTTCTGAATTCACATTTAATTTATCATAAATAAAAACCCGTTTCACATTGAGCGATGCGTTTTCTTTCATTGTCTTTATTTCTTGCTTGTTATTTCTATAATAAATTAATGAATTCACATCCATGTGTGTTGAAAAATGCGAATGTAATTCTGATGAATTTCCAGTAAGAATATTTACTATACCTCCCGGCAGATCCGATGTATTCAATACTTCCGCAAATGTAACAGCACATAATGGCTTACTTTCGGATGCCAATACCACACATGTATTTCCACCGGCAATTACCGGAGCAATAGCAGTTACCAAACCAATTAATGAATTTTCTTCCGATGCAATTATTGCTACGACACCTGTTGGTTCCGGAACAGAAAAATTGAAATGAGAAGAAGCTACAGGATTTACAGAACTGAATACCTGTTGAAACTTATCGCACCATCCGGCATAATAAACCATTCTGTCAATTGATAATTCAACTTCTTGTTTTGCTGCTGTTGCAGTTGCGCCTTGTAAAATAAGTTCTGAAACAAATTGTTCTTTTCTACCTTCTAACATTTCGGCAATCCGATATAAAATTTGTCCGCGGTTAAATGCAGATCTGCTACTCCATCCTCCAAAAGCGCCACGGGCAGCAACTACCGCGTTTCTAAAATCTTTACGGGATGACAAACATATAGTTGCTGTTACCTCTCCTTTTTTATTTTTCAAAGGATAATATCTTCCGGATTCTGTTCTGGGAAACTGTCCTCCGATATAAATCTTATAGGTTTTCAAAATTTCTATTCTTGACATTTTTAATTTTTTTTAGTATTACTTACCCCTGCCAGGGTTTGAAACCCTGACAGGGGTTCCACTGACAGGAGTTTTATTTTAAATCTAAATATGCTGATAATCCGTGTAATCCACCTTCACGGCCAAAACCACTTTCTTTATATCCACCAAAAGGGGAGGTAGGGTCGAACTTATTAAAAGTGTTTGCCCATACAATTCCAGCACGTAATTTTGTGGTCAGATTAAATATTTTAGAACCTTTATCAGTCCAAACACCAGCCGATAATCCATACGGAATATTATTCGCTTTTTCAATTACCTCTTCAATGGTTCTGAATGTTTGGATTGCTAATACAGGACCGAAAATTTCTTCTTGTACAATACGGTGTGATTGTGATGTGTTTAAAAACAAAGTAGGTTTAATGAAATAACCTTTCTTCGGAATACTACATGAAGACTGATAAAAATCGGCTCCTTCATTTTTTCCGATCTTGAAATATTCTTGAATTTTCAGTAATTGTTCTTTCGAATTGATAGCTCCAATATCCGTATTTTTATCCATCGGATCACCTACTTTCAACGTTTCCATTCTGTCTTTCAACTTCTGAATCACAATGTCAGCAATACTTTCCTGTACAAACAAACGTGAGCCTGCACAACAAACATGTCCCTGATTAAAAAATATCCCATTGATGATTCCTTCAACAGCCTGATCAATTGGAGCATCTTCAAAAATAATATTGGCTGCTTTTCCACCCAATTCCAATGTTAATTTTTTATCGGTACCTGCAATTGATTTCTGAATTAATTTTCCAATATCTGTTGAACCGGTAAATGCAATTTTATTTATATCGGGATGATTTACAATTGCTGCGCCAGTTTTTCCTGCTCCTGTGATAATATTTACAACACCTTTTGGTAAACCGCTGTCACGAATCAGTTCGGCTAATTTTAATGCGGTTAAGGAGGTAGTTTCTGCTGGTTTTAAAACAACAGTATTTCCACATGCTAATGCGGGTGCAATTTTCCATGCTGCCATTAACAAAGGAAAATTCCAGGGAATAATTTGTCCGGCAACACCTAATGGTTTCGGATTTTTATTTGGAAAAGCATACTCCAATTTATCAGCCCAGCCGGCATAATAGAAAAAATGATTTGCTGCTAAGGGGATATCTATATCTCTACTTTCGCGAATAGGTTTCCCACCTTCCATTGTTTCGATCACTGCAAATTCGCGGGCGCGTTCTTGCATCAATCGGGCGATCCGATAAATGTATTTTCCTCGTTCTTTTCCAGACAATTTACTCCAGGGCCCAAATGCTGCACGTGCTGCTTTTACTGCCTTATCTACATCCTTCTCATCTGCTTCTGCAATTTCCGAGATTTTTTCTTCTGTTGCAGGATTGTAAGTTGCAAAATATTTTTTGCTGTTGGGTTTTACAAATTCGCCATTAATAAAAAGATCATATTGCTTTTTTATGGAAACATGCTTTGTATCTTCCGGTGCAGGGTCCAGCTCCCAAGCGGAATTGAAATCCAGTTTTATTTCTTTTTTTGTGCTCATGTTTTGTATTTTCACCCCTGTCAGGGTTTGAAACCCTGACAGGGGTATTAATTAAGTTAATTTTTTAATTGTGCTTCAATTTCCAGTAACGAATTTTGATTTATTTGCTCGTGAGAAAACTTAAAATTATCCAAACCATCAAACAATTCTAACACTTTTTTCCTCTTGAGAAGTGTTTCCCTCTCGGAAATTATAGAATGATAGGAGAGAAACTTCCAACCCGATATCTTCTCAACCAACTGATGACGAACCGGATTTAAATGTATATATAAAATCAATGATTTTAAATATTCGGACGATTCTATTTCTTTTCTCCTGAAAGAACGAATAAACAAACTTCCTGTCCTCAACTCTTGTTTATTAATGTCTTGTGCATATCCATTGAAAAGATTAGAAAACTGTTTGCTGATATGTAAACTGAATAAATTAATTTCAGCATTCTTTTCAAAAAGCAATTCAAACTCTTCCAATGTCATATTTTGCTCCGGCAATTTTTTGTTTTGTTTTAAAAATTTAAAAATATGTTCTTCCGACTTAATTTGAATTACAAAATGAAAATGATTCGGCATTAAACAATAGGCATGAGTATCAGCAATTGGATCAATGTGCTCTTTGTATTTTTTTAAAAAATAAAGATAATTGTTTTCGTTAAAAAATATATTTTCATTCCCATTATCATGATTATAAATATGATAAAATTTATTGGGTATTAAATAGGTTCTGTTTTCAGCCATGAATTGTATATCCACCCCTGTCAGGGTTTGAAACCCTGACAGGGGTGTTTTTAATCTTTTGAAAAATAATCCGGACTTTGATAAACGCCATATGTTTCTTTTGCGATCTGCAATAAAATATCATTTGCTAAACTGCTTGCACCAAACCGAAACCATTCGTTACTCATCCATGCTGCACCCAATGTTTCATTTACCATTATTAAATAATGCAAAGCTAATTTTGATGTGGAAATTCCACCTGCGGGTTTCATTCCTACCATTCTTCCAGTACTATAATAATAATCCCGAATAGCTTCTAACATTACCAAAGTAACAGGCATAGTTGCCGCAGGAGAAATTTTCCCTGTGGAGGTTTTAATAAAATCTGCCCCTGCATACATGGCTATTTCACTTACTTTTCGCACATTATCCAAGGTAGAAAGCTCTCCTGTTTCGAATATTACTTTTAAACGGGCTTTCCCACATGCTTCTTTAATAGACGCAATTTCATCAAAAACAAAATTGTAATTTCCTTTTAAAAATTCTCCTCTGGAAATTACCATATCAATTTCATCGGCACCATTTTCCAAAGCAAATTTTGTATCCAATAGTTTTATTTGCTGAGTTGATTGCCCGCTTGGAAAAGCCGTGGAAACAGAAGCCACTTTAATATTGGTTCCTTTCAGCGAATCTTTAGCAACCTTAACCATAGAAGGGTAAACACAAACGGCTGCAACAGTTGGCAAACCGGGAATTGAATCATGCAAGTGAGCTGCTTTGTAGCACATTTGCTTCACTTTCCCTTCGGTATCTTTCCCTTCTAACGTTGTGAGGTCGATCATGCTCAAAGCCATTTTCAGGCCTTGCATTTTTGAAGCTTTTTTTATACTTCGTGTTGTAAACCGCGCTACACGTTCTTCTATACCAACCTGATCAACAGTATTTATTTTTCTAAAATCAGGTAAATTGTTCTTTATGCTCATCTTTGGAAAATAAGATTATTCAAAATCAAGAAACAAATGTATTCAAAATTTTCTTCTCGATTAAAGAAAAACAAGTTACATTTACAATTGAAATGAAAACAAGAAATTTCTTTAAATTAGTGGTCAACCACAACACTTTCATTTGTTGTATGCAGGGTTGCATTTAACTTTAAGGAAGGATAAAAATATTTTAGTTTTAATATTAGGGTCTTTCCACACAGGAAAGGCCCTTTTTGTTTTATCTTTGATGTTCTTAAATTAAAAGTTTAGAAAATTAAATGAATACTATTTTTCCAACCGATAAAATTTTACTTCGCGCTGACAAAGAAAAAATGCTTAAACAGCGTGGCATTGCTATTTGGATGACCGGACTCAGTGGTTCCGGAAAAACAACCATTGCTATTGCCTTGGAACAAGAGTTGCATAAAAAAGGATTGCTGACACAGGTTTTGGATGGGGATAATATCCGAACAGGAATTAATAATAATCTTGGATTTAGTGATATTGACAGAACTGAAAACATTCGAAGAATCGCTGAAGTAACTAAACTTTTTGTGAATTGTGGCGTCATTACTATCTGTTGTTTTGTAAGCCCGACCGAAGAAATCAGGAACATTGCAAAAACAATTATTGGCCCAACTGATTTTATAGAAGTATATGTAAATACACCACTAGAAATTTGTGAGCAACGTGATGTAAAAGGGTTATATGCAAGAGCAAGAAAAGGAGAAGTAAAAGATTTTACAGGAATTAGTGCTCCTTTCGAAGCATCGGTAAATCCAAATGTGGAAGTAAAAACAAATGAAATGAGTGTGGAAGAAAGTGTAAAAAGAATTTTGAACAAAATAAATATTTAGTACTTTCTACGCACAAACAAATCATTTTTAATCATAAAAATCTTAATAAATTTGCGTTCCCATTAAACAAAGCATGAAAAATTACAACCTTACACATTTAAAAGAATTAGAAAGCGAAAGCATTTATGTTATTCGTGAACTGGCTGCACAATTTGAAAGACCGGCACTCCTTTTCTCCGGTGGGAAAGACAGCATTATTTGTTTTCATTTGGCTCGCAAAGCCTTTGCCCCGGCCAAAGTGCCGTTTCCATTAGTACATATTGATACCGGACATAATTTTGAAGAAGCAATTACTTTCCGTGATGACCTTGCTGCAAAATATGGAGCACACCTTATTGTTGGCTCTGTTCAGGACAGCATTGATACCGGAAGAGTCAATGAAGAAAAAGGATTTAATGCAAGCAGAAATGTATTGCAAACAGTTACCCTACTTGATACGATCGAAAATTACAAATTTGATGCATTGATTGGCGGAGCACGTAGAGATGAAGAAAAAGCAAGAGCAAAAGAACGTTTCTTTTCTCACCGTGATGAATTCGGACAATGGGATCCAAAAAATCAACGACCGGAATTATGGAATATTTTCAACGGTAAAAAGGCAGTTGGCGAACATTTCAGAGTTTTTCCAATCAGTAACTGGACCGAAATGGATGTTTGGCAATACATTCTTCAGGAAAAAATCGAGATCCCTTCTATTTATTTTACTCATGAACGCGAATGCTTTGTACGGGATGGAGTAATTTATGCACACTCGCATGTTATACCTTTAAAACCAACTGAAAAAGTTGAAAAAATGCAGGTTCGTTTCAGGACTGTTGGCGATATAAGTTGTACCGGAGCTGTTTTATCAAAAGCAAATTCATTAGAAGAAATTGTGGAAGAAGTGGCAGCAACACGTGTTACAGAGCGTGGCAGCCGCATTGATGATAAACGTTCTGAAGCAGCAATGGAAGACAGAAAAAAAGCGGGATATTTTTAAAGAATATTAAAAAAATTAAAATTCATTATCACGAATGTCATTCCGACCGCAGCGGAGGAGTCTTTAAATTCAATATCATAATTGCACATGAGTACAAAGATTTCTCGACAAGCTAAAAATGACAAATGAAATTTTCGAATAAAACTTATATTATTACCGATTAAAAAAAATAATTATGACAGAATTTTCTACGGCAGGATATTTAGATATGGACCTCTTACGTTTCACAACAGCCGGTTCTGTTGATGATGGGAAAAGCACACTTATTGGAAGATTATTATACGATTCAAAATCAATTTTTGAAGATCAATATGAAGCGATAAGAGCCAGCAGTGAAAAACGCGGTGAAGAATATGTAAACCTCGCATTGCTTACCGATGGCTTGCGTGCAGAACGTGAACAAGGGATTACCATTGATGTGGCATATCGTTATTTTGCAACACCAAAACGTAAATTCATTATTGCCGATACACCAGGGCACATTCAATATACCCGCAACATGGTTACAGGAGCATCTACTGCAAATGCAGCAATCATTTTGATTGATGCCCGAAAAGGTGTAATTGAACAAACCATGCGTCATACCTATATTGCTTCATTACTACGGATTCCACATGTAATTGTTTGTGTGAATAAAATGGATCTTGTTGATTTTAAAAAAGAAGTATTTGAACAAATAAAAAAAGATTACGAAGCTTTCGCTGCAAAACTGGATACAACAGATATTCATTTTCTGCCGATCAGTGCGCTAAAGGGCGACAATGTAGTTGATGCTTCAAAAAACATGAAATGGTACAAAGGACCAACATTGATGTATTTATTGGAAAACATAAAAATTTCTAATGATCAGAATCATAGTGATGCCCGCTTCCCAGTTCAATATGTTATTCGTCCAATGAATTCTGAATACCATGATTATAGAGGATATGCAGGTCGTATTACAGGTGGAGTTTTTAAAAAAGGTGACGCTATTACTGTTTTACCCGGAGGATTAACTTCGAAAATAAAATCCATCGATACGCTTAATAACTCACTGGAAGAAGCTTTTGCACCAATGAGTGTTACACTTACACTGGAAGATGAAATTGATATTTCCCGCGGTGATATGATCGTGAAAACTGATAATCAGCCGGAAGCAACGCAAGACATTGATGTAATGGTTTGCTGGTTAGCGGAAAAGAAATTACAACCCAACGGGAAATATGCATTGAAACACACTTCAAAAGAAGTACGTTGTGTCATAAAAGAAATTCAATATAAGGTGAACATCAATACTTTAGAAAAAATAGAAGACGATAAAACAATCGGGTTGAATGATATTGCGTGTTTAACATTACGAACCACCTCTCCGTTAATAGTTGACAAATACAAAAAAAACAGAAATACCGGAAGTTTAATTTTAATTGATGAGTCGACAAATGTGACTGTTGGTGCAGGAATGATAATCTAATCACATCCCCATATCTTCGCCACCTTCAAATTCACCACCATTGTTTTGCTTATTCTGACGCGGTTTTTTATTTGGATCACTTAATTTTCCAAATCGGTAAGTAAACGTAAGTGTCACAATTCTTGACTCCCGGCTATGTTCCATTGTTTGAATAAAATTAGTATCGCTTGCCTTCATTTTCATTTTTCGGGAATTGGTAATGTCGCTTACATTTAAACTCAACGTTGCATTTTTGAAAATTTCTTTTTTAGCGCCAATGTCCATCGTAAAGATCCCTTCCACTTCCCCCTGTGCTGTTGTCATCGGACCTCTATAATTAGCAACAAACTGAATATCCATATTTTTCCAAACATGCATATTTGAGAGCAATTTCAGCATATAACTAAAATTATTATTTTGTAAATCCGCCTGCACATTGTTTCCATCTATTTTTGTTTCAAAAACATTTACACTTGTTGTGATGTTCCACCATTTTGTCAAATCGTTTTTTGAAATTAATTCAAAACCATACGAAGTCGATGAATTCAGATTTACAAATGTTGTAAAAGAAACCAAAGAGTCTGTCACGGTTTTATAACGTTGAATGATTCCGTTTGTCTTTCGGTAATAAATGGATGAAGTAAGGACTGATTTTTTCCAATACTTAACATAACTCAATTCATAAGAATTGATATATTCAGGTTTTAAATAAGGATTCCCATACCGAATGTTATAGGGATCAGCATAATTTTTAAATGGATTTAAAGTTCGCATATTCGGGCGGTTCACTCTTCTGCTATAGCTAATTTGTAATTCCTGTTCCTTATTAAATTTTTGAGAAAGATGAACGGTTGGAAATAAATTTAAATAGTCAGATGAAAAATTTTCATTTGTTGTTAGCAACTTCGACATAGTATTTGCGGATTCTCCTCTTAATCCAAATTGATAACCAAACTTTTTAATCGTTCCTGAAAATGTTGCATATGCGGCATATATATTTTCATTGTATTGGAAGTTATTATTCAAATTTGTGTCTGCAACAAATTCTGAATTTGAATAGTCGTAAGTAGTTGAAACAAAATCATTTTTAATATCACGTAATGTTGTTTTGGCTCCAAGCTCCAATTTCATTTGATTTTTTAAAGGTTGCACATAATCCAGTTGAATATTCGTTATTGAGTTAATTCCGTTTGTCGAAGTGTTTTGTTTAAACGGAGTGCTATTTTTTGATGCGTACTTTAATTCATAATCCCGATCGGAATAATTTTCAAAATCATTTCCGTTAGACATAGAATATGTTCCATCAACTATTAATTCTTGTTTAGGTTTATTAAATGTTTTTCTATAATTAAAATTGTAATCGGTACTTTTAGAATCTCCTCCAGATGTTTCGTCACGTACATACGTAGCAGAAAGATTCTCATACTTGTCAGCTTCAGTATACCTTGAAAATCCTGTTCCGCTTTCTTTTCCTTCATTATAAAGCACAGAAAAACCAAGTGTGTTTTTTGGATTCAAATAAAAATCGATTCCTCCTTTTATGTTATTCGAAGAGTTTTTATTGCTCGAAAAAGAATTTTCATTAAGAAAATAAGTTGTATCGGGAAAAATATTTTGTCTCTCACTCATTCCTAAATGTGTTCTTGTATTCATTCTATATCCATAATTAATATAGGAGTTAAACTTTGAATTCCGATAACTTAGGTTTATGGAACCATTGTATTTGTTTACTTCAAATCCTGAATTGTATTTATCATTTGTACCTGCTCCGAAACTCACAGAACCATTGAACCCTCTTAACTTGTTCTTTTTTAAAACGACATTTATAATTCCTCCCATCCCATCAGGATCGTATTTTGCAGAAGGGTTGGTAATAAGTTCAATACTTTCGATACTGCTTGCAGGAATTTGATCCAGTATTGCAGCTCGACTGGAACCGGTAATTCCAGATGGTTTTCCGTCAATCAGCACGGTTATATTTCCACTTCCGCGTAAACTGATGTTTCCATCAATATCAACAGAAACACTGGGAATACTTTGTAATACATCTGCTGCGGAACCGCCTTCGCTCACTATGCTTTTTTCAACATTAAATATTTTGCGGTCAATACCTAATTGGATAGTGCTTTTTTCAGAAGAAACTTCTACTTCATCTAGTTGCTCGGAATTATTTTGCAGTTTAATTGTACCAATATTCACTTCAGGTGCTCTGGGCCTGATAGCAATAGTATCGATCACCATTTGTTTGTATCCGATAAATTTCACTTTCATGAAGTATCTGCCAAAACCCAATGCTGATAGTTCAAAATCACCTTTATCACTGGCCACAACTCCAGTTACCAAGGAAGAATCTTTTAATTTATAAAGCGATATGGTTGCAAATTGAACGGCCTGTTTGGTTTTATTATCTACAACAGCACCCTTTATCTTACCTATTGCAGGAGCATTTTCCCCTTCCGGGAATTGTCTGTTTTGAGCGTAAACCGAGAAAGAAACTATAAAAAAATAAAGAATTAAAAATTTACTAATCCACATGACACTATTATTAAATACCCTCAAAAGTACAAATATATTTTTCATAAAAATGATTCATCGCGAGCTTCGACAAATCATTTTTAAAATGATTTAACATTAATTAACTGCACAGATAAATAGTTTATTCTCCCGTTTATTATAAATATTAAAAAGCGATTTGAAATTTACATTCGCAATAATGTAATTGGTGTTTGCTGATTTATACTCTTCTTCAATCGATAAAATTTCGAGATCTTTTAATTCATCTCTGTCTTGAAAACGAATATATAATTTAATTGAAAAGTCATACTCAATTAACTTCACTCCATCTTCAATGTTTTGATTTCCATTCAATACTTTTCTTAATTTCTTATATCCGTATTTATAATCATACGTTAAGGCTGAAATATCAGATAATACAGCACTTCCTGTAGGATGACTACCCGCTCCTTTTCCAACAAATGTCTGTTTACAGGAATATGCACCTTCTACTTCCACTGCATTATATTCATAAAAAACATTATTCAATTCACTGTCTCTGTCAACAAAATGTGGAAGACAATATACCCTAAATTTATCTCCCGATTTAAACGAAACACCCAACATTTTAATCCTTAATCCTCTTTGTTTCGCATACAAAATATCGTCATAACTAACGTTTTGAATTCCGGAATTAAAAATATCATCAGGCAATAACACCACCCCAAATGCATGTATTGTAAGTAACAATGTTTTAAATTTTGTATCAAACCCCGCAACATCCAACCAAGGATCACTTTCCGCAAAACCACTTGACTGAGCATCTTTCAACACTTCTGAATAATCTTTATTTTCCAACTCCATGCGAGTTAAAATGTAATTACAGGTTCCATTTAAAATACCTTTTACACTGCTCAATAATTCATTATCATAATACTCTTCGAGATTACGAATAATGGGAATACTTCCTCCCGCAGAACCTTCATAGATCAAAGCAACATTATTTTTTATTTGCAATTCATAGAGCTCTTTGAAGTTTTCTGCAAGCATTTTTTTGTTCGCTGTAACCACATTTACGCCATTATTCATGGCTTGTCGCACTATTTTCAAAGCTTCGTCTGCATCATCAATGAGCTCCACGATCACATTTAAATTGTCGCGCTTTAATATTTCTTCTTTATCGAACGTAAAAAAGGTTGCATCAATTTTTCTTTTTTTCTTTCTGTCTTTTACACATATTTTTTCGATGGTTGCTTTCAATCCTTGCGAATGATTTAACACATCGTAAAGTCCCTGGCCAACACAGCCAAAGCCAAATAATCCTATTGTTATATTTTTATTTTTCATTTTTTTTGTTTTTCGATTAAATTATTTTTAGCTACGTTTAAATGAGGAGATTCTTGCCAACTTAATTTTTGCCGCCAAGGCGCAAAGACGCAAAGTTTTTAATACAGTTCGTTTCGTACACCTGCCTACCGCAGGCAGGTTCGCATATATTCGTAGTTCGTAGATTAGTAGTTCGTAGATTAGTAATTCGTAGATTAGTAATTCGTAGATTTTTATTCGTAGATTACAAATGGAGTCCGCACTCTGTTTTTGATTTATTGACCCATCGTCCGCTTCGGCCTTTACCGGCTACCGTACAATGAAAACAACCTACCGAATTATATCCCTGTGATAGCAAAGGATGTTCCGGCAGTTTATGCTCTTTGATATAGTTGAGTACTTCTTTTTCAGTAAGATCGATCAGAGGATAAAATTTTATAATATCATCTTTTTGCTCGAACACTTTTAATTTTCCACGGTGCTTGTTTTGCGATGACATTAATCCGGAAACCCAAACTTCAAAATTCGATTTTAATTTATCGATCGGCTCCACTTTGTTGATAGAACAACATAAGTCAGGATCTGTGTTCCAGGTTTTATCTTGTTGTGTAAATTTATTTTTCCATTCTTCCGGTTTGATATCTATTACTTTTAAATTCAGAAGTTTTGTCAAATGCTCTTTATAAACAATTGTTTCATTAAAATGATAAGTAGTATCCAGAAAATAAATTGTTTCGTCCGGTTTTATTTTATGAAAAAGATGCAATAAAAAAACAGATGTAGTTCCAAATGACGAAGTAAACAACACTTTACTAAAGTCGCTGTAAAGCTCCTGAATACGTTGTTCCGGATTTAACAACAAATATTTTTTATTTAAATTATCTAAATTCATTTATTGGTTTTTGAAATATTTTTTATTAAACCACATAGAAACATAGTTTTTTTATTCTTCTGGTAATAGGTTAAAATACTGGTTTATATAAGTTTTTTGTCCTTGCTTAAAAATATTGGAACAATTAAAGTTTATCAAAATACCTTTAGGAGATTTTAATAGTTTCATATAGGTTAGAAGCTGCGCTTCAAACGCAGTAGACATTTCGTGAACTGATTTTATTTCGACAACCAAACATTGTTCGATAAACAAATCGCACCTAAAATCTATTTCCAACTCTTTATTCTTATAAAGCACCGGAATTTTCATCTCTGTCAAAAAATTTATTTTTCTATGTAATAACTCCTCTTTTAAACATTTATGATAAACACTTTCCAGCAATCCTCTTCCCATTACTTTGTGAACCTCAATGGCTGAACCAACAACTTCATAAGTCAACTCGTCTAAATATTTCTGTGTTATGGATTTCAATTTTTTTAAAACTATGTTTCTATGTGGTTAAAAAGCCTTGTTAGCTATTTGATAAACGTAAAAGTTATTGTTCTTAAACTTAAAATAATTACTAAAAAACCTACCAATATTAAACCCCATTTATTTGAAATTTTAAAGGATAAATAAATGGATAATGGCGCTGCGATCATGCTACCGATCACCAAACCAAAAATTACCTGCCAATGATGTAAGCCAATCACTGCAATAAAAGTAATGGTACTAATAAGTGCAACAAAAAATTTAGCAACATGTGATGAACCTACCGCATACCGCATGTTTCTTCCTCCAGCAATTAATGTAGTAGTAACAATTGGCCCCCATCCACCTCCACCCACAGAATCCAGAAAACCACCTAATAAAGCGACTGGTTTAATTTTTTTGATCCTGCTTCTTGTTTTTATATGAAGGTTCAATGCTTTTCTTACAATCAAAATTCCCAAAGTAAATGTATATAACGAAACAAATGGTTTGATAATATTCACATAATCTTTACTCACATAGGATATAGTAAATGCACCTGCTATTGCTCCCAAAGCACCCGGAATTAAAAGTGTCCGGAATAATTTATTGTTTACATTTTTATATCGCATATAAACAAGTGAGGATGTTCCGGTTGTAAATATTTCAGAAGCATGCATACTCGCACTTGCCACAGCCGGTGTAATTGCAGGTATTCCCAAACTCATTAAAAAAGTTGTTACACTCACTCCATAAGCCATGCCTAATGCTCCATCAATCATTTGAGCAACAAAACCACATAACATATACAATAAAACGGAAGAATCTAAACTTGTTGCTAAGCCTGAAAAGTAATCACTAATTGTAGTTAGCGGAATAAGTGTAAACAGCAAATGACCAAACAACATTACTCCTATCACAGATAATGAATAGATGGTCATCCAAAAAATGCGCTTGTAAAAAGCCGATTTCGCATTTTCCTTTTTGTCAAGAAATACATCTGTTACTTTATTTAACAACTTCACTTTTGTTGCAAAATCACCTTTTAAATGTGTGCGAAGTTTGTTCAAATTCTCTATACCATGGTTTATATCTTCAGGGATACTTTCATTTAAAACTTCCTTCACTCGTTTAGCTAATGTGGGTGATTTCCCATTCGTAGAAATTGCAATTTTCAAGTTTCCTTTTTTCACAATAGAACCCAAATAAAAATCACATAGATCAGGTGTGTCAGCAACATTTATTAATAATTTTCTAGCTGTTGCTTCTTTTCGAATTTGTTCACTAACTGACCTGTCTCCGGTTGCAGCAATTACCAAATCCTTTCCATCCAAATCGCTTAACGCAAATGCTTTACGTTCAATTGTAAGGTTGCTAAACTGCTTTTGAAAGCCAACAATTTCAGGTTTAATGGTTAAAGCAACAAGCGTAATTTTTGTTTTCGGACTGTTATTCAGAATTGCAGAAACTTTTTCCAACCCAATTGTTCCGCCTCCAACAATTAATACATGCAGCTGGTCCATCTTTAAAAAGACAGGGAACAGTTGGTTTTCTGCTGTAATTGTTTGATTTGTATTAGTTGATAGTGGCATAAGCTTCCGGGCTTCTTATATTTTTCAAATATACCCTTGATTTAAGTATCAAAATTATGATTTTAATTGGTTACGTAGCTCGAATTTATTAAACTCTCTGAAAAATATGGATGCAATTTAACCACATCCCCAATAACAATAATTGCAGGGGCGCCAATTTTTTCTTCACGAACTATTTCTCCTATTGTTTCAATAGTCCCGATTGCACTATTCTCACTTGGCAACGATCCGTTCTGAATAACCGCAACAGCACTGTTTTGTTTATTTTGCTTTTTATAAATTCCGACAATTTCATTCAACTTATTCAAGCCCATTAATATAACTACAGTTGCGGTTGATTTTGCAGCAAGTTCAATATCAGATGACAATTTTCCATTACTAGTGGTGCCGGTAATTACCCAAAAACTTTCACTTGTTCCACGATTTGTTACCGGGATTCCCTGAAGTTCCGGAACCGCAATGGAACTTGATATTCCGGGAACAATGACGGTTTCGATACCCAATGATTCAGCATAAGACAATTCTTCATAGCCCCGACCAAACACAAATGCATCGCCTCCTTTTAAACGAACAACATGCCCGTGCGAAAAAGCAGACTCCACAATTAATGAGTTTATTTCATCTTGCGTAAAAGTATGTTTGTCCTTACGTTTTCCTACATAAATTTTTAATGCATCATAAGGAGCATATTTCAATAATTCCTTATTTACCAATGCATCGTACAATATCACATCTGCAGAGCCTATTGCTTCTACTCCTTTTACAGTGATCAGATCCACATCGCCAGGGCCTGCCCCGACCAATGTTAGTTTTGTTTTTTTCCTTGTTTCTGTTTTCATTTTTAATTTGAATTTTAATTGTTAATTATTTTTGATTTTATTTCACGAATTTGTAATGCTTTTTCTAAAAATTGTTTTGAATCTTTTAAATACTTGTCGGCAAATTGTCTAGTTGGTTCATTTTGATTTATCTGTAAAACAAAATCTTTAAATGCTCCTTCAATCGATATTTCGGATGTAACCACAAAGTGTTTTTCAAAATCATTGATGATGCCGATATGTGTATTTGTAAAAATATTTTTCTCGATCAGTAACACTTTTGCAATACCAATGATGGCAGCATAACTATGATAAATACTATCTGCAAATAAGTTTTCACTGAAAGCACTTTCCGCCCAATTGATCTTTTCTTCTGCTTCAAAAATCAACGTATCCACCAGATCAAACAATACTCCTGCACATTCGCCCACACCAATTTGGGTTTTAAATTCTTCTGTATGCCCCCAATCAAGGTATTCATCAGCCTGAAGTGTACTTGTTTCTCCAAATGATTTTAGCAACTGGTAAAAATGATCCTTCCCTTTTTTATCATAATAGGAATTAAAAAGTTCTCCATTTTCTGAATTTTTTTCATAATCATCAAACAATGTTCGCAAAACAGCTGGAGCTCTTTTGCTGGGCACTTTAATTATTTTTTCGGAAATTCTCCCTTCGCCATTTCCTAATACTCCCCCTCCCAAAACCAATTGTAAAGCCGGTACTGTTGCTGTTCCGTTTTTAATGGAACTTCCGTGAAAACCAATTTGTGCCAAACTATGTTGTCCACAAGAGTTCATGCATCCGCTAATTTTTATTTTGATATCTGAATTGTAAATTAATTCGGGATACTCTTCTTTGATAACTTTCTCCAACTCTTTAGCAACTCCTGTACTGCTGGTTATTCCTAGTGCACAGGTGGCAGTACCCGGACAAGATGTTATATCGGCAACACTGTTAAAACCGGGTTCTGCAAAACCCAATTTATCTAACGTTCTAAATAAAGCAGGCAGCGCTGCCTTTGGAACAAACTTTAGTAAAAAGCCCTGATTGATGGTAATACGGATATCATCGGCAGCATAATTATTTACTATATCAGCTAAGGAACGTGCTGTTTCTGAATTCAAATTCCCTAAAAACAGTTTAATATTTACTCCATAAAAACCTTGTTGCTTTTGCTCGAAAACATTTGTTGCTAACCAATCTTTATATTTTTGGGTATCACTTATTTTAAATGTAGTGTAGGAAACTTTTTTAGTATTTGGTTTTATACTAATCGATTCTCTGTTAATAGCAACTGTTTTTATGGTCACTGCCAAACGTTCCTCTTCCACATATTTTAATAACTGCTCAATTCCAATTTTATTTACCAGATATTTGATACGTGCTCTCTGCCTGTTGAAACGCTCTCCATAACGATCATACACACGAATTACGGCTTCTGTAAATGGGATGATCTGATCTTCCTCTAGAAATTCGGAAGCGGTTTTTGCTAAAAAAGGCTGAGCGCCCAAACCCCCACCAATCAAAACTTTAAACCCTCTCACAATTTTTCCTTCCACAATCTTTACTTTGGGAATAAAGCCCAGATCGTGCATAAATGTGAAGGCATCATCATCATCATTAGAGGAAAATGCAATTTTAAATTTGCGCCCAAGCTCCTGACTAAATGGTGTTCGTAAAAAATATTTGAAAAGTTCCTGAGCATAAGGCGAAACATCAAAAGATTCTTTTGGATCTATTCCGGCTATTGCGGAAGCGGTAATATTACGAACGGTGTTCCCGCAAGAACCACGTAAGGTAATATCCTCTTGTTCTAATTTGGCCCATAATTCCGGGGTTTTATCCAAACTCACAAAATAAATTTGCACATCCTGACGAGTGGTTAAATGTAAATTACCATTCGAATATTCATCAGCAACATCTGCAATGGTGATCAACTGTTTGCTTGAAATTTTTCCAAATGGCAATTTGAATCGGATCATCTGAACACCAGGTTGGCGCTGCCCATAAACTCCTCGAGACAAACGAAATGAACGAAAGCGGTCTTCGTTCAACGTTCCTTTACGGAATTCTTTTATTTTTTTATCCAGTTCGAGAATATCTATTTCTTCTTTTGGATCTTTTATTCCTGCTAGTAAATTTGTCATAATTTTGGTTTAATATTTTTTGGTTTAATAAAAAAGCCCTTCCGCTAGTTGCGGAAGGGCTTTTACATTTTGCTATTTATTGATTTATCTTTTACAATAATGCATAGTGCTACCGTTCCGCATTCGCAGACACATAAAACACATACACATTATTAAGTTAAAAGTTAATTTCATTTTTCTGTTTTTTTACCTCACCCTGCCCCCTCCAAAGGGCAATGTCATATTAACAGGTAGCAATTGGTTTAACTTTGTTTGTTAGTAGTGCATTATAGAGGAAGAGTTCAAATATTTTTTCTTCTCCTTTA
>MEPB01000044.1 GCA_001769385.1 Bacteroidetes bacterium RIFCSPLOWO2_12_FULL_35_15 | reverse complement strand
TCAAAGGGGGACATAATCCTGTAAGCAATGAAATAGACGTCATTTTATATTGCTTTTTTTGAAAAAAAATTACCCCTCGAAATGACAGCCCACAGGTCATTTCGAGCGGAGTCGAGAAAGTGGGCAAGGCTTGTACCTGTTTATATTATTTCTTTTTATTTAATTCAATCACCGCATTATTTACATTTATAAATCCGCCTGAGACACAAAGTTCTTTTAATTTCATTTTGCTCTTTTTTGTTCCCGGTACTTTAACTTTCTTTTTATACGGAACAACGGTTTTCATTAACACATCTTTTACTTCATTCGCCTTGAGTTCAGGATAATACTCCCTGATAATAGCTGCAACACCTGCTGCAGAAGGGGATGCCATACTTGTTCCTGACTCTGCCAAATATTTGTTATCACATACCGTTGAATTAATATCAACTCCCGGAGCAAAAAAATCAACTTTAGTTTTTCCGTAATTGGAAAACGATCCCAAAATATTTTTTCCCTTTTTATAAGAACTGGCACCTACCTGGATCCAATTGTTTGCAATTTCTCCGGATAATAATTCACGGTTCGGGAAGGAAAGTTCTACATCGTTATCCTTTGATTCATTACCTGCAGCATGTATCAATAATACATCTTTTGATTGTGCATATTTTACAGCTTCATCCACCAATACTTTATCCGGGGAATAATATTTCCCGAAACTCATATTAATAACCGTAGCACCATTGTCAACAGCATAACGTATTGCATTAGCAACATCTTTATCTCGCTCATCACCATTTGGTACTGCACGTATCGGCATAATTTTTACATCGTTTGCAATACCAATAATTCCAAGATTATTAGTTCGCATAGCAGCAATAATTCCGGAGACATGTGTTCCGTGTAATGCATCAGGGCCTTCCACACGGTTACAACCATAATACCGTTCTGTTGAATTGTTAGGATCATCTCCCACTATATATTGACGAATTGAATCCACATTCATTTTATTGTATTTTACTAAATTGTTCATGGATTCGTAGCCTTGTTTTATCTGACTGTCCAACTCTTCCGGCTTAAGACCTAAGGCAAAAATCATTTTTAATCGTTTTTGTATTTTACCTTCAATTTCACTTGCAGGAACATACTTCTTTAAAGAGGCTTTGGTTAATTCTCCGTTGCTTTGTTTTTTTACATTCTCAAGAAACTGCTTAAACATTTCGATCCCCATCAATTGCTGTTCTTGTTTTGTTTGTTCAGTAAGGAAGGTGTTTTTTGTTTTTTTGAATTCTGAAAATTCTTTTGCCTCATCGGCCGAAAGTTTTGTAGTATCTAGTGTTGCAAACTTTTTATTTCCCCGTTGATACATGCGGGCCAATTCTGTCGCTTCGTAATTGATATCCCCATTTTTACCTCCTAAAAAACTCCATCCGTGAATATCGTCAACATACCCATTGTGATCATCATCGATACTGTTATCAGGTATTTCACCCGGATTGGTCCAGATAACATCCTTCAGGTCTTCGTGATCGATTTCGGTACCACTGTCAATTACCGCCACAATAACGGTTTTGTGTTTTTTATCTTTCAGAGCTTTATAAGCTTCTTCCGAACCGGTTCCATAAACCTTATCGGTTGCAGGGTTTAATGTTTGCCAATTATCGGGAGTCTTTTTTTTCTGTGCGAATACCGTTGTTGCAGCCAATAAACTTGCAGCAATAAAATATTTTTTCATGATCTTTTTTTTGTTTTGCAAAACAAATTTATATATAAAAACAAACGGTTGCCGCTTTCAATATACAAAGGAAGACTGCTCTTTATGAATGGCTGATGCGAATGATAAACGGAAAACACAAAACAAAAACTCCCGCAAAATTTAATTTGCAGGAGTTTTTTTTAAGTATGAATTCTGATTAACAAAATTCGTCAAAAGCCATTTTTAAATTATCTGCAATGGTTTGTGCACTGCGACCCTCGATATGATGACGCTCTACAAAATGAACCAATTGGCCATCTTTAAACAAGGCGATACAAGGCGAAGATGGAGGGAAAGGAGCAAAATGCTTGCGCGCTTCCGCTACTGCTTCGGTATCAAAACCTGCAAAAACAGTGGTTATTTTGTTTGGACGTTTTGCAGAATCAATCGCTAATTTTACTCCCGGACGCGCTGCGCCTGCAGCACAACCGCATACAGAGTTTACTACTACCAAAGTTGTTCCTTTGCTATTGATTGCAGCAGCCACTGAATCGGGGGTTGTTAAATCTTCAAAACCAATGGTTGTAAGTTCGGCTTTCATTGGCATTACAATACTTGCTGGATACATGTTTTTTATTTTTTATTATGTTATTTGCTTATTTTTCAATACAAAGGTACTAAAAATTGAAATAACATGATTGAAATCATAAGAACGAATCCAGTATCTAAATATTTTTTCTATTTTAGCTTGTCAATTCACCAAGCAATCATTGATTTATTAATAGAATTAAAGAATTTTTGATCAACACCTAATTTAAGTTAAAAAATTCAGGTCATTATTAGATACATTAAATACATTTACAAAAAAAAGACATCCAATGAAAAAAAAATTAATCTTTAATCTGGTTATACTGGGAGTTTTCCTTTCAACAACCCTTTTTTCCCAAACCAAACTTATTGAAAAAGTTTCTCGCAAAGGCAATGAACTTGTAATTTCTTATGAAAAATATAAATTACCAAATGGCTTGATTGTTCTTGTTCATGAAGACCATTCCGACCCGATTGTATATGTTGATGTAACCTATCATGTTGGCTCGGCAAGAGAACAGGAAGGACGTTCAGGATTTGCTCATTTTTTTGAACACATGATGTTTCAAGGATCAGAGCATGTTGCAAAAGCAGAACATTTTAAAATAATATCAGAAGCCGGTGGAACCTTGAACGGATCGACCAATCGTGACCGGACAAATTATTGGGAAGTGCTTCCATCCAACCAACTTGAAACAGCATTGTGGCTGGAATCTGACAGAATGGGCTTTTTACTTGATTCTGTAACACAAATAAAGTTTGAGAATCAACGCTCCACAGTAAAAAATGAGCGCGGACAAAATTACGATAACAAACCTTATGGAATTGTTAATGAAAAGATTTGTGCTGCCTTATACCCACCAACTCATCCTTATTCATGGTTAACAATCGGTTATATCGAAGACCTGAACCGTGTGGATGTAAACGATCTTAAAAAATTCTTCATGCGTTGGTACGGACCAAACAATGCCACACTTACCATTTCAGGAGATGTAAAACCTGCTGATGTGATAAAATTAGCAGAAAAATATTTTGGTTCTATTTCTCCGGGACCGGAAGTAAAACCACAAACAGTTGCAGCTGTTGTTCTGGATAAGGACCGATACATTTCTTATGAAGATAACATTCGCGCACCACAAATAAATTTTACCTTTCCAAGCGTCCCTGCAAGGCATGCGGATGAACCTGCTTTAGATATTCTGGCTGATATTTTAGGTGGTAGCAAATCATCTATTTTCTATCAAAATTTTGTAAAATCTGAGTTGGCTCAGATGGCAAATATTTATAATTCGACAGATGAATTAACCGGTGTTTTTGCTATTCAGGTGCGTGCCTTCCCTGATAAATCTTTAGCACAAATGGACTCCCTGATCCGTGCTTCATTGCTCCAGTTTGAAAAACGCGGTGTTACCACTGATGATATTAAAAAATTTCTGGCAAGCCTTGAAACACAAACAGTAAATTCATTATCAAGTGTGCAGGGAAAAGGCTCTATCCTTGCGGCATATCAAACATATACAGGAAACCCAAATTATATCACTAAAGAAATAGATACCTATAACAAAGTTACTAAAGAAGATGTGATGAGGGTGTATGAAAAATATATAAAAGGAAAAAAAGCAGTTGTATTAAGTGTATATCCAAAAGGGAAGGCAAGTGTTATCGCCCAAGCGGATAATTATACTCCCCCTGCACGAAATATAAATTCTCCTGAAGCTGCTGAATATAAAAATTTAGTTTACAATAAAGCAAAAGATACATTTGATAGAAAGATCAAACCAACCGCAGGTGCAAACCCTGTGGTTAAAGCACCAAATTACTGGACACAAAATTTTGATAATGGATTGAAACTGATAGGAGCAAAAAGCGATGAAATACCTAGTGTAACTATTCAATTATACATTGAAGCCGGGCACAGGTACGAACAAATGGCGAAAGCCGGAGTTTCTTCACTCCTGACAAGTATTTTAAGCGAATCAACTACGAAACATAGTGCGGAGGAAATTTCAGAAAAACTGGATCGCCTGGGAAGCAGCATCAGCATTTATAATAACGGACAAGATATTGTTGTCTCTATTTCTTCCCTTTCGAAAAACATTGATTCAACATTAGCAATTGCAAATGAAATTTTATTTCATCCGAAATTTGATTCAGAAGAATTTGATCGCATTAAAAAACAAAAGATCGAAACAATAAATAATCAGGTTACACAAGCCACAACAACTGCAAATAATGTTTTTGCAAAGTTGATGTATGGTACTAGCCACATCATGTCAACTCCAACAATCGGAACCAAAGAAACGGTAACGGCCCTTACACTACATGATGTTAAAAGTTATTATGCTGATTATTTTTCACCGTCTATTTCTTCTGTTGTTGTGGTCGGGAATCTAGCGCAAGACGCTGTCATTTCAAAATTGTCATTTTTAAAACAATGGACAGGAAATAAAGTAATGAAAGGAATGGAGCCGACATTACCAGTAATCGATAAGACAAAAATTTATTTTGTAAATAAAGACAAAGCTCCGCAATCGGAAATACGAATCGGCTATATGGCAATGCCTTATGATGCTACCGGAGAGTTTTACAAATCAACAATTATGAATTATATATTGGGTGGAGCATTTAACAGTCACATCAATATGAATTTACGCGAAGTCCATGGCTTTACTTATGGGGCACGCACCGGTTTTTCGGGAAACCAATTTGCCGGTCCTTTTACAGGAAGTGCGGGTGTTAGAGGAAATGCTACTGATAGTTCTGTGGTAGAGTTTATGAAAGAAATAAAAAATTATGCAGATAAAGGAATAAGGGCTGAAGAACTTGAGTTTACAAAAAGTTCAATTGGACAAAGCGAAGCGCTCAAGTATGAGACTGCCATGCAAAAAGCCGGATTTATAAAAAGGATCCTGGATTTTAATCTGGATAAAAATTTTACTGAAAAACAAAATGAAATTTTAAAAGCAATTACGAAAACCGAAATTGATGCCCTCGCTAAAAAACAATTACCCTATTCAAAAATGGTAATTTTAGTGGTAGGCGACAAAGCTAAAACCTTTGATGCTTTATCTAAATTAGGATATGAGGTGACAGAATTGGATAGTGATGGAAATGTTATAAAGTAAAACATTCCATTTCAAAATTGTCATTGCAATAACCGGATCGAAAGTCATCATGAGGATTTAGACCTCATTCAGTATGGCATTATGTGGTCACCCTGAACTTGTTTCGGGATCTCGCAAGATGCCGGAATAAATTCAGCATGAATCGACAGTTGCTGCCTTCGCCTGAACTCTGCGAAGCAATCTTCAAACAAACAGTAATCGAAAAATAATTTTTATTGCTTTTATCCGGAGATAGATTCTGCCGTGCATCCCTCGCAAGGAAGCAACCCGAACATCATTGCAAAGGTTTTGTTATATTGGGATAACGAAATATATGAGTGGGAAGAAAAATATTTATTTAGAATAAAATTTTAGACAGGTTTTTTATTTTAACGCTACTTGTTTCATATCACCGATCATTTTGATGGGAAGGCTTTTATCTACATACCATTTTTTGTACATTAGCCAATTGTTATTTTAAGATAATTCTGTTTGCCCAATTAAATAATAGCTTAAAAAATGTTTTTTTTTAGATGTAATAAAATTGCAGTTTGTTGTTTTTTTATTCTGAGTTTGAGTTTAATTTCGAATGATTCAAGTGCGCAATTGACAACAAATAACGCCATGACACCAACACAATTGGTGCAAAATGTGCTGTTGGGTGCAGGAATTACCGCCTCCAATATTACATTTTCAGGGGATAGTGCCGCCCGTGGTTCATTTAATGGAACACTATCAAATATCGGTTTTTCGTCAGGTATAATTTTGGCAGCAGGAAATATTACAAATTCAAATGGGCCGAATAATACAGATGCTCAAACAACAGATTTTGGAACATCTTCTACTGATCCGGAATTAATGACAATAGCATCCAACACAATTTATGATGCTGCAATTCTGGAATTTGATTTTATTCCTGTTTCCGATTCGATCAAATTCCGATATATTTTTGCCTCAGAAGAATATCCGGAGTATGTGTGTTCAAATTTCAATGATGTTTTTGGTTTTTTTGTTTCGGGTCCCAATCCTGCTGGTGGTACCTATACAAATAAAAATATAGCAATTGTTCCAGCATCAAATCCGCCATTAGCTGTTGCAATTAATACAGTTAATCCGGGTGTGGCAGGTGCGAATAGTGGAGGAGGCTCTTGTACAAGTTTAGCTTATTCCTCCTTGTATTTTGATAATGAAACACCTCCGGGAACCACCGTGCAATACGATGGTTTTACAAAGCCTTTGATAGCAAAAGAAGCTGTAATATGCGGACAAACCTATCATATAAAAATTGCCATTGCTGATGTGGGAGACGGCTCATTTGATTCAGGAGTATTTTTGGAAGCAGGAAGTTTTTCCAGTCAGGGCGTTATGATCATTCCTCAGAATAGCTATGGTGGAGCAAATGATTCGGTACTATTTGAAGGATGCGGCCAGACTTGCATTAATTTTATCCGAACTTCTAATATTTCACAAATAGATACCGTAACCGTTTCAATTGCCGGGACAGCTGTGAATGGAGTAGATTATAATACAGGCTCAGCAGGTGTAGTACTTCCTACGCAATTAATTTTTCAGGCCGGACAGGATTCTATTTCATATTGTATCGATGCTGTTTCTGATGGATCCTCAGAAGGTTTTGAAACAATTTTATTATCTATCAGCCAAACAGGTCCTTGTATTCAAACATCCACCAATGCAACCATTTATTTAGCGGAACCACCACCAATGACAATAAGCACCAGTTCTATTGTGTTATGCAATGGAGGAGAATCGGTATTGTTGAATGCTATCGTTGGAGGAGGTGTTGATCCATACTCTTATTCATGGAGCAATGGTGCTGCACCCATTGCCAATCCAACAGTTACGATAAATACAAGTACCACGTTTGTTGTTACTGTAAATGATGCATGTACTTCAAGTGTTGACCCTACTCCGGCAGTACAGGATAGTGTTGTTATTACGTTGATAGCCTATACCCCTTTAACAGTAGATGCCGGGGACGATATTTTTGTTTGTCCGGGTGTAGAAGTAAATTTAAATGCGCTTGTAAATGGCGGTTCATCGCCTTACATCTATAACTGGAGCACATTTGTGGGAACAGATTCTGTTACGTTTCACAATACTGCATCTACTTCAGTAATGGCAAATCAAAGTGGTATTTATTTAATTTCTGTTATGGACATTTGTGGCAACTCTCAGGATGACCAGGTAGCAATAATAGTAGATCCAAGTTGTACGCTGAACATTCCCAATATTATAACTCCTGATGGTCAGGGACCAGCAATCAATGAATTTTTCTACATCGAAAATCTGGAAAAATTTCCGGGTAGCTCAATTGCTATTTATGATCGCTGGGGAAGTAAAATTTATACGAGTTCAAACTATCCGAATAACTGGAAAGGAAGCGGCTGTTCGGAGGGGACTTATTATTATGTATTAACAATTCCGGCAATGGGATCAATGCAGGCATTACTAAACAATAATTCATACCCGGATATAAAAACCACAACATCTTCGGATGCAAAAATAATTGCAGGATTTTTTCAACTGGTACGATCAAAATAAGTAATAAAAAAAAGCATGAAGTTTAGAGGTCTTCTGATACTCTTGTTTTTAACTCTTTTCAGTGTTAAGAGTTTCGCTACACATATTGTGGGTGGCGAAATTTATTATGATTGTTTGGGAGGTAATAATTATAAAATTACCTTGAAAGTTTATCGCGATTGTTACTATGGGATCCCACCTTTTGATAGTCCCGGATACATTGGTGTTTATGATAGTAATGGATCGGTTTTACAGACGGTGGACATGGGTGTTGCCGATTCAACATTAATTCCGGCAGTAATCAATAATCCCTGTTTCACTCCACCGGTAGATGTTTGTGTAGAAGAAGGAGTGTATATAAAAATTTTAAATTTACCTCCCATTGCAGGAGGTTATGTTTTATCGTATCAGCGTTGTTGCCGGAATTCTTCCATATTAAATATTGTGAATGCATCGCAAGTAGGGGCAACCTATCAAATTCCAATTCTTGATGTTTCTATTGCAACGTGTAATAGTACGCCACGTTATACTAATTTTCCTCCCTTGTTTTTATGTGCAGGTGTGCCTTTTTCATTTGATCATTCTGCTACCGATCCGGATGGAGATTCGTTGTATTATCAACTTTGTGATGCCTACGAAGGAGCCGATGCAAGTAATCCAACACCGGTGCCACCAAGTCCACCACCATACACTTTTGTAAGTTATACAGCACCTTATTCCGGGGCAAATCCAATGAGTTCATCACCGTCTTTAATAATAAATCCGCTCAGCGGCTTAATGACGGGAACACCTAATATGATTGGCAGATGGGTAGTTGGAGTATGTGTCAGTGAATACCGGAATGGAATATTATTGACAACCAATAAACGTGATTTTCAGTTTAATGTAGAGAACTGTCCGAATTTACCGGTTGCCTCCATTCCATTACAGTCCGTTTTTTGTTTTGGGAACCAGGTACATTTTTCACAAAACAGTATCAATGCCTTTTCTTACCATTGGGATTTTGGCGAGTCCTCCACTGTGCTGGATGTCTCCGCTATTAATTCTCCAACCTGGACGTATGCTGATACAGGAAGCTATAATGTAACGCTGATTATCAATCCGGGTTCGCTTTGCGCAGATACAAATACATCAGTATTTAGAATTTATCCACCTCTTGTTCCAACTTTTATTCCACCACCTGGCGAATGTATTTATAAAAATAGTTTTGATTTTACAGCAGCAGGTGCATTTATGGGAAATGGTACATTTAATTGGAATTTCGGAGCGAATGCGAATCCGTCCACCTCGACTCAGCAAAATCCAACGAATATTGTTTTTAATTCGGTAGGCACTTTTCCTGTAATCCTAACTGTAAACGAAAATGGCTGTACAACCAGTTATACAAATAATGTATTGGTATATCCAAAGCCGCTTGCTAATTATGGTTTGCAAACAGCCATAGCATGTGATCTGCAACCGGTACATTTTGTTGATAGTTCGCAGGCAGATACTCCTTTAACGTATGTATGGGGTTTTGGTGATGAAACAATATCCACCCAGCAAAATCCTTTTCATACCTATCCAACTATAGGAACGTATTTTACAAATTTAATAATTACCACTGCTCATGGTTGTGTGGATACGTTTGCATTGCCAACCTCATTAACGGTTTTTCCTTCGCCACAAGCAGGATTTACGGTTACTCCAAAAGACACGTCCATTTTTTATCCGGATGTAAGCATGACAGATCAGAGTATTGATGCCATTGCTTGCAGTGTGTTCTGGGGTGATGGAGCATCATACAATAATTGTGATTCGGTTCATCGCTTTAATAAACCGGGGACTTATACTGTTATGCAGGTAGTTTTAAATACCTATGGATGTTATGATACCGCCTATTCGGAAGTACTTATTCGTCCAGAGTTTTTATTTTGGTTGCCCAATGCTTTTACACCTAACAACAATGAATTGAATGATGTTTTTAAACCGGTTTTATTAGGGGTACATGATTATTCATTTTTGATATTTGATCGTTGGGGCGAAAAAATATATGAAGCAAAAGATCTGGATGATGGCTGGAATGGGTGTTATAAAAGCAAATTATGCAGTAATGATGTGTATGTCTATAAAATTACTTTCCGTGATGATGTTGGGGGTAATTACCATCAATACATTGGCAGGGTGACGTTGGTGAGGTGATATTTGTTTAGAAAAGAATAAAATTGATAAGTGGATTATATTAGATTTAGTTTATTATTGTTAAACATTTGGAATAAACGAAACTTGTTTCGTTTATTCTATTAATAAACTTATAAAACGAAATGGTTTCGTAAGTATAAAATGTTAGGGGCAATGCAATTAAAAAAAAGAAAAAAAAGAAAACGAACGGACAAAAACTTTCCGTTCGACAATTATAATTTTCACAAATCGAATTTTGAATTTAATATGGCGTATCTTTCGACTGTTGACGCATAATCAAGACAAATGAAGTTTAATATCAAATGCTGTTTTTTAGAAATAATGATAATTGGTTGAGACATCGTGTGAAGGCTTATATTAGAGAGCATCACAAAGATTTGTTTGACAAATGGTATAAAAATATTCCAAAGAGGTTTTTAGATTACATTTCCGAAAGCGCGCAATGGTGGGTTGTTCTACTTTTTGTAATTCTTTTTTTTTCATTAAGTTCTGTCATAAATATTGATTGCCTCAATTTCATTACGTTACGCGATGAAACTTCAAGACTTCTTGTTGACCAAAGAACAACAAATATTGCCACAATCATAAGTATTACATTGGTTGTGGTTGGTTTCTTAATAACCAATTTAGCTGTCAAATCCCCAGTTACATTCAAACTCCTTTTTAAAAAATCTTATTTATATCCTACAATTTATTTAACTCTTAGCACTATTGCTTGTTTTATTATTGTTTCTACTCTAAGAGATACTCAAATTCCATATTTTGATTTTTCAAGGGCGGTTTTAGCAGGGACGTATCTTGCTTTTGCGATTCTCTTTTTAATTGGTTTTCTTTTCAGAACAATCATTCAGTTCACTAATGGCAAAGAAATTACTGGAATGTTAAATGTGGAGTTAATGAATGAAGCAAAAGGAAATATGAAAAAAATTCTATTGATAAAATATAGTAGCGAACAATATATTACTACTCTTCAAAATCACGGTGCCAAAGAATATGACTTTTCACAAGCATTAGATTTTTCAACAAATTTTCAAGTGACTGAAATTTCAGAGGAAGAAATTATCCATAAGCAAGTTAAGGATAGAGTTATTCAAGATATTCATATTAATAGAATTGCAAGTTTGGTATCAAGGAAAAAGAAAAAAGCAGAAACAGTTTTTTATAGGAAGCTAAGCTTAGAAATTATGTCCGGAGAAACAAACAATTTTATTTGGGAGAAAGGAAAACCTAACACCAAATGGAATAAGTTCATTCTTGGAACAAGTTTGATTCTTAAACGAAAACAAAAACAAAAAAAGGACACTTACGTTTATAGAAAATATTTTGATAAACAAGTGGAGGAATTAAGTGAAGAAAGCAAATACCGCAATCTTGAAACAATGCTTGAATCCTACATTGAACTTTATACATTTCAAATGCAAAATCAAAAATGAGGCACTATCCTGATGATTTAGATGTTACAGACGGCATTGATACTCACATTTGGAAAGCCATTGATAAATCAATGGACAACAACAGTATTGAAACCTTTCGTGTACTGAAAAGTTTTGTAAGAAGAGTTATACAAATTAGCATTCACGAAAAATCACAAAAACATTTTGAAAAATATATTTTCTTTCCTTCACATTTTTATAGTGTTTCCTATTTAAAGGCAAAGCAAAATCCAGAGCTGACAGAAATGCACAAATTCTGTTCTACGCAAGCCTCAATGCATCAGAAAGAAATTCTTTTATATGACATCGGTTTTGAAAGAAGAAAAAATAAAAGTTTAAAGGAACAAATCGAACTGAATAAATTTTACTACTGGGGATTCTACGCTTACAGCCGACTATTGTTTTTCATTGTTAGGAATAGTGATATACAGCAATTCCGTCTTTCAATGAATGAATTTGACCAAGTAGCTGACAATAGTTACAACAAGCATTATGAATTGAAATCGGAAATAAAACGATTAGAAATTGAAAATCCAAATGCAATCAATAACAATACAATTAAAGATAAGAAAGAAGAATTAAAAATTTTAAAAGCATTTGATGATTACAGGCGACATACCATTGAAGGAATAAAATATTGGATTATTTTTCTATACAGAGTTAATAAAATAAAAGAAGAAATAGTTACATCATTCCTTGAACGATTAATCGTTAATGGCAGTGCGGACGATTTGTTACAAGATATTTTATTTTTCAGGGGTAATCTTACAAATTTTTATATGGGATGGAGTGAATGGGATTTTATGGAAAGACCTTCTGGTAAATCTTATTCTCCACCAAACCCATATGACTGGATGACATTCGGTTTTATGGTAGACCAAATAAGGGGAAATCCTTTGTATGTCAATGTGAAAGAGCTAAACTCTGAAGACCTTTCTCAAACAAGGTTTTTATATGATGCATTGAAAGTAAATGCTGATTACTTCCAAAAAAATTTCGACAAATGGAAAAAACTTTTGAATGTTGAAACACCTGAAAAATTAAAAGAAAAATGTGATAGTGTTTTAAAAGTGTTTGAAGAAGTGAAAAAGAAAAGAATCAGAGATTCTGATAGTGCGATTGCAAATGCCCCTCTCAATCTCAGATTTGTAAATAATTTCAAAGAAGGGATTGGCAAAGCTTGGAAGAACCAAGCAAGAATTCATAAGTTGTTTAAGAAAATAGGAAGTACTGAACTCGTTACTGACAGTGCAATTAAATTAAGAATTATTGGACAACGAACATTTTTTGAAAAGGCAAAAATGATGTTCATTGATGGCGAACATAATCAAACAATTATGGGAGTTGACAGAATGGGCGGGGAAACAGGGAGATGGGAAGACGATGAATTTTTTAGTTCCATAATGAAAGGTGATTATAACAAAATTACGGGCATAAATGCAGTAGAAGTTTTGGAAAAATCCATTGTGGAGTTACAAAGCAAAAAAATAAATCCGACCTTAATTTTATTATCACCAGAATACAGCTATAGGGAACGATTATTTCTTGAAGATAAAAGATTTATCTCAAAAATGAACGAACCTCAAGAGGAAAACAGTTTGCAGTTTTTCTACTTAGGAACATTTGACAATATCCCTATCTATACCTCTCATAGCGCCTTTTTGAAAAACAGGATAGTTATTTGCGACTTTAATGTTGCCTTCAAAATGAGATATAAAACCAACCCTGATTGGTTTGAGCAAGAACTTACAGTTCGTATTACAGAGGTAACTGATGAGGAAGCAAAACAAAAACTTGCAGAGAATCCGGCTAAATGGCAGAATACTGATGATGGAATAAATTTGACAAACGAAGAAGCTTTGGTATTAATTAAAACTTCCATTATTATGGACATTTGGGCAACAGTTGATTTCCAAGTTTTGAACAAGGAGGCGTACGTTGTTGGTTTTGTAAAATCGGATATTTCAAATGAATAAAAAATTAATAATTAGACCAAAAATAATTCGACAATGCTATCAAAAATCACTATGTGTTAAGACTATAATGTGTTTCGACCTTTCACATTACGACCCCGTTAAGCAGAGCGTCCCGCTCTGCTTTTATTAACCGGCATCCTGCCGTATTATTCCAAATTGAAGCAATATCATATCTTTACCAAAAGAACCTTCAGAAAAACAAAAATGCCAACAGGTTATCAAATCAAAGAACAAGATAAACTTCATTTTGTAACATTACAAGTAGTAGAATGGGTAGATATATTTTCACGACAAAAATATAGAGATATTATAATTGATAATCTATCCTATTGTCAAAAGAATAAAGGGCTTGAAATATATGCTTGGGTAATAATGAGTAATCATATTCATTTATTGGTTAAAAGCGAAAAAGAAGAATTGAGTAATATCATGAGAGATTTTAAGAGCTATACAAGTAAAAAAATAATAGATGAAATAGATTCCTGTAATGAAAGCAGAAAAGAGTGGATGTTAAAACTATTCAAAGATTCAGCATTCAAACATAAACGAAATTCAGAATATCAATTTTGGACACACGAAAATCATGCAGAACATGTTTTTTCAAATTCATTTATTGAACAAAAATTAGATTACATTCATAACAATCCCGTAAGAGCGGGAATAGTTGAAAAACCAGAAGAGTACAAATATTCAAGCGCAAAAGATTATGCAGGAGAAAATGGATTGTTGCAAATCGAAACAATTATGCGGCAATGGAAAACTTACAAATAGATTCTTTGTTAATGTTCATTTTTAATAAAAGTAATGTTGGTTTTAATGGGGATAATTCGGCAGGATGCCGGTTAATAAAAGCAGAGCGGGACGCTCCGCTTAACAGAGCAACAAATATAAAAGACATATCACGAATGAACAAAATTATAGTAGGATTTTTCTTGCTTTTTATTTCTATTACAGGGGTTTCACAAGAAACACATGTCAAGAAAAAGAAAATAAGCTTTAGGAAACAACTTAACGCATCAACAAAAGAACAAATAAACCAACTAAAAGATGGTGCTCTACTCGTGCGCTTAAAAACAAAAAAACTTGGCATTACTGCATTAAGAAAACTTGGAAAGAACGAACAAGCTGATGAAATAGAAAAAAAACAAGCAGAATTTAATTTAAACATTATTTCTGCTTTTAAAACAAATTTCAATTTTTGTCCGACTTACTTTTTTTATAGTGATTATTCAACTAACGTAAAAGAAAACCAATTCGACAAAGTGATTTTTCTTAATGATAGTTTGCGTCCAGACACAACTATAAAATTTGAAAATAAAAAATTTCTTGTAGCAGAATTTGGAACAATTGAACAGGATACAGTTAAATATTTTTCTAATTATAGCTATGAACAAAAAGAAAATTGGAGTGTAAAAAAAGCCAGCAATTATAGTGGTGGACCAGATTTTGGTTGTGATGCTTTAATTATAAGAAGCGACAAATTAATTCAGTTAAGACATCCATTTCCTTATTTTATTAGAACACGCGAGCCATTGCCAAGAAAGCAAGTTTTGAATAGAACAGTAAAAACAATGAATAAGAAACTGACCAAGTTTTATAAACGGAAAAACAAAACTGGAAAAACGAAATAAAGCAGACGTAAAAAAACAGGCAAAATCAAAAAGGTTTTCACAGCGGTATAAAATTATTTTTTATTTGGTTTTTGCCACTGGTAATTTTATAATTTCGTTTTACGAATGCGGCCACGTCACTTAGCTAATCGTTAGCAGGCATTTATGAAAGACATTAGATTAATAATATTATTCCTTTTTTCGACAATCTCTTGTTTTCCACAAAAGACAATCTTAATTGACACTGCAATTATTAAAAATTCGACCTTCAAACCTCTTAGGGATTGTCAAAAGTTTCATAATTATCGACCTGAAGACCCTCTTTGCGCAGAATTAATACGGTCATATTATTTTGATGATAATCTGAATATTTCTGGAGTACTGTATTCTCATGTAGGCAGAGACGCGGATACATCGTTGTCCATTATGAGTTACGATAAAAAAAACAACCTTATTAATAGGACAAATCATAGTAAATATATGAAGCGTGACACTTTAGTTGAAATGTCAAAAGTTTTATACTTATACAATTCGAAAGGGCTTCTCGAAAAGCAAATCGGACTAAGTCAAGTTGAAAAAACACAATTGTACGACACAATGTTTGTTATAGAGAAGACATTTAATTCAAATGGGTTATTGGAGAAAGAAAACACGAGAAACGTAGAACCAAACTATTTCATGACCACGGGATATAAGAAATATCTATATGATGACTCAGATAGAATAAAAGAGATTCAATTCATTGCAAACTGTTGTAGATTAGTTGATGACAAGTCTGTTGACAATTATAATGTATATTATACTTATTCCGGAGACAGTTCTTATAAAGAAACCCAAGTATTTAATTTTGTAAATAAAGGGAACAACCAATATGGGGAATGGGCATATTCCAAAGACAAAACTGGAAGGATTACAAAAATAGTGGAAAGCAATGTTTATCCAGTTGAAGTTCTCTTTGTAAATGGAAAATATTTTCCAGATCCCAACTCAAAGACTGCTCGTTTTGAAAACAAAACAATTATATATACATATGACAAATTGGGGCGAATTGAAAAGTGTACTTATAATTGCAACTCAGACGACAGAAGGGATGGATGTAAAACGAAATATGAATATGTTGAATTTTTTAAGTACAAAGATAACAAGCTATATAAACTCCCGACTGGCGAGTATACTGACGATGAATAAATAAACGTCAGCTAACATTGGAATGATAATTATCATTTTGAATGACGAAATAAATCAGACTTATTACACTCCAATAAATCCATCTTTACATCTCACAAATAGGTATCCAAATGCAGATCCAAAACAGATTTAATTTTTGCAACCACCCTGAAACAGTCAAAGTTGTGAAGAAAGAAAAAAACTCTAAACATTTAAACATATTTTTTTTACCGGCCTTTTATGTTTCATTAAAACGGAGAGGCAATGGATTATTTATTTTAAAAGATTAAAATTTTGCTTTACGAATTATACCAATTGAAATATAAATACTCCAATCATCCTCTCCTTTTTTCAAGGAGAAGGTTTGGCTGAGGCTTTAAAAATTGAACCTTTTAGTTTTCAATTGGCATTAATGAAAATCACGAAACAGAGAGAATAAAAACACAAAATGGATTATCCGGTTAATGAACGCATAATTGCGTCTTTTAAAAAATATTCAAAGGGTGCAGCTATTGGAGTGATAGTGATTGGTGTGGCAACTTTTATCGGTTGGGTATTTGATATAACAGTTCTTAAAAGCATCAGATCTAATTGGACCCCTATGGCAGCCAATACAGCTTTGTGTTTTATATTAAGTGGGACAACTCTTTTAGTGTTACAGCAATTATCGGAAATCAGGAAAAGGAAAAAGTTAAAGAGTGCTGCTTCGGAACGCTTAACGGAAATTAACCAGGCCGAATTTAACGCTCCTTTATCATACAAAATTGCCACCTATGGTTGTGTTTCAATTATTGCATTAATTGCCTTATTAACATTAGCCGAATATCTGTTTTCGATAAACCTGGGCATTAATGATCTGATTTTTAAATCTTATTTTAACGGGAAAAATTCACTTTCTTCAGGCCGAATGGCATGGATCACAGCAATTAATTTTTTATTCAATGCCGTTTTTTTATTTTTCTTTAACATAAAAAATACTTGGATATATAGTGTTTTACAAGGACTTGTTATCCTGGCTGCCGGTTTATCATTTTTAGTTTTTCTTAGTTATTTGTATTATGCCAGCAATTTTTTGGCACCTTTAAATAATGTGAATGTTGCGTTTGAAACTTCTATTGGTTTCATCCTTCTGACCTCCGGAATTTTGTTGGCTCAACCTGAACGCGGAATAATGACTATTGTAAGTAGCGACACGTTGGGAGGAAAACTAATACGTAAGTATTTCCCCATATTAATTATCATACTGATTGTTTTTTCTGAATTAAGATATCTTGGAGAGCAATTCGGATTTTATAGTAATGAATTAGGACTGGCAATGATGATCATCTTCAGCATCACCATCATTTCTTATATATTCTGGAGGGCCGCCCATTTTCTCGGAGAGGAAGATATAAAAGGAAGGATATTGGAAAAAGAAAGAAGAGCAATCGAACAGAAGTTCCAAACAGCATTTAACTTAGGTTCCGCTCCAATGGCTATTCAAAATCTGACAGATAAAAAATTTACAGAAGTAAATGAGGTCTCACTGAAACTATTCGGATTTAAGCGCGATGAAGTGATCGGACATACTCCTGATGAATTACATTTAATCGATACTAGCATTAATGAACAATTAACGAAACTCCTTTCAGAAAAAGGATCTTTACATAATATAGAAACCGAATTATATAAAAAATCAGGAGAAAAAATCAATACGATTATTTCCAGCGAAGTAATAGAGCTGGATGATCAAAAATATAATCAATCGGTTATCATTGATATTACAGAAAAGAAAAAAGCAGAAGATGAATTAAAACAAAGGACCAATGAGCTCACTGAAATAAATAAGGATCTTGAGCAATTTGTTTACATCGCTTCACATGATCTGCAGGAACCGCTCCGGACCATATCCAATTTTGTTGGGTTGTTGGATGAAACATATTCAGGAAAAACAGATGAAGACACGAAGCAATATCTCCAGTTTATTTTAACCGCTACCGAAAGAATGCAAAATCAGATCAAAGGTTTGCTTGACTTTACAAGAGACAGAAAAAATGTTCCGTTTGTTTCCGTTGATCTGAATAAAATTTTGAAAGAGGTCGTTACAGATTTAGATATTTCCATTAAAGAATGTAATGCAAAAATAACGTATTCACCTCTTCCTGTTTTGGTTGGGTGTGAAGAAGAATTGAAACAGTTGTTTCAGAATTTGATCAGCAACGCTTTGAAATTCCGCAAAAAAAACGGTACACCTGAAATTGAGATTACCGTTGAAGAAAAAGATACTGAATATCTTTTTGCCATTAAAGACAATGGGATCGGGATTGAAGAAAAACATTTTGATAAGCTATTTATTATTTTTCAACGTTTGAATATTACGGATCGATATCAAGGTACAGGAATTGGTTTGGCTATTTGCAAAAAAATTATCAACTTGCATAATGGAAAAATATGGGTAAAATCAAAGTTGAACGAAGGAAGCGTTTTTTATTTTACCATCTCAAAGCTATTAAAAAATAAAAAGGAAATTTGTTCAGCCTAAGTATATTATGGATCCCGGGAAAAGAAACTGATCCAACAAAATGGTATTAACTGTAACAGTTGTTAGGTTATCAGCATTATCACAACGTTAAAAACAACAATGAAAGAAATCCATTTTGCATGCTCCACCATACTGACCACAGAACGATTAATCTTACGTCAATTAAAAAATTCAGATGACATTGCAATATCCTCCTTACGCTCGGATGATAGTGTAAATAAATACATTGAGAGGCCGAAGCAAACAAGTAAAGCCGAAGCCAAGGCTTTTATTACAAGGATTAACGAAGGAATAAAACAGAATAAATGGATCTACCGGGCAATCTGTTTAAAGGACAGTCAGGAGCTGATCGGAACAATTTGCGTCTGGAAATTTTCAGAGGATAAACTCAGTGCTGAACTTGGTTATGAATTAAATCCGGGATTTCAAGGGCAAGGATTAATGAACGAAGCGGTGAAATGTATCATCCAATTTAGTTTTGAAACACTGGGGATAAAAACGCTTGAAGCATTTGTTCATAAAGACAATACTAAATCAGAACAAGTACTTGTAAAAAATAATTTTAAACTTGACAGCAGCCGAAATGATTCAGAAAATAAGAATAACGTCATTTTTACTTTGACTGCTAAGTAAAAATGTCAAAACAAAAAATCAAAGAACGACATTAATCGTTTTTGGTGTTTTGAGCCTGTTGACTGGAATTGCATCAATTCATACTGATTAATTATACACTGAAACAAAATAATGATAATGACTATTTTTTTATTTTATGTTCTGCTGTAATTTTTTTAGGAATAAACTTAATGTGAGAGCTGCAAAAATTTAAAGATAATTGTATCGTTAAAATAAAATAATAGTAAGTTTCACGGTTTAATACAACAGCTTTTCATTCAAAAGCAGCGTTGTATTTTGCGCTTTCTTAATGGGGAAAAAGGGGGTGTCTAATTCAACAATTTACAATCTAAAAAATTTGCAGGCAAAATAAACCTGATTAGGCGGAACATATCGTTCCGCCATTTTTTAACAAGGTTTTTTATATTAATACCATTAGCTTATATAAAATATACCAATTAGCTTCCTCTCTTTCGGAGAGGGATTAAGGGTGAGGTCAGAAAAAAAACTGTTTTATATAAGCTAATGGTATAAATTTATTATTATTGTTTAACAACTTTCTTAATTAAATTAACCTTTTCGTTTGTAATTTTAATAAAATAAATTCCATTTGGTAAGTCTTTCAAATTAATTTCAACTTCCTGATTGGATATTGAATTAGTTGATTTTATTTCCTGTCCGATACAATTTAGTAAGGTAATTTTCACTTCCCCAACTGTATTTTTAACTGTAATTTCATTTGTGGCAGGATTCGGATAAATTAGTACGTTATCACTAATCATGTCTGATTCCTTAGTGCTTGGTGGTGTTGCTGTTCTTCCTGCAGGCAAACAAGCTCCTAGATAATCACCATGATTTAAATGAATCTGAACAGCATTTGGAGCAACATTCATAGTGTTGTTTCCATTATGACACATAACAACTGTGTTGCCATTACTACTAACAACATTTACAACGGTTATTGTCGCGTCATCTGAATTTGAACATCCATATTGATTTGTTACTGTTAATGTATAGTCGGAAGTGATTACAGGGCAAACATTTGTAGTGCTGGATGTTGATCCATTGGTCCATAAATAAGTATCACCGGTTGCAACTACTCCAAGAGTGGTGCATTCAAGTGGTGCATATCCGTAGTAGGTTGTTTGATCGGAACCTGCATTTGATATTGGCATTGGATTTATTGTTACATTAATTAGGTCAGTGGCAGAACATCCACTTACGTTTGTAACATTTACAGAATAAGTCCCGGAAGTAGAAGTATTCAAAGTTTGACCTGCAGCTCCATTGGACCATAGATAAGTGGCGCCAGTATTTTCTGCATCTAATAAAACACTTCCTCCACACTGAGTTATATCTGTTCCAAGATCTACAAGAGGAAGAGGATTTATGGTGATATTTATTTGGTCAGAAGTAGAACAACCACTTAAGTTTGTAACATTTACAGAATAGGTCCCGGAAGTAGAAGTATTCAAAGTTTGACCAACAGCTCCGTTGGACCATGCGTAAGTTGAACCGGTATTTCCAGCATCTAATAAAACTGTTCCTCCGCATTGTATTATATCAGCTCCAAGATATACAACAGGGTTGGTGCAAAAACTACCATTAAAATTAATACGCTGTGCATAGATATCAGAATTCCCGTTTCTGCCATCCTGCCAGGCTAAAATAGCTCCACCATTACCATCTGAAATAATAGCCTGGCCTCTTTGGGAATTTGCAGCTGAACTTATTGCTACTCCATTGTATGTCCATTGAGCCAAGCCATTGCTATTAATACGCTGGGCATATAAGTTGTTGCCATTTCTATAATCAGTCCAGGCAATAATTGCTCCTCCATTGTTGTCTGAAATAAGAGTTGGACTAAACTGATAATTATAAGCAGTGCATACAGCTACTCCATTGCTAGTCCATTGTACCACTCCATTGGCATTAATGCTTTGTACATAAATATCATAATTATTACTTCCGCTCCTGCCATCAAACCAGGTAATAATAGCTCCTCCGCTACCATCTGAAGTGATACATGATAGTTGAGCATATTGTTCACCAGTCGCAGTGCAGATAGCAACCCCACCTGTGGTCCATTGAACAGCTCCATTAGCATTAACGTACTGGGCATAAACGTCAATATTTAGAAACCCCGTTCTTCTATCTTCCCAAGTAATGATAGCCCCACCATTGCCGTCTGAAACAATGGCTCCATTACCTTGTCCACCCATCTCTGTACATATTTCCACTCCGTTTATTGTCCATTGTGCTATTCCGGATGCACTAATGCGTTGAGCATATATGTCCCAGTTATAGTAGGAAGCGTTTATGTTTCGGTTATCATTCCAGGTAATAATAGCTCCGCCACTTCCATCTGAAATAATTTTTGGAACCTCTTGAATACCAGAAGCATTAGATACGGCAATTCCATTAAATGCCCACAATATTGCCCCTGAAGAATTAATGCGTTGAGCATATATATCACCATTGCCATAATTACTGTTATACCAGGCAACAATAGCTCCTCCATTGCCATCTGTGGTGATTGCAGGTGAAACATTTTGATCTTCTGCGCTGCATATCACGACTCCATCATTAGTCCATTGAACAATTCCATTAGCATCAACATGCTGAACATATATATCCGCATTTCCAGACCTGCGATCTCCCCAAGCAATGATAGCACCTCCATTACCATCTGAAATAATAACCGGATTTTCCTTGTTATTGGATGCGGTACAAATTGCAACACCATTGATTCCCCATTGCACCGTTCCATTTAAATTTATTTTTTGAGCATAGATATCTGTTTTCCCATTTCTTCTATCCTGCCAGGTAAGGATGACTCCTCCATTTCCATCAGAAATACTGGTGGGTAATGTTTGATCACCCCCTGCAATACAAATTGCATTATTTATTGCTGAATTGGTTGACCATTGGGCGAAGACTCTGCCTGATTTAAGCCAAGCGGACGATATTATTATCGCTGAGATGATAAGTATTTTTTTCATTTTTTCTATTTCTTTTTTTTATAAGCGGCAAATATATAAAATAAAAATTACCACAATGATATTATGATTTTCACATGCTTCATCTAATGACCTCGGTCATGTTTTTAAAGACTTTCATTCAAATAGTTCAATAAAAAAACACCGCCTTGTTTGAAGCGGTGTTTTTTTATAAGATTTTTTGTAATGATCCTAAACCAAAATTTCTCCTGTCATTTCTTTCGGAATTTCAATGTTAAGGAGTTTCAAAATAGTAGGAGCAATGTCCGCTAATTTTCCATCTTTCACTTTTTTGAAATCCTGATCAATTAAAATACATGGTACCGGGTTAGTACTGTGTGCTGTGTTTGGTGAACCATCTTCATTAATTGCAAAATCAGCATTTCCATGATCTGCAATAATGATAAATGAATATCCACTTTGTAAACCTGTTTCCACAACTCTTTTTAAACAGGAATCAACTGTTTCAATGGCTTTAATGATCGCAGGAAAAACACCTGTATGTCCAACCATATCGATGTTGGCGAAATTAAGACATATAAAATCTGTTTCTCCTTTTTTCAATTCAGGAACGATTGCATCGGTAGCTTCTACAGCACTCATTTCGGGTTGCAGGTCATAGGTTGCAACTTTGGGTGAGGGAACCATAATGCGTTTTTCTCCGGTAAATTCTTTTTCTCTTCCACCGGAAAAGAAGAAAGTAACGTGCGGATATTTTTCCGTTTCAGCAATCCGTATTTGTGTTTTTCCTTTTTTAGCAATCACTTCACCAAGTGTATTGGCTAAATTATCTTTATCATAAACAAGGTGCACGTTTTTAAAAGTGCTGTCGTAATTGGTCATGGTAACATAATACAAAGAAAGCGTATTCATACCTTGTTCGGGCATGTTTTGCTGAGTAAGCACATGAGTTATTTCTCTGCATCGGTCGGTGCGAAAGTTAAAACAGATCACTACATCATTCTCTTTAATTACAGCAATTGGATTTCCGGAAGCATCGGTACTTACAATTGGTTTGATAAATTCATCCGTAATATTAGTTGCATACGATTCTTCAACAGCTTTCAAAACATTTTTCGTTTTTGCTCCTTCACCTTTTACTAATAAATCATACGCTAATTTGATCCGTTCCCAGCGTTTGTCCCGGTCCATTGCATAATAGCGACCCACCACACTTGCAATTTGAGCGCGAGGCTCCCCCTCTCCTTTGGGGAGGGCTGAGGAGGGGTTTAAATGATTCTCTAAATTTTGCAAATATCCCAAACCGCTTTTTGGATCGGTATCACGCCCATCCATAAAAGCATGAATAAATACATTTTGCAAGCCTTTTGCTTTTGCCATGTCGCACAAATAATGCAAATGTGCCTGTGATGAATGTACGCCCCCTTCAGAAACCAGTCCCATCAAATGAACTGCTTTGTTGTTTTGTTTGGCATAGTCGAATGCTTTAACAAGTGTTTCATTGGTATCAATTGTTTTTTCACGGATGGCTTTATTTATTAAAACAAGGTCCTGATAAACGATTCGTCCTGCACCAATGTTGAGGTGACCCACTTCACTGTTTCCCATTTGTCCATCAGGCAAACCAACATCTTCACCCGAAGTACGTAAGGTCGAATGAGGATAATTTTTATATAAACTATTTACAAACGGAGTGTTTGCATTTGCAATGGCATCGGATTTGGAGCCATCACCAATGCCCCAACCATCTAAAATTATTAACGCTACTTTTTTCATGATCTACTAATTACGAATTAATACGAATTTACGAATCTGTGTAAAACCTAAATAGAATACCAGAACGCAAGTTTAAAATTTTGCTCAAATCCAATTCCCATCTTGAGAGGGCAATGTCATATTAACAGGTAGCAATTGGTTTAACTTTGTTTGTTAGTAGTGCATTATAGAGGAAGAGTTCAAATATTTTTTCTTCTCCTTT
>MEPB01000043.1 GCA_001769385.1 Bacteroidetes bacterium RIFCSPLOWO2_12_FULL_35_15 | reverse complement strand
CAAACATTCTTGTAAATTTCGGAGCTTCCTCAGGCAATATTTCTGTCACAGCCACTAATAGTTGCGGAACAAGTGCAGCAAGTTCTCTTGTTATAACAATCACCGCCTCTCCTACTACGGCTAATGCAGGACCAGACCAAAATTTAAGCTGTGCTGCTACTTCAACAACGTTATCAGGAAATGCTCCCGGTGTAGGAACAGGATTATGGACATTAATAAGCGGAACAGCAACCATAACAACCCCAAGCAGCCCCACTTCTACCCTTACAAGCATAAGCGGCAATATAGTATTGCGTTGGGCTATATCCAATTCGCCATGTATCGCATCTTTTGATGAAATAACTATTTTCCCAAATACTTGTACCACCGATGATGCATTTACCGTCTTAAAACTGCACATGGATGGAACCTCATTTTCTGATGCATCTGCAAACGCATACCCTGTAACGGCAAACGGCAATGCTCAGATTAGCACAGCGCAGGAAAAATTTTGTGAAAACGGTCTATTTGATGGTACGGGGGATTATTTGAGAGTTGGTTCTGCTTCGGATTGGAAATTTCTGCACGGTGCGGAAGATCCCAGTGGATTTAAATGGACATACGATGAATGGATTTCTATAACGGCAATTGGTGGTAGAGCTGTACTAATTGCCACAAACTACAACACAGCTCCAGGGCTTGAATTAACAATAGAAACAAATGCTTCAATAAGAGTTGAAATTTCAGCTCAAGCTTTTGGTGGTAGTCCTGTGATGAGTTACAATTCTGCCGCCTCTGTATATCCAAACGATCTTCTTTGGCACCATGTGGCAGTAACCTATGATCAATCGCTTGGCAGTAATAATATGAACTGGTATATAGACGGGGTTCTTGTTGGTACTGCCACAAAAACAGCAAATACACCAAATACCGGGGATCCAGCACACCCACTTTCAATAGGCGAAGAGGGTGGACAAGCATGGACTTTTAACGGTAAAAGAGACGAACTTCGCATTTCCAAAGGCAGTGCCCGATGGACGGGTAATTATTTTACGCCACCGGCAAGTCCGTATTGCGATTAAGGAAAAGTGAAATAAATAAAAAAAACAAACAAAATGAAAACAAAACACTTACTAATTGCTTTTTTTCTGCTACTGATCAATAACACCAGCGGCTTTTCACAAGCCCCTGCTATGCCTGGAGCAATTACAGGTTCGTCAACAACATCTTGTCCAAACGATGGGGCTAATTTTTCAATTGCAGCGGTGGCAGGTGCAACATCCTACACTTGGACCGTTCCATCTTCAGTTACCATTAGTAGCGGACAAGGAAGCACTTCCATAAATGTTGTTTTTCAAAATACTACCTGTTGGGCAGGAAATGATGTAACAGTAACCGCATCAAATGCATTTGGATCCAGCGCTGCCCAAACAATAACTTTGGCATATCTGGGAACCGTAGCTTTTGATAACTACAATCCGAATACAGTAAGTGACGGAGGATTGAGCCCTTCTTTTACAATTACTTCTCCCTCTTTTATTTCTATAATATATAATTATCACTGGAATGGAAGTATAGGAACAACGCCAGGAACAATTAGTTTGCTTAATACAGGAACTAGCATTACTTACGGTCCTTGGGCTGCAATTGCTGGCAGCGGCTGTGGTGGAACGCAAATAAACTGGATAGTATATCCCTCCACTACAATACCGGCAGGAACTTACCAAGTTATTGATTCTGATCCTGCAACTTGGTCTTATAACACAGCATCCGGAGGTTATGGGTTTTCACATGTAGAGTCTTGCCCGGCAAGCCCTCCCTTCCCTCCTCCGCTTCAATGCCCTCCTTTCACCCTTTCTCAAACGAATGTAAGTTGTTTCGGAGATAATGATGGTACCGCCACAGTGAATGTATCAGATTCAGCACTTACCTTCCTGTGGAATACGAGTCCTCCACAAACCACATCGACAGCTACAGGACTAATAGCAGGAACATATACTGTGGCCATTATAGATACTACTACAATAGAGTTAATCGTCAACGGAGACTTTAGTGCAGGAAATACTGGTTTTAGCACAGATTATCTTTATTGCAATACTCCCGGCTGCCTTGGCCCCGAAGGATATTATGCTATAGATGTTAATCCGAATATATACAACGGTTGGACAGGTGCCGGGCACACTACCACCAGCCCTAATAATTTTATGATTGTAAATGGCAATCCTATAGCTAATCAAAGCGTGTGGTGCCAAACCGTTACAGTAACGCCCAATTCTAATTATACTTTTTCTACATGGATAAGTACGATGGATCCGGGCGCTTATAATCCGGCTGTACTTCAGTTTTCTATCAATGGTACTAACTTAGGTAGCCCTTTTACCGCTCCATTAGCGCAAAATGTATGGTGGCAGTTTTCTACCACTTGGAATTCTGGCACAAATACCACTGCTTCTATTTGCATCGTCAACCAAAATACAGGTACGGGTAGCAACGATTTCGGATTAGATGATATTTCATTTGTTGGAATCGGGCAAAATTGCGATACAACCGCCACATTCATTATTACTCAGCCCACAGCCTTATCAAGTTCTGTTACTCCAACCACTGTACTATGCAATACACAATGTAACGGTAGCGCAATCATTACTGCAGCGGGTGGTACACCCGGTTATACATATTCATGGAATACCGTTCCGGCACAAACAAGCACTAATGCTACAGGCCTTTGTGCAGGCACGTATTACTGTACCATCACAGATACAAAAAGTTGTATGCACATAGATACAGTTGCTATTACTCAACCCTCTGTTATTTTACTCACAGCAAATTCAACTCCTGCAGCTTGTAGCAGTAATACAGGAACCGCTACGGCAACCCCATCAGGCGGAACTGCGCCATATACCTATTCTTGGAATACAAGCCCGATTCAAACTACACAAACCGCAACAGGGCTTGCTACAGGAAATTATACAGTTACTGTAACTGATGCGAATAGTTGCACACAAACACAAACAGTAATTGTCACACAAACATCTAATCTCACAGCTTTGATTACTGCCACTTCTAACAGTCTCACTATTGGAGAGAGCACTCAACTTATAGCCACCGGAGGTGATACATACTCTTGGTCGCCAATAAACGGATTAAGTTGCACTACGTGTGCAAACCCAACCGCCACGCCCACTGCAACAACTGACTATTGTGTGTTTGTTACAGACGCAAACGGTTGTACGGATAGTGCCTGCATTACCATTTCTGTTGAAATCGCATGTGGAGAAGTTTTTGTTCCCGAAGCCTTTTCTCCAAACAATGATTTAGCAAATGATTTAGAGTGTGTGTTTGGTAATTGCATTCAGGATTTTTACTTTGCCATATACGACCGCTGGGGCGAAACAGTATTTGAAACTACCGACCAAAAAAATTGTTGGAATGGCACCTATAAAGGTAAATCAATGAATACTGCTGTGTTTGTATATTATTTAAAAGCAACACTATTAACAGGAGAACAAATAAACAAAAAAGGAAACATAACTTTAATAAGATGAAATATTCATTAACCACTAGTACCCGGGACACCAAGAACAGGAATGTACCACCTTTATCGGATTTTTTTAATCGTATAATCTCTCAAAATCTGTTTACTCATTTACTGATGAAAAAGGTGTTAATTATTGCTGCAGCAATAATTCTAACAATTCCTAATGCGTTTGCTCAATTAGATACTACCCATTGGATACCACCTCTTCATGCAAGAGATAATAATAATGTTGATGATCATTATGTTTATTTATCAACACCCATAACTACCCCCTTTGTGGTAACCATAAGAGATGGTTCAGGGGTTATTTTGACTACAACTACCATTGCTAATGCAAGCCCTTCTGTATATATTGTGGGGAATGGGCAAGTTTCCGGGAGCCCATCATTTGTACCTATTGATAGTTTGAATAAAGTACTGAAAAAAAAAGGGTTAATCCTTACGGCTAACCAACCTTTTTATGCGAATCTAAGGGTAAGGTCAGATCCATCTCAGGCAGAATGTATTACTGCAAAAGGAAGAGCTGCCTTAGGAACCACATTTAGAGTGGGAGGATTTCCGCAGCAAATGGATGACATTTCTAGGAATTTTACTGCCGGTATTATGGCAACCGAGCCAAATACTACAGTTACCATTAGTGGTTACAACACAGGTGTTGTTTTTGAGGGTGTACCAAATGTTACCTTAAATACGATTACGGTTACATTGAATCAGGGAGAATGTTATGTTGTTGCAGGGAATACTTCTACCGCAGCTAATCTTAGTGGTTTTATAGGAGCTTTGATACAATCCAATAATCCCATCATCCTAAACAATGGAAATTTATTAGGAACTATCACTAGTTCTGCTACTGATGGCCAGGATATGGGAGCAGACCAAAGTGTTCCTGTAGAAAAAATTGGACAAGATTATATCCTTATTGAAGGGAATGGTAATCCTTCTATGGAAAAACCCATTGTAATTGCTCATTATAACAATACTCAAATTTTTGTGAATGGCAATGTTGTTCCAATTACAACCATTAATGCAGGTCAGTTTTACATAGTTCCAAATTCAAATTATCAGGGGGCAAGCCACCAGAATATGTACATTCATACTTCACAACCTGCCTATATGTATCAGTCACTTGCAGGAGATGGTGATGCAAACAATGCGACAGGGGGATTAAATTTTATTCCGCCATTCAGTTGCTTTTTAGAGAATACTATAGACCTCATCCCCTCTGTTCAGATGATTGGCGCAACTACTTACATAGGAGGCGTTATGATTTTTACCAAACAAGGAGCAACTCTTCAAATAAATGGCGTGGTTCAGGCTGGTGCAGAACCTGTGATAGGAGCGCCCTGGGAAACTTATAGGGTGTTAGGACTTACCGGCAATATTAAAATAACGTCCACCGCGGGGGTAGCCGCTGGAATTTTTGGGGCTAGTGGCGCTGCCGGATATGCCGGATACTTTGCCGGTTTTTCTTCCATTCCAGAGCCAACTACTTTTACATATACGGATACCTGTTTTTCGTCACCAACTAATTTTAATGCTATTATAGATGGTGCTAATGATTCCTTATCATGGAATTTTGGAGATATTGCTTCTGGCGTAAATGATACATCATCCACAGTAAATCCAACGCATACATATAGCGCTGCCGGTACATACACTGTGCAACTGATTGTTTACAGATGCATAAATGATACTGTTACAACAACTTTAACCATTAATCCAACAACAACAAGTTCGCAAACGTTTATAGAATGTGCAGGGTTTTCGATAACAGTTGGAGCAAATACATATAACACCACAGGAGTTTACACCGATATATTAACCAATGCAGCAGGTTGTGATAGTACAGTAAGTACTAATTTAACTATTAATCCACCAACAACAAGTTCACAAACTTTTGTAGATTGCCAGGGTTTTTCGGTAATCGTTGGAACAAACACGTATAATACAACAGGATTTTATACCGATGTATTAACCAATGCAGCAGGTTGCGATAGTACAGTAAGTACTAATTTAACCATAAATCAGCCAACAACAAGTTCACAAACTTTTGTAGATTGCACAGGTTTTTCGGTAACCGTTGGAACAAACACGTATAATACAACAGGAATTTATACCGATGTATTAACCAATGCAGCAGGTTGCGATAGTACAGTAAGTACTACTTTAACCATAAATCAGCCAACAACAAGTTCGCAAACTTTTGTAGGATGTACAGGGTTTTCGATAATCGTTGGAACAAACACGTATAATACAACAGGAACTTATACCGATGTACTAACCAATGCAGCAGGTTGTGATAGTACAGTAAGCACTAATTTAACAATTAATCCGGAACCAACTGCTCCAATGGCAGGAAACAACAGTCCTATATGCATTGGTTCTACATTAGGATTAACTTCCAATACGGTAGCGGGAGCAATCTATAGCTGGACCGGGCCAGATGGATTTACTTCTTCCGCAGAAGACCCAACCGTAAGTGGCAATGCCACTATAGCAATGTCTGGAACGTATTCTATTACTGTAACTATAGCAGGTTGTACTAGCTTGCCGGGAACCACTTCAGTAATTGTTAATCCCCTACCCGCAAATGTAAATGCTGGAACTGATGCAACAATTTTATCCGGTACTTTCATCACATTAACAGCCAGCGGTGGGGGGACATATTTGTGGAGTACTGGCGATACTGCTAATTCAATAATTGTTTCTCCAACTGTTACAACGGATTATTGTGTTACAGTAATGGATGCAAATTCTTGTTCGGATAGTAATTGTGTTAGGATAACTGTTGAAATACCTTGTGGTACATTGTTTATACCACTAGCATTTTCGCCAAATGCCGACAATGAAAATGATGTGCTGAAAGTATATGGTAATTGTATTACAAATCTTGAATTTGCAATTTTCGATCGCTGGGGAGAAAAAGTATTTGAATCCAATGATGTAAACATTGGTTGGGATGGTACATTTAAAGGGAAAAAATTAGATCCGGCTATTTTTGTATATTATTTGAAAGCAACAATAAAAGGTGAAGCGGTTCGTAAACACGGTAATATTACATTAACAAAATAAAAATGACTAACAATATATCATTTAAACCATTTAACAGTAAACAATATGAAAACTAAAAACTTAATCACTGTCCTAATCTTTGGAAAGACATTTTTTATAGGTGTACTAATTGGAATAGTTAATTGTGTTCCTGTAATAGCACAGGATATTCACTTTTCCCAATTTGATGAAACTCCTTTACAAGTAAATCCTGCCAATGCAGGAGTACATCATGATATTAGGATAATTACCAATTACAAAAACCAATGGCAAAGTGTAGGTTCGCCATATAAAACATTTGCGCTTTCCGCAGAAGTAAAATTATTAAAAAAGAAAAAACAGAAGCTTGGATTAGGAATAGATTTTTTTAATGATAAAGCAGGTGATTCGCAAATGGGGACCAATCAGGCAAATCTATCTCTTTCAGGAATTATTCCAATAAATGCTAAAAGTCTTCTTTCCGGTGGATTAATGTGTGGTTTTGCTCAACGTTCAATGACAAGCGGAAAGCTTAGTTGGGGAAATCAATATAACGGAATGGACTATGACGCAAATTTACCAACAGGGGAAACAAGTTCGGTGAGTAATTATACTTTCCTTGATTTAGGTGCAGGAATACAATACAGTTATGGAACAAATGAAATGTATATCTCAGCTAATAATGCACGTAAAATAAATATTGGCGTATCTGTTTTTCATCCTCACCAGCCGGCTTATTCATATTATGGAGATAAATCAGAAAAGTTACACATGAAATTGGTATTTCATGGTGATGCAGCTATTGGTATAAAAAATACTAACCTTATTTTAAAACCATCTTATATTATTTTTTTGCAGGGAGCAACAAAAGAAATAACACCCGGTATGACATTCCAATATGTTTTACAAGAAGGTTCAAAATATACCGGAAATAAAAAACCGGCTGCCTTTTCACTCGGCACCTATTATCGTGCAAAAGATGCATTTATTGCTCGCGCAAAATTTGAATATTCAAACTATGCACTCGGATTTAGTTATGATATAAATCTTTCAAAATTAAAAACAGTTACTTCAGCACGTGGAGGTTTCGAAATTTCTTTACGTTTTATTGCACCAGGCGCTTTTGGTAAAGGTAATTCCAGAGCACGTATTTAAAATTATTAATTATGAAAATTATTTTTATTGTTTGTATCACTTTTACTGCATTTTATGCTAATGCACAAAAAAACGACAGTGTTGATATCGTAATTAAAAATGTTGGTAAACAAATAAATTCTGCTTTTGAGGATTATGCTCCTGTAATTTCTGCCGATGGAAGCATCATGATTTTTACTTCCAGAAGACCAGTTTTAGAAAAAGAAATTAAAAAACAAAAGTCAGGAATGGAAAATGTTTATTCTTCTGAATCAAAAAATAATAAATGGCAGCTTGCAAAGGCGCTTTCTATTTCAATTAATGAGCCTGAACGAAATAATTCTGCAATAGCTATTTCAAACGATGGTCAGCACCTTTTAATTTACAGAGATGATATTGACGGTAATGGGGATATTTGGGAATCGTTTTTAAAAGGTACTGATTGGAGCGAGTTAATTAAAATGCCAGAGCCAATCAATTCAGCAAAACATGAGTCATCTGCAAGTATTTCGCCAGATGGGAATACTATTTATTTTGTAAGCGATCGTGATGGCGGATTTGGAGAAAGAGATATTTGGTATTCTACCAAAGATAAAAATGGGGATTGGGGATCGGCACAAAATATAGGTTCAGACATTAATTCTAAAGACAATGAAGAAGGAGTGTTTATACATCCCGATGGAAAAACATTATACTTTAGTTCTACCGGGCATGGTGGAGTTGGGCAATACGATATTTTTAAAAGTGTTTTTGAAAAAGGAAAATGGAGTACCCCTGAAAATATTGGAGAACCAATAAATACTCCTGAAAATGATGTGTTTTTTGTGATGGCAGCCAACGGAAAAACAGCTTATTATTCTTCTCCCGCTCAAAAAGAAAATTTTGGAAAAAAAGATATTTACGAAATAAATTTTACTTATTTAAAAAAGAAAAAAAATGAACCACGTCTAACTTTGTTTAAAGGTGTTGTTATCGATTACGATTCATTTGAAACCCTTGGTGCGGACATGGAAATTACAGATAACGATAAAAATGAAATAATAGCCATAGTAAAGTCCAATAGCATTTCCGGGAAATTTCTTGTTTCTCTGCCTGCTGGCAAAAATTATGGGATAGCTGTAAAAAGAGAAGGATATTTATTTTACTCTGAAAATTTCAATATTCCTGATACAGCAACTTATAAAGTAATAGATAAACATATTCCATTGCAGAAATTAAGTGTAGGAAATAAAATAACATTAAAAAATATTTTTTATGATTATGATAAAACATCTTTAAGAACTGAATCATATGTAGAACTTACCAACCTGTTAAATTTATTACAAAACAATCCGAACCTAACAATTGAAATTGGCGGACATACCGATAATAGAGGAAGTGCCATCTACAACAAAAGTTTGTCTGAAGGCAGAGCACACGCAGTGGTATCTTATTTAATTAGTAAAGGAATTGAAGTTGATCGCTTGCGGTTTGTTGGATATGGTTTTCAATTCCCTATTGCTACCAATGATACAGAAGAAGGCAGACAATTGAACCGAAGAGTTGAATTTAAAGTGATTAGCAATTAATGAATTTGTTTCAGAAAAAAAATAAAAATTGGAACCGAAATAGATCTTTCCAACTCGCTCAAAGGAATCTATTTTGCAAAAATTTAGGATGGGGAGAAAATATATACCGAAAAAATGATAGCTCAGTAAAAAAATAAATAACAGAGAACAAGATACAAAACAAGGAAGTGGTTTTGACAAGCAAATTAGTTTTAAAAATAATGCAAGAGCATGTTTTATAATTATAGTTTAGTTATAATGGATTAGTAAGTTCTTTTACCTATTGCTATTAATTTGACATAGCCTTTTCTACAATAAATAGTTTGGAGAGAGAATGTTTATTTAGAATTGGCTCTAAAAATAGGGTGGGCTCGAATGTTTCATTTTTTTATGTAGCATTTAGTATAGGAGTAGATACCTCTGCCCACCCCTTTTTTATAGTAAAAAAATAGTTGGTTAGTTTGAGAGACAATATTAAAATTTTAACAGAAAAAGCGTTGTTTTAAAATAAATTAAACCTAATTAAATTAATTAGTTATGAGAAAAAATACAATATTTATTGGAATATGCATCCTGGCAATAATTTGTTTGGGATCGTGTAAAAGCAATCAACGTTGTGCTGCGTATAGCAAAAATTGTAAAACAGGACAAAGTTATTTGTAATTGTAAAAAGACGGACTCGTAATGAACAAACATCCCCGACTGTAACATAAAATATTCGGGGCAAATTTTAAAAGACTATGAAAAAAAATATTCAATTATTGCTTACAGGATTAATCTCTCATATAGATTTAGCGGAAGACATACCGAAAGAGTGTGATTTTAAAACATTAATTAATTGACACAGCCTTTTCTACAATAAATAGTTTAGAGAGAGAATATTTATTTAGAATTGGCGCTAAAAATCGGGTGGGCATAAATGCTTTATGTTTTGGGGAAGCATTTAGGTAAAGGAGTAGGTACAATGCCCATCCTTTTTTTAGATTTTTTTTAATGATTACTGTTCAAGGCGGGTTACAAAATACATGAACAAAAAAGGCTTTTTGCTGCCCCGAATAGTAACGATTAATTTGCCATGCCTTTTCTACAATTTTGCAAGGGTGTGGAGTGGTGGAATTATCTCTTGTAAATTAGTATTTTAAAGAATTTAAACAGGCTTAAAGAAATAATTTTTCATGAAAAAATTTTTTTTAATTACACTTTTATTATTTATTTTTCTTCCTATTACTATTAAGGCACAGGGGGGAGATTGCAGCAATGCCGATCCTTTTTGTACAGGAAGTACATATACGTTTCCGGCATCAACCAATGTAGCGGATGGAGGAACTTTAGCTTGTTTAACAACTTCGCCAAATCCAGCATGGTATTATTTAAACATAGCCACCTCTGGTGATATTGTATTAAACATCAGTATGGCGACTCCTTCCGGCTCTGGAGCGGATGTTGATTTTATTTGTTATGGCCCTTATCCAACGCTTGCTACTGCTTGCACAAATCAAACAGGAGCTTGCAGTGGTCCGGCTAATCCTCTTTCAAACAATATAGGTTGTAATGGCAACATAGTTGATTGCAGCTACTCCCCTGTTGCAACAGAAACGTGCGGCATACAAGGCGCCATAGCAGGAGAATGGTACATGTTGCTGTTAACTAATTTCGAAGATGATCCAGCCACTATTACTTTAACTCAAGGCAATAGTGGACCTGGTGCTGGATCAACCAATTGTAATATACTTTGTGCAATGACTGGATTAACAGCTGTTCCTGGCGTTTGTGACCCAACAACAAATACTTATACAGTAGCTGGTGTTATCAACTATTCTGACCCTCCCACCTCAGGCACATTGACAGTTACAGATTCGTGTAATGGAATTACACAAGTATTCAATGCTCCATTTGCAGCAACTACAACCAACTATTCTTTAGCAGGATTACTATCTAGTGGAGGAATATGCTCTGTTACAGCAGCTTTTTCAGATGATCCAACTTGCATCTTCACAACCAATTTTACAGCACCTGCTTCGTGTACTGTAATTTGTAACATCGATGCAATTACAGCTATACCAAGTGCCTGCGATAGTGTTACTCTACAATATGGTGTAAGTGGAAGCATTATTTTTTTTAACCCTCCTTCAACAGGAACATTAACTATTTCTAATTCTTGTGTAGGAACACTTGTTGTATTAAATGCCCCATTTACAAGTCCTGCATCGTATTCATTCCTGGGAATAAATTCCAATGGTGCTGTATGTAATATCATCGCAACGTTTTCAGATTTTGCTGCTTGTACTTTTTCTCAATCCTATACAGCTCCTGCATCTTGTTCCCCTTGTGCTGTTATTGCTACCAATAACGGGCCTCACTGTGTAGGGCAAACATTAAATTTAACAGCTACAACTGTTCTTGGTGCAATTTATACCTGGACCGGACCAAATGGATTTGCATCGGCTTTGCAAAATCCAATTATAAATAATGTAACTTCGGCAATGGCTGGAAATTATACCGTTTCAGTTAATATTGCCGTTCCTCCTTGTAATTCTTCTTCTATTACTTCTGTTGTAATTAACCCAACTCCAATTGTGACGGTTAATTCTCCAACAACTTGTATAGATGTACCCACAACACTTACTGCAAATGGAGCAACTAACTATACTTGGTCAACAACCGACACACAGGCAAGCATTACAGTTTCGGGAACTACAGCAACATATACCGTTGTTGGTACTACAGGAGCTTGTTCTGATACAGCTATTTCAAACGTTACGGCATCCCCCTTTCCAATTGTTAATTTTTCAGCAGATAAATTAAGCGGGTGCAATCCTTTATCTGTTCTTTTCACAGCAAACACAACAGGTAATACAGGTGCAACATACACATGGGATTTTGGTGATGGAACTACCGGGATAGGAGCAAATTTATCACATATTTATACCAGCATCGGGTGTCATACAGTAATATTAACAGTAAGTTTTTCGGTAAATTGCTCCATTACAGATTCTATTCCTTGTATGATTGTAATTTTCCCTCAACCTACTGCTGATTTTTTTGTTTCACCAAGTGAAATTAGTATTTTGTCTCCAACAGCATTTTTTACAAACACATCAACTTCTGCATCCATATGCGCTTGGGATTTTGGAGACAATACATTTTCCTCTATACAAAATCCATCACATACCTATCCTGAAACAGGAAGCTATCCTGTTACCCTTTACGCTTCCAATTCTGATGGATGTATTGATTCTGTTACCTATTTTGTTTTGATCAACGATATTCTTACTGTATATATTCCTAATTCATTTACACCGAATGGAGATGGAATGAACAATGTTTTTTATGTGTATTCGCATGGGATCGACCCTAAGGATTTCGAGTTAATGATTTTTGACCGTTGGGGGAATAAAATTTTCAAAACCAATGATTTGTATGAAGGATGGAATGGGGCTGTAAATAATCGTGGCGAAATTATTCAGGAGGATGTTTATGTATATCGTGTAAATTATAGAGATCTAAAAGGACGGAAAAAGAATTTGATCGGACACGTTTCGATAGTCAAATAAAATTAAACAGTTTTTAAGAAATATTTTTTTATGAAATCAAATAATTTTTTTACAATTCTTTTTATCTCAATTTCATTTTATAGTGCTGCGCAGTCGGATTCTATGAGCATTCTTAAGCAACAAGGTTTATTAAGTGGCAATGAAATTCTTATAAACAAAACAAATGCGATTACGCCCGTTGTTTCGGTTTTAAATCCTAAAACAAAGGCATTAACTGGTTGTCAATGCTGGATAGAAAGAGATACGACTTGGTCAACAGGTCAATTTAACGGTAGCGGTGGCAGCGGTGGCCCTGGAACTTCTCCTGATTACAGAAATGACGACTGGACAACACCTTTGATAAATTTGCCATTTACCTTTTGTTTTTATGGTTCAAATCAAACCAGTTTTTATTTGAACAATAATGGTAATATTTCTTTCGGAGCACCTTATTCTACATTTACTGCTACCGGATTTCCTAGTACACTTTATGAAATGGTAGCTCCATTTTGGGGAGATGTGGACACCCGAAATTTATCAAGTGGCTTGGTGTATTATAAAATTACTCCAACAGCATTAATTGTTCAATGGGATAGTGTAGGTTACTATGATACTTATGCAGACAAAGTGAATACTTTTCAATTAATAATAACCAATAGCGCTGACCCGTTAATTCCAAATGGAAACAATGTATCTTTTTGTTATAAAGATATGCAATGGACGACTGGTGATGCCTCAGGAGGCTCTGGAGGTTTTGGTGGCACACCAGCTACCGTAGGGGCTAATAAAGGGGATGGAGTAAATTACATACAGTTTGGAACATTTGATCAGGCAAGTGGAGCTTATGATGGCCCCAATGGTTTGGCTGATGGTATAGACTGGCTTGATAATAAATCCTTATTTTTTAATACTTGTTCATCTAGTAATATTGCTCCTATTGCAAATGGAATGGGCTATTGCGACACAATGAAAGTATGTGTTGGAGAAACATTAAATTTTAATATCTTATTTATGTCGCCTGAAATAGGGCAAACCACTACAGTTAATACTACAACGACTTTAAACGGTTATATTGTTCTCAGCAACACTCCCGCGAATAACGTTAATTATTCCGGACAGTTAATTGGTTTAGCTGCTGATGTAGGTTTCAATACAATAACATTTAATGCTTGGGATGATGGTGTGCCTGCTCAAACTACATCTACAAATGTTGTAATAGAAGTACTTGCTGCTCCTTATGCATCTGTCGGAAACGACACTACTAATTGCAGTGGTCCGGTTCAATTAAATGCATCAGGAGGCCCAATTTATAATTGGAGTCCATCATCCGGATTAAACAATCCAAATATTTCAAATCCTATCGCTAATCCGGCAACTACTACAACTTATATTGTTGAAGTGTCAAATGGAGTATGTAGCGACTTTGATACAATAACAGTTTTTAGTAGTGCCATCGTAACTATTTCTCCAAACCAAACAATTTGTGAAGGTGATAGTCTAAATTTATTTTCATCTGGTGGTATCAGTTATTCATGGAACCCAACAACTGGATTAAGTAATGCAACTATAGCTAATCCTGTCGCACACCCAATTGCAACAACAACATACACTGTAAACATAACTGATATAAATGGATGTACAGGAACAGCGTCTGTTTCTGTCACGGTTGATCCAATATTAACTTCACCATTTAGTTATTCCCCCACCCCTCCCTACTATATTAATGCACTATTATCATTTACCGGTTCATCAGCACTTCCAAATAATTGGTATTTTGGTGATGGGGAGATATCAACTTTGCAATCTCCTGAACACATATATCCCATGCCGGGTAATTATATTGTTTGTCATGAATTAATTACTACAGATGGTTGTGTAGAAAAAAATTGTACGACAATTGAAATATTGCCAAATGAAATTCAAATACCTAATGTTATTACTCCAAATGGTGATGGACAAAATGAATTGTTGGTGTTCCAAAAATTAGAATATTACCCAAACAGTAAAATAGAAATATACAATCGTTGGGGAATAAAGCTTTATCAAAACAATAATTATTTAAACAATTGGGACGGAAGTAAATATGCTGATGGTGTTTATTATTACATTCTCGGTCTTAATAAAAACAATAATTACACTTCTATTCCAGGCTTTTTTCAACTATTAAAAGACAAGTGAAATAATGAATGTTTAATTGTTAAATAAAAAAATAAATATTAAAAACAGATGGTGAGAAAAGCTTCCTGCTTTTGTTCAAATAATTCGGAATTAAAGGGGTAGATTAAAAAGAACAAATAAACACAAATCAATTTATGCAAGATATTATTAATAAAATTAAAAATTACAAAAATACTTCAATTCAAGAGTTTCAAATGCTTGTGTTTGGGATCATGATTAGTGTGTTCTTTCGTGTAGGGTTTTAAAATTGTAGTACTAATTTGTTATACACGATTAAATGAATAAAATAGAATCAGCTATAGTTATTGACGATAACGATATAAACAATTTTATTACTCAGATGATGTTAGCAAGTTATGGCGTAACAACTATTATCACATTTGAATGTGCTGTAAACGCATTAACCTATCTAAAGAAAACGGAAATAAAATATCAACTGATTTTAATTGATATCTATATGCCAACGATTGATGGATTTGAATTTATAGAAATGTTTTATGAATTAAAATTAAATAAACATCATGGTGAAATTTGTTTGCTATCTGCATCACTTGCCCTTTTACATAAAAAAAAGGCAGAGGAAATGAAAATTAAATTTTTCGACAAACCATTAACTATTGAAAATCTTAATTGTCTGGAAGAATGCGAAACAACAAAATGTTATGAATAGAATAAAAGTTATTCTTACAATTAAAAAAAACACGGATTCATTTACAAAAGATGAATTAGAAAGTTATTCAAATAAGCGATTATATTTCATCTTAAAAGTAACCCTTTTGAATATCAGAATAAAACAATTAAAAAACATATTTAAGAAGGGGAATGTATGAAGGACTTAGTAGTTTGTGTATCACTCAATGGAAAGCTTGTGCTTAAGAACTTTAAGGATAGGTTGACAAGAATTGTTAAAATAAATTAATGCAAGAAGAATGCTCGAAAACAGGATTACAGTGAATTAGCAAGTTCTTTTACTTTAGCCCTGCCCCGAACAAAAATAAAAAAGCAATCAAAAATTTTACAAACTAAATCTACAAACAAAATGAAAAAAACATGTTTAGCCCAATGGGGCGCTATTTCAGCAGTTGTATTGCAATGCGCAATTTTCAACACTCAATCCGTATTTTCCCAAAACATAGGAATTAATACAACTGGCAAAGTGCCTAACGCATCGGCATTACTTGATGTAGGCGATGGAAATTCCATTACAGGAGGAGACACCAAAGGGTTGCTCATACCGCGTGTGGCGCTCACCAATGCAGGGACAGCAAATCACTCGGCAGGTGTTGTTCCCAGTCCAAACAACAAATTGATTGTATTCAACACGAATGCTGGTGTTAGCAATGGCAATGGCATCGGACTTTACTATTACGACAGCACGAATGCTACTACCGGCAAATGGGTTTTTATTGCAACGGCTTCCAACGGACCCGGTACCACAGGACAAGTTCTGTCCTCGCAAGGTAGCGGTAATGCTCCACAGTGGAGCACCTTATCAACAAGTGGTGGCGGACAAACGGGTTGCGCAGCTTGCATTACCGAAACATCAGTAGGAACCTCAGGAACTTGGGCAACTTGTCGAAACTCTTGTGTTGCTATGGGGGCTGGTTGGCGCATGCCCACATGGGATGAAGAAACGTATATTGGATCAGGTGCATTAGGAACTCCAACAGGGGGGTGGCAAGGAACGGTTTGGACAAGCACCCCATGGGATGCACGCGTTGCAGGCACTCCCACTTTTAACACTTGGGTAGTGTTCACCGAGAGCACTGGCGATTGGTATGGCGGCAATTACACCGGTATCTACGATTGCCGCTGTGTACGGTGAGTTGAGTTCCTGCAGTCAAACAGAAGGCTTGGTTTTTTGAGTTTTGAAATTTGATTTTTATAATTTGGTGAGTACCGCGAAGCGGTCGAAATTTTTTTGAGAAACTTCACTCTTTTGCGCGGATATAACATAGGATAATTATGAGTATCCCCGTCATTTATGGTGGAGATTTGATGCCGCAACAATTAAACCGCTCTTTAGAGCGGAGCATAGGTAAGAGCAGAGTACTCATGGGCTTTAGCCCTGAATGAAGTAATAAAAACAAGTATTAATAATAGTAATAAAAACAAGAATGTCATTCGTAAAAGTAATAATTCATGCAGTATGGGGCACAAAGAGTCACTACCCTTTTCTAACAAAAGAAATCATGCCGAAGGTGATAGAACATATACGGCAGAACGCTCTTTCTAAACAAATATTTATTGACCGATTGAACGGACATACCGAACATTTGCATTGCCTGTTCGCCCTAAATGCTGACATCAGCATTGCTAAAACCTTGCAACTCTTAAAAGGAGAATCCGCTTACTGGATAAACCAAGAGAAGTTGTTTCAATCAAAGTTTGAATGGGCTGATGAGTATTTTGCGATATCCGTGAGTGAATCACGACTTGATAAAGTAAGGGAATATATTGATGATCAGGAATCATATCATAAAAAAGTAGCATTTATGCAGGAATATGAAGAGTTCATCAGTAGATATAACTTTTAGGCCTTTCGCAGAGCGCTGGGCTAAAGCCCGAAAAAAGATGCGTGTTTATTCATTAACCCTGCCATTAATGGTGGAGATACACTGAGAAATGGGAATTATAGAACCAGAAAAAATAAAATCCTCTGATGACGAAACAATAAAAGCGAATTTTTCACACCCGCCATTGTTTATTGATTTTCTGAAACTGTATAAGCAATATTACAGGGTGCATCAAAATTTGCCAAAGTTGTTTCGTGTTACTATAGGGGAACGCATTATGAACGAATTCAGCGAAGCAATGAAATTAATAGTGATGGCAAACTTTAACAAAAAAAATAAAATACAGATGGAAGAATCGAAAAAGTTTCTTTTACTCCTCAGAGGGAAAACCGAATTATTAAAAGCGTATTTCTTAATTGGATGGGAGATGAAATTTATTTCGCACGGTTTATTCTCTGATGTGAGCGAAAAACTTGAGACCATATCAAAGCAGGCATATTCTTGGAGCGAATGGTTTCAAAAACAAATAAAAGCGGGAGGTAATGTATCCTGAGGGTGCCGGTGATTATGGTTGCTGGTAACAGGTCGGTTCTTTGGAATAAAATATTTCACAAGAACTGTGTTTGAGGTCTTTCCCTCTTCGTAAAAAAGCATCTTTCTTTCCTTTTTCCGCAGATGCGGGATGTGTAAAGAACGGATGAGTTTTGCGGAGGATAAAAACGGTTTTGCTGGTGCGCTTGCATAACATTTACCAGTGGAGAGACAGTCGTGCACGCGTTGCAGGTACTCCCAATAATAACAATTGGGTAGTGTTCAACGAGAGCAATGGCAATTGGAATAACAACAATTACACCAATAACAACGATTGCCGCTGTGTACGGTGAGTTGAGTTCCTGCAGTGAAACACAAAAATGCTTCCTCCTGCTTTTTAATTAATTAAAAAAAATGAATGTACTAAAAAAAGAACTTTATATTGCCGTTCGCCAAACAGCACTCACAACTCAAAAGAAAGAGCAGTATTTAGAAATTTCGCAAATAGTAAGCCTGCTTGCGGAGCAAATTTCCGCGCAAACCTACCAGCCTTCCGCCTACACCTGCTTTGCTATTTCTGACCCCACTCCAAGAGAAATACTAGCGCCCTCTTATTCTGATAGAATAGTTCATCGTTGGTTAATTAATAAAATGGAACCGTATATCGATAAGCGTATGCTATCATGCTCCTACGCAAACAGAAAAGGAAAAGGACATCATAAAGCAGTGAAGCAATTGCAATATTATTTGAATAATCCCATCAACAAGTATTACCTGAAAATGGATATAGAAAGTTATTTCAATTCCGTTGATCATGCTACGCTGCTTGTTTTACTTGAGCGATGGATTAGCAAACTTCCATATAAGGAAAATGAACGCACTATAATAGCGAGCGTTGCAAAGGCCATTGTAACACACAATCCCACGCAAAATGTATTTTATACAGGCAATAAAGAAAAACTAAAAATCATTCCGCGACATAAATCCTATTTTTACAATGCCCCGGGCAAGGGCCTTCCATTAGGCAATTTAAGTTCTCAGTTTTTTGCCAACATCTATTTGCACGAATTGGATTGGTTTGTGAAAAACAAACTCCCTTCTCCCCTCTCCTCTGGGAGAGGGGGTGGGGGTGAGGTCGGGGGGAGATATTATTTGCGCTATGTAGATGATACCGTATTGCTCGCTGAAACAATAGAGCAGCTTAAAGAATGGAAAGAAAAAATTAGCAATTTTCTGAAAGAAGAATTGAAATTAACCCCTCATCCTAAAAAAACTATTCTTCAACCAACCCGTTACGGTATAGATTTTTTGGGATACATTGTAAAACGCAAAAATATTTTAGTACGCAAGCGGGTGGTTAAAAATTTCAAACGGAAATTATATTTCTACAATTATTTATTAGAACCCGAAAAATATCCTTTCAGACAAATGAACGGAAACGGAAGCATAGAAAAAATGTATCGAAATGGAAAGCTGAAAGCTCCGATAATGTCTGCTCCTGCTTTGTCAAAAAACATACTGTCCTCAATCAATTCATACTTTGGCATTTTTGCCAAAGCCGATACTTATCGCTTGCGGAAGAGCCTTTATCTAAACCGTTTCGGCAACTTGCAAAAAATGTTTTATGCCAACAACAGTTTTCAAAAAACAGGACTTATGAGAAAATATCAAAACCTGCAACACAACAGCTTAGCATTTGTTGGTGTTCTTAAATATTTGCAGAAGAATGCCTTTATAGATATTATTCATACTGCAAATGAATGAAAAAATAAGCAGCATCATTTCGGTTGGCAGCTAAAATAACAGCATAATTGTTCGGACAACTGTAGTGTGATTTTTTTTCTAGTATGTAATGTAAAGCTAATCGTTTTAACTGTTGTGCATATTCAAATGATTATAAAATAAAATAGCTACAATGAAAAATATTATTTTAATATTATTATTATTCATCATTTGTAAAAGTGGTATTGCTCAGCCTTCTTTAGCCAATAATGATACGACTCTGAATTTTACTGATGTTACTGGCAAAAGACAAGGCAAATGGGTTATTCTAAACAAAACGCTTCATAAACAAGGGTACAAGGATGATCAAAAAGTGGAGGAAGGGAAATATATTGATAGCAAAAAGATTGGTGTTTGGAAAGAGTATTATCCTAACAACACAATAAAGAGTAAAATCACCTACGAAAACAATCGCCCTAACGGATATGCCATTCTGTATCACGCTAATGGTAAAATCAATGAAGAGGGTTTATGGAAAAATAATCGTTGGATTGGAGACTACAAATTTTATTACGAAAATGGTCAGGTTCAACAAGCATTTAAATTTAACACAAACGGGAAACGGGAAGGAGTGCAGCAATATTTTCATGAAAATGGCCAAGTAATGATTGAAGGCAACTGGGCAGAAGGCCAAGAGTCTGGTGTAGTAAAGGAGTATTATGAAAATGGAGATATTAAATCAGAAAAGAATTTTAATGATGGAAATATTGATCCGGCCACAACAAAAACGTATGAACCTAAAAAGCCAATCGTAGTAAAAAAACAGGAAGAGAAAGTGGAACCTCCTCCTGTAGTTTCACAAAAAACTGAAAAAGATAATCTCGGTAAAGTATTTAATGGAGAAGGTTATTGGAAATTATATAACGCTAACAAACAACTTTCAAAAGATGGCACATTCAGTAAAAATCGAATGATTGAGGGAAAATTATATTATTATAACAGTGACGGTATATTAACACGTATTGCGATTTATAAAGATGGAAAATATGTTGGAGATGCCGTAAGTGAAGAATAAAAAAATAGTTAATTCTAATATGTTTAAATGTTAATATGGCGAAAAACAAAAAAAAACAATGTGATAGTCTAATCTGTTTTAAATCTAGCGCATTCCAATTCACTTTTTTAGACTGGAGTCGAATTAACCTGTGTTTACAGCATTATGAAGAATTGAAAAGACATATGAAAAAAGCTAAAATGAGAAATAATAGTGATTATAACTTCAACCCTATCAGTAATGAAAAAAAACAAATCTGTAAGGATTATTGATAACAATGAATTCGTTACAAAAAGAAAAAAAACGGTAGAACAAATTTTACAATTAAATAAAGATTTAGAAAACAATCTACTTCAATTAAAAATAAGCGAAGAGCAACTACAAACTATTTTTAGAAGTGCTCCAGAAGCAGTTGTTGTTATTGATGAGGAAGGAATAATTGTAAAATGGAATCCAAAAGCAGAAGCCATTTTTGGTTGGACAGCCGCTGAAGTTATCGGCAAAAATCTTCATGAAGTAATTATTCCTGAGCGGTTTCGCGAAGCACACCAGAAAGGATTCAAACATTTTATGGAAACAAAAGAAGGACCTGTGTTAAACAAACTTAGGGAATTGCCTGCTCTTCGTAAAAACAACACAGAGTTTGATGCAGGAATAAGCATTTCACCCATGCTTCTCAAAAGCAAGTATTTTCTCATAGGTTTTATAAGTGATATTACCGAGCAAAAGCTAATTGAAAAGAAACTAATTGAATACAAACATTTTTTTAACCACACCGCTGACTTTGCCTGTATTGCAAATATGCAAGGATATTTCGAAATCCTTAATCCAAATTTTGAAAAGATATTAGGTTATTCGGAAAAAGAATTGCTCAAACATCAATTTGTGAATTTAGTACATCCGGATGATCTTGATTCGACCCTAAAGGAAATCGAGAAGCTGAAAACAGGTGCTATTACTTTAAATTTTACGAACAGATATCGCCAAAAAGAAGGAAGTTATTTATGGTTTAACTGGAACATAACTCCCGAACCTGTCACAGGAAAACTATACGCAATTGCCAGGGATATTACCGGGCAAAAAAAAATAGAAGATGCGTTAAAACAAAAATCCGAAGAACTGGTTCACATCAATAACGAACTGGAGCAATTTGTTTATATGGCTTCGCACGATTTACAGGAACCGCTTCGAACAATTTCCAGTTTTGTTGAGCTTATTGATGAACAATATTCCGAAAAATTAGACAATGACGCGAATCAATATCTTCAGTTTATTGTAACCGCGACCTCTAAAATGCAAAATTTGATTAAAGATTTACTGGACTATTCTAAGGTTGCAAGAAATATTACATTCGCTATAGTTGATTGCAATAACATTTTAAAAGAGGTAATTGCTGAAATGGGAGCATCAATTAAAGAAAGCAATGCTAAAATAACCTATGCCATTCTCCCTATTTTAAAAGGGAATGACATAAAACTGAAGCAGTTATTTCAAAATTTACTCAGCAACGCTATAAAATTCCGTAAGAAAAACACTACACCAGAAATAAAGATTACTGTTGAAGAAAAAGATAACGAATACCTTTTTTGCATTAAGGACAATGGCATTGGGATTGACGAACAATATTTTGAGAAGTTATTTATTATTTTTCAACGTTTGAATAATGCTTCCGACTACCCTGGCACGGGCATAGGCTTGGCTACATGCAAAAAAATTGTAGCGCTGCATAATGGAAAGATATGGCTAAAGTCGAAATTGGGAGAGGGAAGCACTTTTTATTTCACAATTTCTAAAGAAAATTTAAACAAATAAATCCTATGAAAAAAATAAACTGTATTCTACTGGTAGACGACAATTATGTAGATAATGCATTACGTAAAATCAGAATCCGGAAAGTTGATATTTGCAATCATATAGCTATTGCTATTGATGGTTATGAAGCCTTAAATTATATTATAAAATCGGGAGATCCGAATCAATCCGGAAAGTTTCCAAAGCCCGACCTTATATATCTGGATATTAATATGCCCCGTATGAACGGCTTTGAGTTTCTAACAGAGTACCATAAGTTGGACGAAACTCTGAAATCAAAAGTTGTGATAATAATGTTAAGTAGTTCTTTAGACCCAGAT
>MEPB01000042.1 GCA_001769385.1 Bacteroidetes bacterium RIFCSPLOWO2_12_FULL_35_15 | reverse complement strand
GCTTTTGTGTATTCAGTTTTTTTGTAATTTCTATTAGTTCCATTTTACAAATATAATAATTCTACCTTATCATATGACATTGCCCTCCAGAGGGGAATGAGCACCGTTATATTAATTTGTCAGAATAAAATTATTTAATCCTATTGTTATTTTACACACCCTTGCCCTTTCTCCGGCTGGGAATGAGTTCCGTTATTTCAATTCACGGGGAATAATGCAAACCGGTATCGGATTCATTTTGTGCTGATTTGCTTTATTCATTCGGGTATAAATATCTAAAACAGTTTTTTGTCTTTCGGTTAACGTGGAGAAATTCTGAGGATTTGCAATAAATTTCATTGCCTGCTCTAATTCATCATATGTTGCACCAATTTGATCTTCATCACTTCTGCTGTCTGCAAATAAGCCATCTGTAGGTTTTGCCGATTGAATTGAAGTTACAACTCCTACTTCTTTTGCTAACGCAAATACATCTGATTTCATAAGATCAGCAATCGGACTAATATCAACACCACCATCGCCATATTTTGTAAAAAAACCGATCCCAAAATCTTCTACTTTATTTCCGGTACCAACAACAAGCATTTTATGATGGCAGGCAAACGCATACAAGGTGGTCATTCGCAAACGCGAACGTGTATTTGCCATTGTCAACCAATCCTGAATATCGGAAGGCAATGCGACACTGATACTTTTAAATGTTTCCGTCAGCTCGACTTCCTGGGAAGTAACATTTTTAAAATTGCTCTTTAGCCAATTTATGTGTTCATGACCTCTGTCGTATTCTGCTTTATGCTGATGAATAGGCATATTCAAACAGATAACCGACTTTTCGGTTTTTGCACAAAGTGTGGATGTTAATGCAGAATCTATTCCTCCGGAAATACCGATTACAAAACCATTGGTTTTACTTTGATTCGAATAGTTGCTTAACCAATTTACGATATGATCAATAACCTCTCTTTTTTTCATCATTCAAAAATAAAAATCCCGACCTCTTAAAATTGAGATCGGGATTAATTTTACTAACCATTACTTGTTTAGAATAAAACTCCAACAGTTAAAATAACTGCATTAGATTTAAAAGATTGTGGCATGTGTGAAAATGTACCAACACCATACGAATCATTTACACGTCTTTCCAAATAATCCGATTCATTTTTTACAACATTAGTAAATCCTAAATTATAATTTAAACCAAATACGATTGAAGTGCTGCCGGAAAGATTTAATTCTGTTCCTAACCCAAAATTTAATGTTTCGTGAATTAAACTTACATCTTTAGTAACATCCACCTTTGATTTGCTATCGGTAGCACCTAAAGTAGGTATTGGTGTATCATTAATCACAGTTACCTTATCATTTGCCGTAGCTTTCCATCTAACTGAAGTGTTCACACCAATTTGACCAAAATAAGTCATGGTACCAATTTCTTTAGTTTTCATTTTTAACGATAAAGGAATAGTAATGTAGGAAATTTTGTACTGGCGCTCATTTACTTGATAATGCGTATATGCTGGGTCAGTCGCATAAGTGTCACTGTATTTTACAATTTTATCATCGGCATTATTATAGAAATAACTAACCGAATTAGCGTTTGGATTGCTAAGTCCGGCATTATTATATTTTATTTTGCCTCCATCCATATCAATCTGAACACCTGTTTGAATCGAGATCACTTTTGCTAAACGGAATTCAAGAACCAATCCGCCTCCAAACTTCACTCCTGCACCATTGCTTTCCATAATTTTACCTTCCGGTTTGTACCAATTTACTGATGGGGTAACTTTTAAGCCGAAACGGAAATTTTTAAGTTCATTTTCGCCATCTCCGGCAAATGCAACATGTGCAATTAATGCCATAATAGATATTGTAAGTAACTTCTTCATATTTTTCATAATTTTGAGTTTTTAATTTTATGCTGATACTAATTTTCTTTATGCAATATTAAGTATATTTTTTATATGAAAAACTACCTGTTTTATTTATTCGCGATTTGTTTGCTATTTTTTTCCTCTTGTGGCACCGATCCAATGAATGTTGATGTTTCTAATATTGAAATTCCGAAACTCACTATAAATAGATTAGAGCAGGATATTTTTAAGATAGACACAAGCAATATGATAGCCTCAACAAAGCTGTTAGAAAGTAAATACGGACATTTTTACACCTCCTTTATTACAGGAATTATCAATAATGGAGGCTTACGCGATTCTTCTTACAATTTTCGGCTGAAACAATTCATAAGTGATAAAGATATGAGAGAAGCATATGAAAATTGTCAAAAAACTTATCCAACTACTGATACTTTAAAGGAACAAATAACTGAGATCTTTAAACATTTCAAACATTATTTCCCCAATAAGAATTTACCGAAAGTAATAACCATGATGTCAGGATTTAATTATTCTACTGTAATGCTGGACAGCACAATTGGTATTGGACTTGAAATGTATTTGGGCAGCACCAATAAATTCTATCAAATGCTTGCCATGCCCCGCTATAAATCAATGTTCATGAATAAAGAAAACATCCCCTCCGATGTTGTTCGTGCATGGATGACGAATGAGTTCCCTTACAATATGACCCAAAATGATTTTTTGAGTGAAATAGTTTATTATGGGAAAATAATGTATTTGACTGATGCCTTGTTACCAACTACTTCCGATACTTTAAAAATGCAATACACTCAAAAACAATTGGAATACTGTAAGCAGAATGAATTTAATATGTGGAGTTATTTTGCTGCACAAAAATTACTTTATACTACTGATCAGGCCGAAATAATGAAATTTACAAGTGAAGGGCCGTTCACCACGGCATTTAGTAAAGATTCTCCGCCACGTGTTGGTTATTGGATAGGTTGGCAAATAATCAGACAATACATGAAAAATAATCCTGATATTAGTTTGAAACAATTAATGGAGGAAACTGATGCTCAAAAAATATTGGCAAAAGCAAAGTATAAACCGGGGAAGTAGTATAGGGAATAGGGAATAGGAAATAGGGAATAGGGAATAGGGAATTAACAATAAATCATTTTTAACAAGGATTTGTACATTCGTACAAATTCGTAATTCGTAGATATGAAAACTTCAGAAATTAAATTTACAGTAACACTTGATGAAAACAATTTACCTGAAAAAATAGATTGGAGTGCAACTGATGCAAATGAAAAAAGTGTTAGCAAAGCCGTAATGATTGCATTATGGGATGCGAAAGAAAACAACACCTTACGAATTGATCTATGGACCAAAGATATGATGGTGGATGAAATGAAATTGTTTTATCATCAATCATTATTATCAATGGCAGATACTTTTGACCGCGCAACCGGAGAAACTGAAACAGCTAAAGAGATGCGTGGCTTTGCTCAGCATTTTGCTGAAAAAATGAAATTAATTGCTCCAAAGCAACCTTAAGCTCATTTTTATCATCCTATGAACCATAGCATAAATTTTGATTTCAGATAAAATTTAAATAAATTTGTCTGATACAAGGTGCCAGAAGAAAAAAACTTATTGAGCCGATGAAAAACAGTACAAAATCTTCAAAAATGGCATTTCAAAGATCCTTACTGGCAGCAGCTATATTAGGAAGCCTTGCAGGTGAATCTTTTGCACAGACCATATTATTCAATAATGGTGCACAGGTTTATACGGGTCCTACGTCTATTGTGAAAGTTAATGGTGGATTTCAGAATGATGGAGTTACAGGAGTTTTTGAAAACAATGGGACAATGACCATCTCCAACAGCGTAACTCCCGGAAGTGTATTTCTAAAAAACAGCTCTGTATTACAAGGTAATGGGAGTTATTTAGTGGAACAAGACTGGATAAACGATGCTACTTTTACAGCAGGAACAAGTGCCGTAAATTTTACCGGTAATCTTCAGGAATTCATTACCAGTACAATTGGAACAGCAACTACATTTAACGACCTGATACTTTCAGGAACGGGAGCTGGTGCCGATCGTAAAAAAACATTACAACTTGTTAATGCAAGCATCTCGGCAACCGGAACGTTGACAATTAACGATCGTGAGCTTGAAACTCTAACAAATACCATGTTTGTTCTTAATCCATCTACTGCCTGTGTAACAAATTCTACAACCTTTGGAAGCGAAGGATTTGTCAGCAGTTCTGTTGGTGGTAGTTTATCAAGGGCGACCAATACAACCTCTGTTTATCTTTATCCAACGGGTTCAAGTGTGGTAACAACACGTTACCGTCCGGCACAACTCACACCGGCATCCGTTTCTGCAAATACCTATACTGCTCGTATGGGTAATAATGACGCAACTGTTGACGGATTTAACACAGCGTCATTGGATACAGCTCTGTGTACTGTAAATTCATTATTTTACCATCAGATCACCCGAAGTGCAGGAACCGACAATGCAACTATTGATGTTTTTTATGATCAGGCAGCCGATGGGGGTTGGGATGGATTAGCACAATGGAACACCCCAACAGCAGCTCTCTGGAACAGCATGGGAACAGTAACAGCAACTTCTGCTGTTCCATTTAATGATGTTTTAAAAGTTAACTGGACAGATTTTTCTAATTCTCCTTATATTTTATCGCGCCAAAAACCGGCAATGCCTGTATTGGCATGTGCCCCTGTTTGTCAGAACTCTTTAGGAAATAACTTCTCAGCAACCGGCACGGGCTCTATCTATACATGGACTTCTCCTGTTGGAACAAGCATTACTTCCGGCCAGGGAACAAACGCTGTGACAATTGATTGGGGCTCAGGCTCAGGTCCGGTTAGTGTTACTACTTCAAGTGCATTGGGTTGTGCCTCCAATCCAGCATCATGCACAGTTACTGTTTCTGCCCCACCGGTAGCTGCTTTTGATACTGCTTCAACATCTGGTTTTGATTATAACTTTACCGATCAATCAACAGGTGGTGCAACTGATTGGTTGTGGGATTTTGGTGATGGTTCAACTTCAAATTTACAAAACCCTACACATACTTTTTCCGGAAATGGTCCTGAAAATGTTTGTTTATATACCCAAAACACTAACGGTTGTGCTGATACTCTTTGCAAAACATATGACGTTAGTTTACTTGAATATGTAACTATTCCAAATGTATTTACTCCTGATGGTGATGGAACAAATGATTATTTTTTTATCAGCAATTCCGGTTTAAAGGAATACAAATTAGAAATATTCAATCGCTGGGGAGTAAAAGTATTTGAAGCCGAGTCAGCAAATGTAACCTGGGATGGACGCAGCACTGCCGGAATTGAATTAAGCGAGGGTACTTATTATTTTATTTTAAAAGCAGTATCTCAAACCACAAAAGATTATAGTACCAATGGATTTATTCAATTATTAAAAAATAAAAAATAAAAATGAAAAAATTAACATTATCTAGTATTGTAGCTGTTCTTGTTTTTTTTAACATAACTGTTAAAGCACAAACGTCTTCTGAAATTAAAATTACAACTTCTTCGGTATGTAAAATGTGTAAAAAAACAATTGATAAAGCCATAACTGCTGAAAAAGGTGTTTCAAAATCATCATTAGATGTTCCAACAAAAGTGGTAACTGTTACTTATGATGCGGCTATTACCAATCCTGATAAAATCAGGTTAGCAATTTCAAATGCCGGTTATGATGCAGATGCTGTAAAAGCAAATCCGAAAGCATACAAAAAGCTGGATGATTGCTGCAAAAAAGAAAATGAAGGGAAAATGGAATAAAAATCGATTCCGGTTTTTTACCTCCACCACATAGCTTTTGACCAGCCACAGATTCACAGATTAAATTTTAAAAAATATTCTATTTCTTAAAACGCTTAAGTTTTAAAATCTTGAATACGTGGCTGTTTTTTTATTTTTAACGCAAAGCGTTTACACAAAACATTTAAAATTCTAAATTTTATGGCTTTAATAAAATCTGTTAAAGGCATTCATCCTGTATTTGGTGATGATTGTTATTTAGCTGAAAACGCAACTGTTGTTGGTGATGTAATTATGGGAAACCAATGTAGTGTATGGTTTAATACAGTGATTCGTGGTGATGTAAATTCCATCCGGATGGGAAACAAAGTGAATGTGCAGGATGGTGCTGTAATACATTGTACCTATCAAAAAACAAAAACTACTATCGGTAATAATGTTTCTATCGGACACAATGCTTTGGTGCATGGCTGCACCATACACGACAATGTATTGATTGGTATGGGAGCCATTGTGATGGATAATTGTGAAATAGGCAGCAACACTATTATTGCCGCAGGTGCTGTATTACTTGAAAACACGAAAGTTGAATCCGGGGTAATTTATGCAGGTGTTCCTGCAAAAAAAGTAAAAGACATCAATCAGGAATTAATACATGGTGAAATAAATCGTATTGCAGATAATTATATCATGTATAGCGGTTGGTTTAAGGAAGAAAAGTAAATAAATTCTAAAGCTAATTAAGCAAGGCTTGTCAACTACTTATTAAAAATAGAGAATAGAATAAAAGCGCTTACGTTTTATTTTTTTCTATATTAGCAAGACAAATCTGCTTCAATAATGAAGACGAAAATTGCGTTTATATCACTCTGCTTTTTTACTTTTAATTTATTTTCGCAAGACACCATTGTTAAGCTCGACAGAACACTAATTATTGCAAAAGTTCTGGAAATATCGCCAACTGAAATAAACTATTCACTTTACAACTCACAAGAGAGAGGTTCTTTGACCATATCAAAATCAGAGATCTCCTCTATTACTTACAGCAATGGAATAAAAGAATTATTCAATACAGCGGAAGAAAAAATAATTACAAAAAAACAAGAAGAGCCTTCTTTTACAGAACCAACAGAAAAAAAGAAACCTGCTCCTTCACGTATTGAAACTCGAAATTCTAAAAAACATCGTTTAAGTATTTCTACGAGTTTGTTTCCATTGATTCTTTATGAGGAGAGAATAGATTTTGATTACTGTTATAAGTACAGACATTCATTTGGATTTAGCTTAGGTAATCAATATCCGAGTGCAATTGTTGGAGTGAATGTTTTAGCAAACCAACAAGAACGTTGGCCTGGATGTGTTTATAAAGGAACAACCTTTCGGATAAATTATAAATATTTCCTTATGGAAAGGCGAAGACTATCACTTTCTGTGCAGTTATTATATAAAACATTAAGCTATAACAACCATTTGTATGAAAATAGGGATGGTGGTTATTGGCCTATTATTTCTTTTATTTCAGAAAAGGCAAAAGTATATGGATGGGATCTATTAATTGGCTTTCAGTTAACAAAACCTCAATCCCTATTAAATCTGGAAACATTCGCTTCATTAGGTTATCGTAGGAGGATAAGAGATTATACAATTTTGAAGATTAACTATGGTTATCCAACGGGGTCTTACCATTTAGATCAAGATTATCCGATGGCAACTATCGGTTTTAAATTAGGAATAAATACTTTCTTTAAATAATTATAATTATGCGAAGGGATGCTTTCTATACTTTCCACATAAAGATCAATACATCATCTGTTTGATCAAAACCGCTTTTCCAATTATTAAAATTCTGTTCAATCATTTTTCCCTGTTCAGAAATATCTAAATGAGCAATTTCTTTAAGTAAACGTTTGAAAGCTTTGCTTGTATATTTTTTCTCATGCTGTCCCCCAAACTGATCCACATAACCATCACTGGAAAGAATAACCGTATCACCACTACTAAGAATTATCTCATGTAATTCATATTGCTGCTCCATTGGCACATAACCACCAACAGATACTTTTGTTGGTTTATATTCGATCAATTCGTTCCCGCGTAAAATATAAAGCGGACGGTTTGCTCCTGAATACAAGAGCGTATTTGTTTTTTTCTCCCACTGACAAAATGCGATATCCATTCCATCTTTTGATAAGGAATCTGCTTCCTGACGCAATGTCAACTTAACCAATCGGTTCAATTCAGAAAGTACTTCATTGGGTTGAATTATTTTTTTAACATAATAAATTTCATTTAAAATCATACTCCCCATCATACTTGTTATTGCCCCCGGAACACCATGTCCGGTGCAATCTGCAATTGCGATCAACACTTTATTTTCGTCTCCGGCAGCCCAATAAAAATCTCCACTGACAATATCTTTTGGTTTAAAAAACAAGGAATATTCAGGAAAGCAAAATGATAATTCCTTTTTCTCCGGCAAGCTTGCTGTCTGAATACGCAGCGCATAATTTATACTATCACTTATTTCACGATTCTTTTCATCAACTAATTTTTTCTGATGCTCAATCTCTTGTTTTTGATCCTGCAAAATGAAGTTGGCTTTTTGTTTCATCTTAAAACTTCTGAAAGCTACAACAAGCAATAAACTAATTAAGCCCAAACCCAAAAATAAAAAGTTACGTTGCATCCGCTGTTTTTCCATCTCTGTTTTATTTTTCAATTCTTTAGCTTCCGATTCGGCAGCAATTTTTTCCTGAACCTGATTAAATTCAAAAGCAAGTTTCAGCTCTGTCTGTTTTTTAGTGTCATTCACATTATTCGAAGAATCTGCCCAAATCTTATACAACACATGATAATCATATGCCTGTTTGTATAAACCCAATCTATTTGAAATGGTAGCCATCTTTTCATAAACAGCAGCTATTGTCTCTTTTTGCACGGTAGAACATATATATTGCAAACTTTTCTCATAATACTCCAGCGCTTTCTTATCATTTTTTCTATCCACTTGTCCGGTAGCCATATATGAATAAACCATATTTATGCGAATGGAGTCGTTGTGTTTAAATGACAGGGCCAATGCTTTGTTCCAATTTTCATCCGCCTTCGCGAAATTTTTTTCATGGTTAAAGGAGGAGGCCATAAAGGAATAATCGAATATTAAACCAATTTCATCATTTCTTTTTAAATGTATTTCCAGAGTTTTTTGAAGAAAAATTTTAGCGCTGTCAATTTTATTCATTTGCAGATACATGCGGCCAATTTTAAAGAAACAGATTGCTTGGCCATTTTCATCATTGTCCCTTTGATTTATTACCGAGGCTTTGTGATAAAACTGGAGAGCCTTAACATCATCGTTCGTATTTTCATAAAGGGTACCCAGATTTATGCAACATGTAAATATTGCAGAAGAATCAGGGATCTCTTCCGCTAATTTCATTGCCTCTAAAAAATATTTTAAAGCATTGGTTAATTCATCATGTTTTTTAAAGCTCAGACCCAAAGCAATATTTGCCAGCAACATTCCTTTTTTATTCTGCCGGGATTTGCTCAGCTCAAATGCTTCTAAATATTTTTCTACTCCTTGCTTTACAGCACTTTTCGATTCGAAAATATTCCCTGACAATATAAGTGCTCTTGCATGGTCTATTGTATTGTTATTGATCTTTGCAATTTCTATTGCTTTTAAAGCAATAGACAAAGCCTCATCGAATTGTTTGTTAATTTTCTTCAGCCTGGCTTGCAGGTAATACCCTTCAAAATTGTATTTCTCAATTTTTTTCTGTGTAGAGATAGTTAAAGATCTTTGGTTATAATAATTTGCAGAATCGTTTTTTTGTCCGATATAATAATCGGTTAATTCGTTTAATACATTAATTATAGCAGTGTCCGTTTGGGCAGCATTTAATTTGTTAAGTAAATCGGAAGGTTGCGCGATGAGCAACCCATTACTAAATAACACAAACAAAATTAGTAGTACTCTCATCAATTTTTTTACTGAACTGAAATTGTTATTGATCTAAACAAATATAATTAATTTTAAAGAGGAGAAGGTAGATTTTGTCGGGAGAAACTTAAATTTCTTAAAATAATTTAACAGTATTTAAAAATGTCATTCCGAACAATCGAATTTGATCTGAATAAACTCATAGAGAAATCTTTATTTTTTGCTCCTGCTTTACAAACGAGCAAAAAGATTTCTCGATATATCTGTTTCACTATGGAATACTCGAAATGAAAAATAAAAATCTGGACAAAATTTAAACTGTTAAGATCCTCTGTTAATTATTGATTTTATTTCCCCACAAGTATTAACAATAAAGTCCGGTTGATGGAAAGAAAGTTCTTCAAAAGAACCATAACCATAGGTTACGCCTATTGTTTTAATTGCATTATTTTTTGCTCCTATCATATCAAATTTCGTATCGCCAACCATAATTGATTTACTTGCTTGTAAAGCATGTGAAGAAACCACAAGTGCAATTATTTCTGTTTTATCTGTTCGCGTATTATCAACATTGCTACCAATGATTTCTGTAAAATATTTTTTGAGTTTAAAATGCTCCAGAATTTGCTCTGAATAAACAGTAGGTTTTGAAGTTGCCACAAACAATTTATATTTTTGAGCATGCAATGATTCTAAAAGCTCAGTGATACCATCGTAAAGTTTATTTTCATAAAGTCCCTTTGTTGAAAAATATTCACGATACGCAACCACAATTTCCTCAGAAGCTTTATCAGAAAGATTATAACGCATTTGAAAAGACTCTCTAAGTGGCGGTCCAATAAAGGAATCCAGCTCGTGAGGTGAATTTTCCTCAATGCCCATTTTATTCAGCGCATATAAAATTGAGTTAACAATTCCTTCTTTGGGATTTGTTAATGTTCCATCCAGATCAAATAATATGTTTTCGATTTTGTCTGTCATACTATAAAAATTTTATTTCCTTTATTTTTAACAATGATCTTAAGGAAAAATTAATGTGCTTCCAGCCAGTTATGTCCCACTCCTATTCCAACTTCCATCGGTACACTTAATGTTGAAATTGCATTTCTCATTCTGCTTTCTACAATAATTTTTACTTCTTCCAACTCTTCTTTCAACACATCAAAAACTAATTCGTCATGCACCTGCAACAACATTTTTGATTTCAATTTTTTTGATTTCAGGTCCTGATGAATTTGTATCATTGCAATTTTAAGCATGTCGGCTGCACTTCCCTGTATGGGGGAATTAATAGCGTTACGTTCTGCGAAACTTCGAATAGTATGATTGTTAGAATTGATATCACGTAAGTATCTTCTGCGTCCCATAATCGTTTCTACATATCCTTTTTCACGGGCAATTTCAATACTTTCATCCATATATGCTTTTATACGTGGATATTTTTCAAAATAATTTTCGATGATAGCCGCTGCTTCTTTACGTGGAATGTTCAATCGCTCAGAAAGTCCGAAAGCTGATATTCCATAGATGATCCCGAAGTTTACCATTTTCGCATTTCTTCGCATGTCAGATGTTACTTCTTCTAAGGGAACGTTATAAACCTTTGCTGCTGTGGCTTTGTGAATATCTAATCCCGTTTGAAATGCTTCGATCATTCCTTCATCTTTACTTAATTCGGCTATTATCCGTAATTCAATCTGGGAGTAATCGGCAGAAAGCAACATGTAATTTTCGTTTCGCGCAACAAATGCTTTTCGAATTTCTCTTCCACGCTCGGTCCGAATAGGAATGTTCTGCAAATTAGGATTATCAGAACTCAATCTGCCGGTAACCGCCACCACCTGATTATATGAAGTATGAATTCTACCTGTACGTGGATTCACCAATAATGGCAATGTATCTACGTAGGTATTTTTTAATTTTACGAGTTCGCGATAGTCCAATATTCTTCCAACAATTGCATGTTTGCCAACTAATTTTGACAATACATCTTCGCCTGTTGCATACTGTCCTGTTTTTGTCTTCTTTGGTTTTTCAACTATTCGTAGTACTTCAAATAAAATATCTCCTACTTGTTTTGGTGATGAAACATTAAATGGTGTACCTGCCATAGCTTGGATTTCATTTTCCACCACCAGAATATCTTTTTCTAATTCAAGTGCTAAGTCCTGCAAAGCATTTTTATCCAGTGCAATACCTTCGGCTTCCATATCAGCCAATACAGGGATAAGTGGAATTTCAATTTCCTCAAATAATTTTTTTGTATGTGTTTCAATAAGCAATGGCTCAAATACATTTTTAAGCTGAAGAGTAATATCTGCATCTTCCGCTGCATATTCTTTTATTTCTTCGATTGGAACAGCACGCATATTTAATTGCCCTTTGCCTTTTTTACCGATCAATGTTTCAATTGAAACAGGAGAATAATTCAAATACGTTTCGGCAAGCACATTCATCCCATGTCGCATCTCCGGCTGAATAAGGAAATGCGCCACCATGGTATCAAATAATTTTCCCTTTATTTCTATTCCATATCTCTTTAAAATCGACAGATCATATTTAATATTTTGTCCAATTTTGGTACTATTTTCATTTTCAAAAACGAATTTGAATTCATTAACCAGTTGTTGTGCTTCTTCCTGATTTTCAGGAACAGGTATGTAATACGCTTCTGAAATGGTGAATGCAAAAGACATTCCAACCAGTTCAGCAGTTTGAACATCTAATCCGGTTGTTTCAGTGTCAAAACAAAAAACAGATTGATTGTTAAGATCTGAAATTAATTGTTCAAGTTTTTCTTTGGTATCAATCAGGAAATAGGTGTGTGGAGTTGTTGAAATAGTGGCTCTATTAGTTTCCGAAAGAACCCCTTCCCCGGCCTCGCTCCTTGAAAGAAGGAGAGGGGAGTTGTCGGGGCTATCTTGTTCGGCAATTTCTTCTTCAACACCAAACAGGTCTATTTGGTTGGGATTTGTGCTTATTTTTTTCGCTTGTGCTTTTGTTTTTTCAACTAATACAACTCCCTCTCCTTCGGAGAGGGTTGGGGTGAGGTTTGCCATTCCCATCTGCTCAGCTAATCTTCTGAATTCTAATTCCAGAAACAATTCCTTCAATGCATCTCTGTTGGGCTCTTCTATTTCCAACGCTTTTTCATCCAGCTCAATTGGAACATCACAAATGATTGTTGCCAACCATTTTGATTGAATGGCCTTATCCTTATTTTGCTCCACTTTCTCTTTTAATTTACCTTTTAATTGATCGGTATTTTGCAATAAATTTTCAATGGTACCAAAATCCTTGACCAGCTGAATGGCTGTTTTTTCGCCTACTCCCGGAATACCCGGAATATTATCCACCTTATCGCCCATCAAACCCAAAATATCAATTAACTGATCTACATTTTTTATATCCCATTTTTTACAAACTTCATTTACCCCCATTATTTCTGCACCATTTCCCATGCGGGCAGGTTTGTAAATAAAAATTTTATCAGAGACTAATTGCCCGTAATCCTTATCAGGCGTCATCATATAGGTGATAAAACCTTTTGCTTCCGCTTTTTTCGCAAGAGTTCCGATCACATCATCCGCTTCAAACCCATTTGAATAAAGTACTGGAATATTAAATCCTTCAATCACCTTTATGATATATGGGATGGACAAAGAAAGATCTTCGGGCATTGCTTCCCGATGTGCTTTGTATTCGGCAAACTCAATATGACGAACAGTAGGTTCAGAAGTATCGAATACAACAGCGATATGCGAAGGTTTTTCTTTTTTAAGAACTTCCAACAAAGTGTTTGTAAAACCCAGAATGGCAGAAGTATTTAAGCCCTTTGAGTTGATGCGATGATTGTTAGCAAAGGCAAAATAAGCACGATAAATTAATGCAAAGGCATCAAGTAAAAAAAGTTTTTTTGGTGTTTCGGACATGCGGTTGAAATAAATTTTAATGACTGTCAACTAATTTTTAACCACATAGAAACATAGTGTTTAAGTTTATTCCATAGACGCCTTGCTTTATTCATAGAAATACTATGTGCAAAATTAATTTGTCTTTGTTTTTATCTTTTTCCTATGTCAAATGTGGTTAAATTGAATTTATAAAAATAACCGAAAATAGTATGCGATTTGAAATGGATTATTAACAAAAAAAACGTCCATAAAAATAAACAGACGTTTTCCTAAACAAATTTAAAAAACAAAAACAATTTTCAAATCCCCCTTACCAAATCAACCAATCAACTATTTAACTAATCAACCAATTACAACCAGCCTTTTTCTAAAATATCCTTTGTATGATAGGTAATAATGAGATTAGCACCTGCTCTTGCGAAAGCATACATATTTTCCATCACAATTTTTTGCTCATCGATCCAACCATTTTTCGCTGCTGCCTTCACCATTGAATATTCACCGGAAACATTATAACATGCTATTGGCAGAAGGGTATTTTGTCTTAAATTAAAGATCACATCCATATATGCCAATGCAGGTTTTACCATTAAAATATCTGCACCTTCTGCTTCATCCAACATTCCTTCCACCATTGATTCATTTCCATTTCTGTAATCCATCTGATAGGATTTCCGATCGCCTTTTTGTGGTGCAGAGTCGGCTGCTTCGCGGAAAGGTCCATAATAGGCTGATGCATACTTAATAGAATAAGACATGATGGCAACATTCTCAAAATTATTTTTATCAAGCAATGTGCGCATTGCTGCAATTCTGCCATCCATCATGTCACTTGGGGCGACCATATCAGCACCTGCCTGAGCATGAGCCAAGGCCATTTTTGCCAGCACCTCCACTGAGGAGTCATTGTGAACATAATCATCATGTAATATTCCGCAATGACCATGTGTTGTATAGGCACATACACACACATCTGTGATCACATAAACACTTTCTCCAAATTTTTCTTTCAAAGCTCTTACAGCTTTTACAACAATAGAATTGTTACTGAACGAAGAACTTGCATCCACCGTTTTTTGTTCCCCCACACCAAATAATAATATTTTATTGATGCCCACTTTCAATCCCTTTTCAACATCCTTCACTAATTCATCCACTGAATAATGATTGATTCCCGGCATTGCATCAATTGGATGAACAATATTTTTTCCATCTACTACAAAGTAGGGATAAATAAACATGTCTTTCGAAAGACGTGTTTCGGCAATCATTTCACGAACGATTGTATTTTTTCTTAATCTACGGGGACGTTGTATCATATTATTGAACATTGATTTTTATACTTTTTATTGGAACGCAGATTTTTATGATGGTTATGATAAAACAAGATTTTAACTATTTACTATGATGTTTTATGATTAAAAAAAAACTATTTAATCATTTTTAATCTTAAAAATCCTAACTAATCTGCGTTCCCACCTTTTCATTAGCTAATTCCGAAAACCGCTTCCGCTAATCCTACTTCATCAAATGAAGCAGGTAGCAAACAGTTTTCTACTCCTAACTCTTTCAATTTTTTTTCTGTTGATTTACCGATTGCTATTACTTTTTGATCAGCAGTAATTTTTCCTTTTTCTCCGTTAGGAGCCCTTTGGGCAAAATAAGAAACCACGTTTGATGGGCTTGTAAATACGAGTATTTCAACTTCCGGTAGTTTTGTATTTTCTTTTTTTACTGTTTCGTAAACAACCAGATCAATTAATTTCGCGTCATCAGTAAACTGCTGTTGAACGGTTCGTAATCCACCTTTTGCCTGGGGAAATAAAACAGTTTCTTCTCCAACAGCTTTTGCGAATTTTTTTCCGACCACTTTTGTATCATTGATAGAACCAACGAATGCAGCATTCCGGTTGTGTTTTTTTAATTCCAGTTCCGTTGATTTTCCAATTGCCCCAAATTTTGTTTTTGGTTTTAATTCGGGATTCTGTCCGAAGAAATGTTCCACTGCATTGGAGCTTGCAAAAAATATCCAATCAGTATGTGGTATGCTGGAAATGTTTACTTTTTTTGTTTCGATGAACGAAACACCTTGTACCTTGTATCCGTTACCTTCCAGCACTTTTTTAAAGAAGGAGTCCTCTTTCAGGTCACGGGTTATTAAAACAGATTTTCCTTTTATAGTGTTTAAGGCATTTACAATTTTTTCTGCCAATCCTTCATCGGTAAACGACTCGAAATACAAACGTTTTGGCATTGTATTCCAGGCATCGGCTTTTGATGTCCACACTTTAAATTTATTATCTTCTTTTATGCAATAAACACCTAATGGTAATTGACAGCCACCATCAAATAAATTCAAGACCTTACGTTCCACACCAATAATATCTTCTACTTTTTCGGAATTTAATTTATTGATGTATTCAAATAATTCATGATCATCCTCCCTAATCTGCAAACCTAAAACACCTTGTGCGGGGGCAGGAATAAATTCTTTTGGATCCAATCGCAGAACCTTAAATTCGCTCAGATCAATATGCAACCGTTCTACACCTGCAGCAGCCAACATGATGGCATCGTATTTTTTATCCCGCAATTTTTGAATTCGTGTAGGAACATTTCCGCGTAAGTCTTCAATTTTTATATCATTACGAAAAGCCAGTAATTGTGATTTTCTGCGCGCAGAGGATGTACCAACAATTGCATTTTTTTTGAATGCAAATTTTTGACCATTGTCCACACTTTCTTTAAGGATCAAAACAAGTTCAGCAGCATCTTCCCGCTCCGAAACAGCTGCTATCTTTAATCCTTCAGGTGATGTGGTTGGCAGATCCTTGTGTGAATGAACCGCAAGATCAATTTCTTTTTTTAATAAGGCATCTTCAATTTCCTTGGTAAAGAAACCTTTTCCTTCGAGTTTATCAAAACTGAGATCCTGAATGGCATCACCTTGTGTGGTGATAATTTTTAATTCTGCTGTTAGTCCAAGTTTCTGAACCTTACGTAAAATATGATTTGCTTGCCATAAAGCAAGATCGCTTCCTCTGCTTCCTATGATTATTTTTCTCTCCATTTGTTTATGTCATTCCAAATATGGGAACGCGGATCTTTATGATTATTATGATAAACTAAGATTTTATGATTGTACTGGGTGATTTATGATTTTATGTAACGCAAATTTAATTTATTATTTTAAATCATAACGATCTTGCTAAATCTGTGTTCCAACTTTTTTATTTATAAAACAAAAGTCCTTCTTTATGATTATTAAGATAAAATTAGATTTTTTTTGTAACGCGTGATTTATGATTCAATGTAATATAAATTTATTTTATCATTTTTTAATCTTAACGCTCTTAATAAATCTGCGTTCCAATTTTTTTATTTATAAAATAAAAGCCCTTTCGGGCTCACATTTTATTTTGTTTTAGCGTCCTCTATCAAAATTTCTTTTGCTATTTTCATCGGAACGCTGATGTATTTTTTTTCCATGTAGGAAAGAATTTTATCCAATGTTTCTTTTGATTGAACATCCAGACTTTCTAATTCCTTTGCAAAAACTTCGTTTGCTGTTTCACGAATTGCTTTCATTTTCTTTGGCACTTCGCTCATTGCTAACTCCACCTTACGTGTTTTGATGATCTGCTTGAACTCTTCAATATTCCGTTCGATGATCGCATTGCAAGCTTGCATTTCCTGTTCACGAGCCAACAAATTTTCTTTTGCAACTTCCTGTAAATTATTTATTGCAATTAAATTAACATCGTAATTCTTTAAAATTTCTGCATCAAGGTCATTCGGAATTGCAAGATCAATTACAATTTTTTTAGATCTGTCGTCTCCAACCAAACTCTTGTAAATTTCAGGAGTAATAATACTTTCAGCAGCACCAGTACACGTAACAATAATATCAAAACCTAGTTTAAAGTTTTTTAGTTCCGACAGAGGATATGCTTTCCCTTTTAATTCTTCAGCTAATTTTTGTGCATTTTCCAAGGTGCGGTTAAAAACAGAGAAGTTAGCAAACTCATGTTTTTTCAAATATTTCGCCATGGTTGTATTCGTAACACCTGAACCGATGATCAGGAAACGTGCATCTTGTTTTACATTCAATGCACGTAACTTACGGTAAGCCAATGAGACAACGGAAACGGGATTGCGAGCAATGTTGGTATGCGTATAAACGTCTTTGGCAACTTCAATTGTTCTCTTGATTGCCAAACGGATCAAATCACCTGTAAGATTTAAGTTCGAACATTTTTCATATGCATTACGAACTTGTGTAATTATTTCTCTTTCACCAACAACCAATGAATCGATTGAAGATGCTACATTAAACAAATGACGCAACGCCTCTTCGCCTTCAAAAACCTGTGCATTGTTAATTGCCCAATTTATATCAGCTTCTTTCCATTTAGAATCAAATGCTCCGAAAAACAATTTTAGAAATTTTTTATCGATGTTTCCATTATAGGAAAGCATAAATTCAACACGGTTACAGGTAGAAAGATATTGTAATTCATCCACTACTGATGTTATTTTCAAATGATCTAAGCGTTCCTGCAATTGAGCTTCGTCAATGTGCAATTTTCCGATCTCATTTAAGTCAGTAGTTTTGTGGGTAAATGCTATAATTTTTGTTCTAATCACAACTTTTATTTTTCTTTCCTCAAATTTCCTATGTTATTAGGAGGTTAATGTCATGAAAATGTCATCAAACCTATTTAGAATTACTCAAAATAACGAAAATGATTTAATCGACTGATTATCAACAACTTTTATGCGCATTTATTTTTATGATATTTGTCATAAGAGCGTTAAAATCTATGTTCCTATGTGGTAATATCAATAGCTTATATAAAACAGTTTTTTTTTCTGACCTCACCCTTAGTCCCTCTCCGAAAGAGAGGGAAATAATTGGTATATTTTATATAAGCTAATGGTATTGTATTTGGATCAAAATACATTCGGTAATTGTATAATGTAATTTCAAATACAAAAACATAATCTGCAAATCTGCGGCAAACACTTTACACCATCAAAGCTTCGAGGAATTCTATTGATTAAACAGGAGCATAAAAAATCCCTCCATTAATAAAATGAAGGGACTTTTCAATATAATAAAATTTTTTACTTCTCTTTATATAACAAGTAGTGTTTTACAACAGTAGTAGCACCTTCTTTGGCTGCTTTTACTTCCACTTTTTCATCAATTGGTTTGTAACCCGGCATATTAATTTTTACCTGGTAGGTTTTATTTGCTTCAAGGGTAATAAAATATTCTCCACTTCCGGAATTGGAAGAAGTGTTACCGACTTGTTTTCCCTCCGCATCATATATGAAAAGTTCAGCTTCCATGGCATTACCATCTGTGGCATTAAATATATCACCTCTTAAAATAGCCATAGCCGGCCCCAGGTTTACAACCTTAAGTTTCATTTCTTTTTCAAGAACAGGATAATTAGTAAGATCCACTTTATAAATATCACGCTCCCCTAAACCACCTTTTCTATCGCTTGAAAAGTAACCGGTTTGCGCATCAATGGATATGGTAAAACTAACATCATTATTAATGCTATTAATTGGATAACCTAAATTTTGAGGTGTTGACCACAGCCCTTTATCAAAAACAGTTTTAAAAATATCGTACCCACCCATGCTGTTGTGACCCTTTGAACTAAAAAATAAAGATTTTCCATCAGGTGCTAAAAATATCCCTCCTTCATCCTCTGTTGTATTTACAACATCTCCAATGTTTACAGGCACATCCCACTCTGTACGACTTTTTTTGTTCACCATGTAAATATCACTATGCCCAATACCACCCGGACGTTCGCTTACAAAATAAAGGGTTTTTCCATCCGGAGAGATACAGGCCCCACCTTCCCAATAGGTAGTATTTATAGGTTTTCCCATTGACTGAGGAGCGCCCCATTTTCCGGAAGAACCTAAACGGGAAAAATAAATATCCCCTCCGCGTGATTCACTTTCGATATCATTTTTATAAATAAAAATTTGTTTGCCATCCGGAGAAATACTGGTACATGCATCATGTCCTTCTGTATTGATTGAGCCAGTAATTAATTCTGCAGTACTCCATAGCTTATTAACACTGTCCCATCGTGAAACATAAATGTCTTCAAAATATTTTTTATCGCCTTCCAAATCCAATTTTGTTGACTTACCCGGTCGTCTGGAATTGAAGATCAGCATTTTGCCATCGGCTGTAATGGATGGCCCCTTATCATCATATTCTGAATTGATCAGATCACCCATATTATCAATCTTAACATCTACAGGTTTTGTCATCATATCTTTAGCAGTATTAACCTGTGCAATATAATAATCAACATCGCTTTCTTTTATCTTTTTTGCATCTGCGGCAACTACTATTTTATAGTTTGCAAATTCAGTAAGTGCTTCTTCAAATTTTACATTTCGCTGGTATAGTTTTCCTAATAATAATGGAATATTTTCATTTGCTTTTGGATCAATGGATCTTGCTTTCTCGGCATTTTCGAGTGCTTGCTCATATTGTCCCAATTCAAAATAACATTCGGCAATATGAAATGTAAGACTTGCATCATTCGGTTTTCCTTTTAATACATCGCTGTAGATATTTAATGCCCCCTGGAAATCTCCGGCAAAAAAACGTTGCTGCGCATTAAACATTTTCACCTGATCCTCACTTTTTTCAAGTATATTCTTTTGAGCCGGCAAATTTCCCATGGAAAAGAAAATCAACAAGGAAATAGTCATAATTTTTTTCATGTGTAGATAATTTTTTTGTCACATTCAATATCTCATTCTTCATTTTTTGAATAGAAACAAATATATTGATTAAAACCAAAATACAGAATATTATTTCTAAACTTTTACCAGATAGTTCAAAAATAAAGCTAAAGCTTGTCTTTTAGCAGCATCATACTCATAACTCAGGCTTTTATTTAAATATTCATCAACATTCGTTTTATATTTTCCACTTGCCTCTAATTCATTGATTAACAAGGGGCGATTTTCAAGACCATGTTTTAAAGCCCGGTTAAAATCATAAAGAAATTGTTCCGTTAATTTTTTAGTAGAAACCCAGCAAGCGAAGACAAAAGGTAATTGGGTGAATTTTTGCCACTCTTCGGCCAGATCAAAAGAATAAGCATATTTGTTTTCCATTCCGAATGTTCTGTCACCAATAATTACGGCAGCAGTAGTTCCGGAAACATTATTTTCATAATCAGTTGTAGTCGGGATCCATTCCGGATCAATTTTCCAGAAATTTTTGGCCAATACTTTTACCAATGCTACCGAAGTGCGCGACTGATAATCCAACAAAACCGTTTTGATCTCCTGTAAAGGAACATTGCTATATAACATAACGGATGCGACTTTTCCGACTGCACCAATACAATAATCGCTGATGATGTAATGTTCCTTTAATTTCGGAATTACCGCAACAGGAATTAAACCTATATCCACTTTTCCATCCAATAGTTTTTGAGCACAAACGGATGGAATATCCAATTGAAGATCAATTTCATTTAAGATCTCAGCATGTTGTAAACCATAAATAAATGGTTTTGAATTCAAATAGGATACTACTGATATTTTAATTTTTTCCATAAACACATTCTATAACAATAGCATCTAATTTTTTCTTGTTTTTCCGGATTTCAATCTTCTTCCCTCCCTTCGAAAAAGTCATGACCACAACCCCACCTGACACCCTGCTCCTTCATTTAAACTTCCTAAATCTTTACTCATTTTTCTATCTCCAACACTGCAATAGTTGCTGCAACAGGGGCAAGCACCGCTACTGCTATTGCTCCAATGATTGGAAAGGCAAAAAGTAAAGCAAAAACAAAACCATTTCCAATAGCCAATCCTTTATTTTTTCGAATGTAGGCAACACTTTGCGATACATTCAATTTGCGTCTTTCACTGGTATAATCAATCATAGAAAAGCCGTAAAAGTAATAGGAAACTATGAATAAAAAAACTGGACTCAACCAACCGATGACAGGGATCCAAACTAAAATAAAGCAAATCAAAATGATACTTAATTCAATAAGCATATTTCGAATAGCTATGGAAATGCCTCTTAAAACATCCTTTAACAATTGAGAGAAATTAAATTTATATTTTTTACCGGTAATTATTTCTTCCGCTTTTTCAGAAAGCAGAGCCATTACTGGCGACATCACTATCAAAACGATATATTTTACAATTGCAGAATAAAAAAAATAAAAAATAATTGCAAATAAAATGTTCACTATAAAACTCAAAGCATTTGTAAGATAACTCAGCCATGAAGAACTCGCCATGTATGGATCAACAATACCCATCAACCAGCTTCTGACAAAATCGGAGAACTGGTGAACCAACGCAAATCCGCCAAAAAATAGTAAAAGAGAAATAATAAATGGATATAAAAAATAGATCCACAAGCCATTATTAAAAACAAATGAAATTGCTTTTATATATGCTTTAATTGCTATACCGAACTGTTCAAAAAAATTCATTTGTAATATTTTAGAGTTCAAAGTTAATGATAATGATGGATTAAGTTTTTAATGTTTGGAAGGAATATGTTTTAGTTTGTAGATTGCGGTAAAAAAAAGCAAATTACACCTTCCTAAAACTTTATTTCATGAAAAAAACACTCTTATTGCTCCTGGTATATTTTACTTTTTCATTCCTTTCACTTGCGCAAAAAATAACCTCCGAAGTTAACAATTCAAATATTTTAGAAAATGAAGACGGTTATTTGATATATGGGGTTACAAAAGAAGGAAAAGAAAATAATTTTCATGTACTAAAGTATGACAAAAAATTAAATGAAATAGAAAATTTTATGCAACTTATAGAGGCGAAAGGGGCTTCATGTCAAACATATTTTTATGGGTATAAATTTAGCTTTGCATACAACTTATTGGGCACTAAAGGAGCAGTCTTAAAATTAGATAAAAATTTGAAGTTCTTATCGTTTGATGAATACGGAAAAAATGAAATCTCTATACTTAAAGAAGATTATGCCAAGCAAGATCAAAACAAGTATTATCCTAATAGTATAATAGATAATATGCATGGGGAATATGATTTAGAGATTGGAGAAAATATGCTGAAATTGTTCCGTAAAAACAGAGTTTCTACAGGTTTTGGCATCTCAAACATAAACAATAATGCGTATAAAGAACCGACTAAATTAATTGGTTATAAAAGAAATGATAATGAGTTATTTCAATCCTATTCTCATAAATGGGAAATTGATTTATCGAAATTTGATAATGTTAGAACATATAATTTCTATTCAAATAATGATTGGGTCTATTTATATATAAGCAATTGGGGAGACAATAGTGGAGAATATTTATTGAGTATCAATTATAAGGAAGGTAAGATTCTATTTGTAACCAAACTTGAACTTGATAATACTGACTTGAAACTTGCCTTATCTGATTTATATTTTGATCAATCAAATGGTTCTATACTCTTAGCTGGAAATTATTATGATAACGAAAAAATAAAAACACTTCCCAAAAGAGAACAATTAGAACAAATGCATGGGTATTATTTTCTCAGTTTGAATAAGGCAGGTAAAATTATACATAAAAGCAATTTTGAATTTAGTCAACTCACAATTGCAAACATAGATGAGGATGAGATGCAAAGAAAGTTCATGCGTTTTCAAAAAATAACAAAAAATCAAAAAGGGAATTATGAACTTCTAGGAGAGAATATGAGGATTTACACGAAAACGGGTACAGCTCAGTCTCAGAGTGCAACGGGTGGAATTACTACGAGTGCTTCATCGTCTGTTTGTTATCAAACGTATGGTTTTACTTTTCTTGAGATCAATCCTGAACTAAAACCTGTTTCAACAAAATATGAAACACTAAAATGGGTAAAAAATAATAAGCTATCAGATTTTGATAAAAAAACGCCTGCAAATTCAGGTTTTCAAGGAATGGTTTACGAACAGGATCTTTTGGGAGCACTTTTAAAAAGAAAAGAGGCAGGATATTATAAATTTTCATATCAAACTTCAAATGATAAGAATACAGGAGTCCTATACAATTCAGGAAATAATTACATTTCATTAAACTATGCTAATGGAATTTTTTCTCACAAATTAATAACGGATATAAGTATAATAGAAGATCAACCTCTTGCTAGATTTTTTAATAGAGATGAAATTTCATATTACCGTTTTATTCCTTCAAAAAAGTCGTTTGTTTTTGAAAAAGTAAATTATTAAACGATCAAAAAATGAAGCTTAAAAACATTGTTGATTTATTATTTATGATGGTAGGCACATTTGCTATTGTGACTGGGCTAATTATAGTTATCCAACTTTTTAATGGCTCGTTAACATTTGATAAAGTTCTTTATGCGGTAACTGTATTTATCTTTTATTTTTTAATAATTTTTATACGAAAAATTTATAATAAAAACATTTCGAAGACCAACTGATAAAATAGTTTGTCAGAGTGTCCCGCTCTGACCTTTCTAACAAAGTTACCCCGCCTTTGGTAAAACATTTCATCAAAATATTTATAATTAATACGGCAAGATGCCGGTTAAACAAAGCGGAGCGGGACGCTCCGCTTAACATATATATATTCTTTTAATAGTTTCAATAACAATATTACTTTTGCATTGTGAAAAAATACTTCTTTCTATTTTTATTCTTTTTAATTTCCATTCTTGGGAATGCCCAAACCTATACACAAACCATTCGTGGAAAAGTAATTGATGCTGATTCAAAATCGATATTATTCGGTGCGAACATTATTTTGCTCAACAGTGATACATTGATCGGTTCAACAAGTGATGTAGATGGAAAATTCCGGTTAGAAAAAATTCCGGTTGGGAGACGGGCATTAAAAGTTACCTCCATAGGTTATGAAGATGCGGTGTTAAGCAACATCATTGTTACATCCGGGAAAGAAGTTGTTTTAACAATTGAATTACAGGAAAAAGTATATACCTCAGCTGCTGTTGAAGTTGTTGCAGAAACAGATAAAACAAAAGCAAATAACGATTTGGTTACGGTTAGCTCCCGTAATTTTCAGGCAGAAGAAACCGGCAGATATGCAGGCAGCAGGGGCGACCCTAGTAAAATGGTTGCCAACTATGCAGGTGTTTCATCGGGCAATGATGCACGTAATGATATTATTGTTCGCGGTAATTCACCGCTTGGCGTATTGTGGCGCCTGGAAGGAATTGACATTCCGAATCCCAATCATTTTTCGGCACAAGGCGCTACAGGCGGACCAATCAGCATGTTGAACAATAATGTATTGGGTAATTCCGATTTTTTAACCGGCGCTTTTCCTGCAGAATATGGGAATAAAGTAGCTGCTGTTTTTGATCTGAAATTACGTAACGGGAACAACGAACGAAATGAATACACCGGTCAGCTTGGTGTAAATGGTGTTGAGCTTGGCGCAGAAGGCCCCATCTCTAAAAAACAGGGAAGTTCGTATCTGATAAATTACAGGTATTCCACATTAGAAATTTTTAATAAATTGGGAATTCGTTTTGGTGTTTCTGCCAGTCCGCAATACCAGGACCTATCCTTTAAAGTAAATGTGCCCACACAAAAAGCGGGAGTATTTACATTATGGGGCATTGGAGGGATGAGTAAATTATCCATTTTGGATAGTGAGCATAAATCAAGTGATTGGTCCTATATCTCGAAAGGTGAAGATCTGATCTTTAAAAGCAGTATGGGTGCCTGCGGAATTTCCAATATCTATTTTTTCAATACGAAGGTTTCAGGAAAACTTTCGCTCTCCGTTTCCGGAACATATCTGGATGCATACATTGATACACTATCTCCTACCAACAGGGCTAAATTTTTAACTGCAAAAAATTTATCTACAGAAGCAAATTATGTTGCTAATTATACCATCACAGCTAAACTGAATTCGCGTCATTTAATTAAAACCGGAATCACTTATCAGGAACTTTATTTTGATGCCCGACAATTTACTTATTCAACGAAATATGGAAAATACATCGATAAATTAAATGTAAATAATTCTTATGCCGGATTAATACAAAGCTTTGTTCATTGGCAATTCCGGCCAAGTAATAAAATTTCAATTAATACCGGAATCCATTACCAGAATTTTTTGTTGAATACAACACAAGCCCTGGAACCAAGACTGGGAATGCGTTTTCAATTATCACCAAAACAAAGTTTAAGTATTGGATATGGTATGCACAGCCAGATGCAGCCTACTATATATTATTTTTACGAAACGTACATTCCTTCTGCTAATAGCTATTACAGAAGCAATCGAAATCTGGATCTTTCAAAAAGTCAACATGCCATTTTAAGTTATGACTTTAATTTCGCGAAAAATTTTCGTTTCAAATTCGAATCGTATTATCAATATGTTTATAATGTACCTGTTCAGAAAAACTGGAACTCTTCCTTTTCTATGATCAATGTTGGTAATGCTTTAGATGGAATCCCACTGGTTGATACATTGGTAAATAATGGTAATGGACAAAACTATGGGTTAGAAATTACGATAGAAAAATTCTTCAGCAAACATTATTATTTTTTAGTGACAGCTTCTGTTTATGATTCCAAATACAAGGGAAGCAACAATGTTGAACACAATACGAGTTACAACGGAGGCTATGTTTTTAATACCCTTGCAGGATATGAATTGACTTTGGGTAAAAATAAAAACAGGGCATTATCCCTCGATTTAAAATATACTCAGGCAGGTGGAAACCGCTATACCCCCATTGACCTGAAAAGATCCAAACTGGCGAACACAGCTATTTACATTGATAAGGAAGCGTTTTCTAAAAAACTAAAAGATTATTCGCGCTTTGATGTAAAGCTTTCCTTTAAAACCAATAGAAAAAAAACTTCGCAAAGTTTATTTGTAGTGGTAGAGAATATTTTCGATACACAGAATATATTACAACAATCCTATAATAAGGATACCCAAAGCCTGCAGAACGAATATCAATTAGGTTTGTTTCCTTATTTCGGATATCGGATAGAGTTTTAAAAACATTCAAATTTTAAACAGTTTTTTAAAGACCTCAGCCAAACCCTCTCCTTGAAAAGCAAAAATTCATTGGTCTGTCTTATATTTGACTTTGCTTTAATTATGGTTCACTTAACCCCCAAGAAAACAAAAATTGTAGATGCTTTCAAAGAATTCTAATTGTGTCTGGTGCAAATGCTTAAACACAAAATCCTTATTTTCTTTGCACCTCTTTTTCTTTTTGCTTGAACAAAAAGGAAACAAAAATTCAAGAGCAAACGATTCCTCCGCTCCTCTCTCCATTTTTTTGAATGTCTAAGTGCGCGGCTAAAGCTCGCACCAAGACCTTCAATAAAAACCGAGTTCACTGCTTCTCGACATCGCGTTTGCTCAAAGCTCGCACACATCAAACTAACAAGCATTTTTTTAAATTAAGCATCATTGATTCCAACAAATGCGGAGCGCAACTTTTTGAGTGAACCGTAACTATCTGATCAACTGAAGAAATCCTGTAAGGAATTTATCATTCATCTGAAGTACATAATAATAAACTCCTTCTACAGCTTCCATTCCACTTGTTGTGCGGCCATCCCAGGAAAGTTTTCCAAATTCAGACGTAAACACTTTTATTCCCCATCTATCATAAATCCGGAATAAATAACTATCGCTTTCGCAAGTTCCTTTGATATCAAAATAATCATTTATTTCATCCCCATTGGGTGTAAATACATTTGGAATTGAAATGTCGTTTTCGCAGACCGTGAAAATAATATTTATTATATCATCACCAATACAAGATCCGGAAGTAGGATCGGTTACAGTTAAAGTATAGGTAACAGTTTGTCCGCTTCCATTTCCAACAATGATAGGCGTTTGACAAGTTGTGCAACTCAACCCATCTGCCGGTGACCAGGAATAAACAGCAACACCTGTTACATTTCCAACTGTAGATAATATGGTAAATGCTTCATCCTGATCAAGGGTAACAACCGAAGAATCAATAGTTACATTGATAAGAGTAGATACATTTATTTGTCCTGCCGATGGAGCAGCCAGCTGGCACGTACTGCTATCAGAAAGGGTATTGCTCATCAGCAAAATTGGAGTTGCCACAATATCATTTGTATAAATATGAGTAATAGTGGTATCGGTTGTTGGTACAACAGTTCCATCACCAAAATCCCAAATGTAACTTGTTGAATTATCACTGAAGGATGTGAAGGTAACTTCAAGAGGCCGGCAACCGCTATTTGGTGTAAATGAGAATGTTCCAAAAGGACCCGGAACAATAACGATACTATCCAAAGAAACGGTATCAATACAACCACCGGCATTTGTTACGATCAGGCTAACCGTGTACATTCCCGGAACAGTATAGGTATGGGTTGGATCAGGTGAGGTGGAAGAACCTCCATCGCCAAAATTCCATTGCCATGAATTTATGGATGTTCCAGCAGAAGTATCCGTAAATTGTATATTCGCAAAACCGCAACCTTCCAAAAGAACAGTATCCTTAAATCCGGCTACTGGTTTTTGAATTAAAACTGTTTGCGTTAAAGAAGAATCGCAACCATTTTTATCAGTAACAGTAAGTGTAACAGCATATAAATTATCAAGTGCATAGGAATGCGTAACTATCAATCCATTACCATTAGTTCCATCACCAAAGTTCCAGGAATAAATTACTCCCGGCCCGACTGCACTGGTTGCAGTAGCATTGAAAGTAAGCAGATCTCCTCTGCAGGCAAAGGTGTCAAGCGTAAATGAAGGAGAAGGGAAGGTTGGTTGAATATAATTTGTTTTAACTATTGTTTTTGTACATAAGTTTATATCAGTAACAGTCATTGTTACCGTATATAAACCCGGTGTAAAATAAGTATGAGAGATGGTATCATTGTTTGTATTTTGAACAGCCGTTCCATCACCAAAATTCCATGTCCAATTAGTAAGTGTTGAATCCGAGATCGATGTGTCAGCAAAGGTGACAAGTAAGGGAGTACAACCTGTTAAGGTATCGGCAGTAAATAATGGAACAGGACCTTGCACAACAACTTGCTGTGTTGTTGTATCCTTACAGCCATTCACATCAGTAATTATAAGCACTACCGTATCGGTTGCAGGTAATGCAAATGTATGAACAGGAGGATTCACTAAATTGGAAGTAGCAGTTCCATCGCCAAAATCCCAAAGTAAAGCACTTGCATCCTGCGAAGTATTGGAGATGGAAACGGGTAAAGGATAACAGCCTTTAACAGGCAATGTGGTAAATTGTGCAAGTGGCTCAGCGATAGTAAATGTATGGGTAATTGAATCCTGGCAATTTACAACTGAATTATGTGCAACCATATTAACAGTATATGTTCCTCTTGTTAAGTAGGTGTGTGTAAAAGGAGTTAATGGAGGTTGTGCCAGCAAACTATTTCCATCGCCAAAATACCAATCACAGGTAGTTGCACCCCATGAAGTATCTGCAAAAGTTACGGTATAATAATTTGAACAGTTCAATCTATAATTAAACAGTGGCTTAGGAGGCAGTATTCGTATGGTATCATTAAGAATAAGGGTATCCGGACAGCCATTGTAATAAACTATTTGCATTACAGAAAAAGTGCCGGTATCCGGAAACACGGATGTTACAGGATTGTATGGCATCACAGCACCGGAAGGGGTAGAAAAAGTTCCTTCCGCAAGTTCCGGAGGAAGGCCAAATTTCCAATAAGCAGAGTCGGCCCCGACTGATAGATCCGTAAACGTTGCCATTGCACCATGACAGAGATTTCTATCAACTACACTAAAATTGGCAGTTGGAGTAGTTCCTGTTCTAATATAATTGTTCATAATAATCGTATCCAAGCAACCCGATGTTGTAGTAATGATCAAAGTAACTGTGTAAACACCCGGTAAATTATATACATTAGATGTTGTAGAAACTGCGGTATTTATAATTGTTCCATCGCCAAAATTCCAATTGTAATTTGCAATTGGATCAATACTGGAAGTGCTTGTACTTGTAAAATTCACAGTCAAGGGCACACAACCGTTACGAGGCGTTGCAGTAAGGTTTGCAACAGGAAGAGAAATAACAATATAATTTGTTTTGATAATTGTATTCGAACAACCATTCGCATTTGATGCAATTAAAGTCACGGTGTAAGTGCCCGGTAAGGTATATACATGAGATGGATTTTGAAGAAGAGAAGTTGCTCCATCACCAAAATTCCATGACCAGGTAGTTGCATTTGTAGAATTATCAGTAAAATTAACCGTAAAAGGAACAGCACAACCTGCTGTGTTATTTGCTGTAAATGCTGCAACAGCAATAGGAAATACAGTAATATACCCAACTTTTATTTCAGAATCAGAACAGGAGAAAGGATCAGTAGCATTCAGTAACGAAACAGTGTATGTGCCGGCAGCAGCATAAATATGAGATGGATTAGCTATTGTAGAAGTACTACCATCACCAAAATCCCATGTCCTGGAAACAGAAAGAGGAGTTGATACATCAGTAAAAGTAACGGATTGCCCTAAACAAATAGAATCATTGCTTACAGAAAAATCAGCAAGCATATCTTCAATAACGACATAATTATTTTTAACGATTGTATCGGTACATGCTCCCTGAACTATAACTAATGTAACAGTATATGTTCCTGTGGAATTGTATGTATGTGCAGGACTTACCAGTGTGGAGGAGCCTCCATCACCAAAATCCCAGATATAGGTTACAGTTCCTGTAAATGCTGATGAATTTGTAAACGTAACAGTTAAGGGTGCTATACAGGAATGTAAAGGAGAGCCGGAGAAAGCAGCTGCCGGTGCCGGCAATACAATTATATTTTTTATGATGCTTCCGGAACATCCATTGTTATCGAAAAGCAATAGACTTACCGGGTAAGTTCCTGCTGTTGAATATGTGTGTGTTCCAATTCCATTTGATGTAATTTGAGTTGAGCCATCGCCAAAATCCCAGTTCCAGGTTGTTAATGTTCCACCTCCCGGAGTTGAAGCATCGGTAAATGTTACTAGGTCGCCAATACATGTGGTAGTAGTAACATTGCTAGTGAAATCTGCAACAGGTTTTGAAAATACTGTTATTGAAATTGAAAAATTACTTGAAGAACCAGGTTTTGAAGCGGTTAAGGTTATAGTGTATGTTCCGGGGGTTAAGTAGGTAGCACTAGGGTTTTGAGTTGCGGCAGTATTTCCGTTTCCGAAGCTCCAGGCCCAGGCAGTTGGCGAACCCGTTGAAAGATCAGTAAAATTAACACTAAGCGGGGCACATCCTTGTGTAGAACTTGCAGAAAAATTTGCGACTACTGCTTGTGCATTTAATTTGAATGTCAGTGACGGAGACACAAAAAAAATAAATACAAAAAATACGAGTGATCTTATTTTCATTTTACATAATTTTCAAAACATAACAAATTTAATTAAGTAAACCAAACAACACTAATTATCAGAAGTTTTTTATTAAGGTCAAATTGTTATTAACTACTAACTTATTTGCTTCTTCTTTAAAACAGTTGTTTTACTAAGTCAAAATGATATTATTTGCAAATTATTTATTCATTGTTAAACGATGGATTCGGGCATGTTCTGTAGAAAAGCGAACAGAAAAAAACTTATTAATTAGTTGAGTTTTTTTACCGGTTTATCGTTTCCATTTTATCCCTAATCATCTATTTTTCTTATCTTCGTTCCTCTTTTTAAGAAAATACTATGGAATTAACCAAACTTTCGGCCATTTCTCCAATTGATGGTCGCTACCGCAACACTACTGAAAAACTTGCCGATTATTTTTCGGAGGCAGCATTAATAAAGTACCGTGTACTGGTAGAAATTGAATATTTTATTGCACTGTGCGAACTACCCTTACCACAATTAGAAAAATTCGATAAAACGAACTATCCTGCCATACGTAAAATTTACAAAAATTTTAGTGAAGCAGATGCACAACAAATAAAAGACATTGAGAAAACAACGAATCATGATGTAAAAGCGGTTGAATATTTTATCAAAGAAAAATTTGTTGCACTTCAGCTTAATGAACAAAAAGAATTTATTCATTTTGGATTAACCTCCCAGGATATAAATAATACTGCTATTCCCTATTCTTTAAAAGATGCGATGAATGAATGTTTAGTTCCTGTTTTAGAAGAGGTTGTTGCTAAACTTTATTCGTTGTCGAACGAATGGGAAGAAATACCGATGCTTGCCCGAACGCACGGGCAACCGGCTTCTCCAACACGTTTAGGGAAAGAGATACAAGTATTTGTTGTTCGTTTACAAAATCAAATTGCTCAGTTAAAATCAATTCCATACAGTGCAAAATTTGGTGGAGCTACCGGAAATTTAAATGCTCATCATGTTGCTTATCCAAAAATTGACTGGTTAACTTTTGCAACTAATTTTGTAAATATATCATTAAGTCTGCACCGCTCCCACCCTACTACACAAATTGAACACTATGATAATTTTGCTGCTTTTTGTGATGCACTAAAACGGATCAACACAATACTTATTGATCTTGATAGGGATATCTGGACCTATATTTCAATGAATTATTTCAAGCAAAAAATAAAAGAGGGAGAAATTGGCTCATCCGCAATGCCGCACAAAGTAAACCCTATAGATTTTGAAAATTCCGAAGGGAATCTTGGAATTGCAAACGCATTGTTTGAACATCTTTCAGCGAAGTTGCCAATTTCACGTTTGCAACGCGACCTTACAGATTCTACTGTTTTACGAAATGTTGGTGTACCTCTGGCACATACGTTAATCGCTTACAGATCCTTGTTAAAAGGTCTTGAAAAACTGATCCTGAATACAGAAGCAATCGAACAGGATCTGGAAAATAACTGGGCGGTAGTTGCGGAGGCTATTCAAACAGTTCTTAGAAGAGAAGGTTATCCTAAACCCTATGAAGCTTTAAAAGAATTAACCAGAACAAATACACCTATCACAAAAAACAGTATCGCTGTATTTATTGATACGCTTACTGTTTCGGATGCTGTGAAAAAAGAATTAAAAGCCATTTCACCGCGTAATTTTACAGGAATTTAAATAATCATTTATCTCCAAAAGAGGATTTGCAATAATGAAAGTAAGCGGATTCACCCTTGTGCGAAATGCCATTAAATACGATTATCCGATCGTTGAAGCAATTACGTCAATACTTCCACTTTGTGACGAAGTAATTGTTGCCGTAGGAAATTCAGATGATGAAACATTAGCATTAATAAGATCTATTTCATCCGATAAAATAAAGATCATTGAAACGGTCTGGGAGGAGTCCTTACGCAAAGGAGGAAAAGTGCTTGCTGATGAAACGAATAAAGCATTTGCTGCAATCTCAAAAGAAAGTGACTGGTGTTTTTATATTCAGGGTGATGAAGTCATTCATGAAAAATATTTGCCTGCCATAAAATCAGCAATGCAGCACTATAAAGATGATACACAGGTTGAAGGGTTGTTATTTAACTACACTCATTTTTATGGATCGTATGATTATGTCGGGAATTCAAGGCAATGGTACAGAAAAGAAATTCGAATAGTAAGAAATGATAAAGCAATTTCTTCCTATCGAGATGCCCAGGGATTCAGAAAAAACGGAGAGAAATTAAAAGTAAAACAAGTAGATGCATGGGTTTATCATTACGGATGGGTAAAGCCTCCTGCTGCACAACAAGCAAAACAAGAATCATTTAATAAACTTTGGCATGATGATGAGTGGATGAAAAAAAACATTCCTCAAGTAGAAGAGTTTGATTATTCTCAAATTGATTCATTGATACATTTTAAAGAAACACATCCGCAAGTCATGCAAAGCAGGATTGCAAAAATGAACTGGAAATTTTCGTTTGACCCCACTAAACAAAAATTATCATTTAAGCAAAAATTAACATCATTTATTGAAAGTAAATTCGGTTGGAAAATTGGAGAATATAAAAATTATAAAATCAGTTAATAGACATTATGCAATTAAAATGTGCGAATTATAACTGTTTAATAAATTCTTTTAGCAGTGTTATTGCGAGGAACGAAACAGTTAATAAGCAGCACTACGCGTGGAGATTGCTTCGTTCCTCGCAATGACATTCAAAATATAATTTTCGGTTTTATTTAAAGCAATTTCCATCAATTAAATTATGAAGTCTAAAGTGAAATAGCCATTGGCAATTAAAAATAAATTATCTACTTATGCAATTTCGAATCCTATATTCAATTCTTTTTTCCTTACTGATCTTACAGGCCTGTTCATCAGGTAATGACAAAATAAAAAACACTGCTGACGATCTTCCACAAAAAGATTCGATCCTGCCAAAAGAAAAATTTGCTACCGGACAACTAATTGAAAAAGTTGTATGCCAACATGATGCATCACAAAATTATTCGATGTACTTACCTTCTACTTATTCTACAGAAAAACTGTATCCGGTTATTTATGCTTTTGATGCACATGGCAATGGAAAAATCCCTGTTTCAATTTACAAGGAGCTTGCCGAAAAATATGGCTTCATACTTATTGGTTCCAATAATTCGAAGAATGGAAACTCATGGGAAGAATCAACAATTATATCCGAAAAATTATTTGAAGATGTCCAAAGCCGATTATCCATTAATACTAAAAGAACATATCTGTTAGGATTTTCAGGAGGTGCACGTGTTGCAAATGGCATTGCAATTACCAATGGTGGAATTACCGGAGTTATTTGTTGTGGTGCAGCACTTCCAGCCACCAATTCAGACCACCCGCGTACTGATTATTTTTTTATAGGAATTGTTGGTACTGAAGATTTTAATTACACTGAATTCAGGAAATACCACAAAGTTGATCTGGCAGGAAAAAAAATAAAACATACTTTAATTACATTTGATGGCAAACATGAATGGCCTCCGGTTGAAACAATGGATGAAGCATGGTGGTGGCTGGAATTAAATGAAATGAGAATGAATTTGGTCTCAAAAAATGATTCCTTGGTCGCTCAGCACTTTCAACCTCTCTTAAAAAAGATGAAAGAATTACAAACAAAAAAACAGGCGTTTGAAGCCTATAATTTTTGTCGCCAGACAATTAATTTTTATGATGGCTTAGTTGATCTGACTTATTTTATTGAGGCCTATAAAGCATTGCAAACAAATGAAGAGGTGGACAGGCAATTGAAGCTGGAAGAAGCTTCCTGGGACAAAGAAGAGAAATTAAAACAATATTATACGGAAGCTTTTCAACAACAAAATTTTGCATGGTGGAAGAAAGAAATTGCTGTTGTAAATAAAAAAATAAAAACTGAAAAAGATAAAAATAACGTATTGATTTTAAAACGTACACTCAACTATTTAAGTCTCGTTGCATATATGCAAGCAAGTGGAGCATTAAAACAAAATGCCATTGCTGCTGCTGAACAATTTTGTAAAATTTATGTTTTAGTGGATCCTACAAATACGGAAGCGTATTATCTGACAGCAAGTATAAATGCACTACAGGGGAACTCGGAGGAAACATTCAAAAATCTATCCAATGCCATTAAAAATGGATATGCCGATATTAAACGATTCGAAAATGACACGGTTTTTTATAGATTCAAAAACACAGCTGCCTATAGCGATTTTGATGCTGCTTTGAAAGCCAAGATGAAGTAGGGTTCACTCTACCACTAAGAAAAGCAATGTTGTAGGATCATTTAAGCCTTTTTTATTTTATTTGATACAAACATTTCTATTAAAAACATGAAATTTCTTTGCACCTTTTTTCTTTTTTCATGATAAAAAAGAAACAATTCTTCAGAGAAGAACTAGATCAAACGAT
>MEPB01000041.1 GCA_001769385.1 Bacteroidetes bacterium RIFCSPLOWO2_12_FULL_35_15 | reverse complement strand
GAGTTGCCTCTTTATTTCCACTTGGGGCATAAGAAGCGCCTGATGTAATATTAGTAAATGTATCTTCATTATCTGTGGTAATCAATGTTCCAAAATCAGAATGAGAGAAACTTGCCCGGTTAGAATTTGTTGCATCCCACCCAATTGCTGAGGGTCCTGCTTGCATTCCTGCAACGGACCCTGTAAAACCCGTATTAGAGTATTTCCAGGTAACACCTCCATCTGTAGTCTTTTTAATACCCCCTCCCCAGCCATGCACCAAAGCAATATTTTGATCTGTGGGATGAAATGCAATCCACCTGCATCCAGTATTCATACCTGACAAATTTGTTGTCCAGCCAAACTCAGAACCATGCACCCAACCATCAGCATTTTGTTCATCCATACTGGACGTTTGAGTCCAATTGGCCCCGCCATCATTTGTATAATATAATTGTTTTCAAAAAAGGCCTGTTCCTGTATTCTCAAAAGTGACAAATAAGCGATTCGAATTCGCTGGAGACATGGCGATATACTTAGCTTGCCCTCCGGCACTTATTACCGAGGACAAACCATTATTTCTTGCACTGAAATTAAGCCCCCCATCAGTAGAACGATATACGCCATTTGCCCCTGCCGCAATATACATAGTGTTTGGTGTGCTTGGAATGATTTGCACTTGATATACAGAGCCGGCCGGCAATCCTGCCCCTACTTGAGTTACCGTTGCGGAAGCTCCATTATCTACGATCTTATATAAACCATTGGTAGCAGATACGAATAAAATAGTATTATCTGTTGGGTGAGCCTGTATGCTGTAGAGGTTTAGGGTGGACAGTATTGATGCGCCACCTGACGTTAGCAGGAGATTCCAGGTAGTACCATTTGTTGACTTTAAAATGCCTCCCGTACTTGGCGCTGCATAAATATTTGTAGTATTTGTACCGAACGCGATATGATGTCCTCCATATGTGTAAGCAGCATGAAAATGGCAAGCTTTAACCAGTGTCCAAGTATTACCACCATCTGCTGTTCTAATTACTCCTTCTACAGTTGCGCCATTATCTGATAAAAAAGAACTCCCAGCAACATAAACAATATTGGCATTAGTTGGGTCAACCGCTAATGAAAGTCCTCCAATAGCAGGAAATCCTCCTGTCTTCTTAATCCAACTCGTTCCTCCATCTGTACTTTTCCATGCCCCGTCTGTATCTAGGCAACTATAAACAATATTTGCGTTTGAAGGAGCGTAACTAGCACTTGTAACTCTTTGCCACCCTTCACCACCAGCAAGCCCGGCAGTTTTTTGCGCCTGCGTTCTTTTGGCTACCTGCTGCCATTGGGGTTGCGCCAAAGAAATAGTTGGAAGGATTATAATTAGTAAAACAACGATGATGGCTATTTGGGCGAGGAAAAAGTTTTTTGTTTTCATATGGTATTGTTTTTTATTGTTTAACCTTTTCTAAAGTTTGAAAATTGGAACAGATTTGTATTATTTAATCATAAATTGTTTCTGTGTTTTTTTCTTGTCATGAGTTGTTATTCTTAGGATATAACTTCCGCTGACAAGTGAAGATACATCCATTTGCTTGGGGGTTATTCCTTCACCTATATCCTCCTGAACGCAAAGAACGGGTTGTCCTAAAGCATTGATTGCTGTTACTGTTACTGTTTCTGTCCGGGAGCTCCCAACCAGATAACTAAAGTTACCGGATGATGGGTTGGGATAGATGCTAATTATTTCTATGTTATCTAAATTGATTGGCACTAATTGAGAATAGGTAAATGTGCCGTTAAAATCCACTTGCTTGAGGCGGTAATAAGAAATTCCCGGGTATGGATTTGGGTCAAGAGTTGAATAATAATGAGTTATGGTACTGTTTCCCGATCCATTTATCTGTGCAACAAAATCGTATTGGATGCCATCACGGGTGCGTTCCACTACAAAATAGTCGTTATTGGTTTCTGTAGCAGTGGCCCATTGACAAGGAACTTTTTTATCGGTATTAAGATCGGCTGTGAAATAAAGCAATTCTATAGGCAATGGCGATTGCTGGTCAACCAATGTCCAAGACCTGAAAAAATTCGTGGGAGTAACACTACCACTGGATACGGTGTTGGTAGCAATATTGGCTGTTGAGAAAGTTCCGAACCAGTCTCTCCAATCGTTTATTGTAGAATTAAACCGTTGCGCAAAAAGATTCGCTTCGTTGATGGTATTTCCTGCCGCGCTCCATTCAGCATCAAGATATGTAAATACGATGGAAGGAGTGGGTTTGGTGGTATAGTTAACGGCATCAATGAGCCAAAACCGATCTGTTACATACTCGGAATTATTTACAGCGCTAATATTATTCATAGTGGTAACATCGCCTGGCTTATAGGTGTTATTATCCCATGTACTTCCTCCATAAGTAGAAAACAGAATGCTACCACTGCCAACGCCAGCTGTGCCGATAGTCACAGTGAGTGGTATTTTGTTTCCGAGCGATTTTGTAAAAGGAACTGTATAAGCACCTGTGGATGTACTCAGGTTCCATTTAACCCTGTTAAATTCTCCTTCGGAAATAATATTTCCTCCCGTTCCAAGTGTGGCAATGGCATTAATGGCACTATTATCAATAACGAGATACGCGCTGTTGGCTATCCTTATGAACGGGTCGTTATTGAGAACGAGACGACTTTGGGCGAAACATCCTGTTCCTGACCCGACAAAAAAGGAAAGGAGAACAGTTCCTATTAAACTTTTAACAGTTTTCAAAAGTTTTGAACTTTGGATAAACTGGCTGGCTGCATTGGTTGTGAGTTCTTTTTTCATTTTGTTTATTGTGTAGTTGTTAGTTTTTATTCACTTTGATTAGAGCTTAATTGAGCCTCAATTGAATTTTTTAAAAAATATTTTTTAAAAAATTTTTTTTTCCTTATTGAAATGTTTACAACTTCTCCGCTACTCATGGTTATCGCTCCCCCTCTATGGCAGTACTTTACTGTTTCATATTTTTCTACGTGATTGATATTAATCAAATGAGCATGGTGGACTCTTATAAATCCACATTCTTTCAACACTGCTTCGACTTGCTTCAGAGATATCGACAATTCCTCTTGGATGTTATTTTTTAGAATACAAGTAGCGTATTTTTTATTTGCTTCACATCTGATGATGTCAGATGGGTAAATAAATAAGAAGCCCCCTTTTGTAGGGATAACAAGTTTTTGATTTTCTACAAATTTTGTAGTTCTGTTATTCATAAGTATATTTGTTTATTTGTAACACCTCTCGATATCCCCGAAAGTTTCTTTCAATCTCCCCGCTAAGTCATCTGCTTGGCTTATGTGCCAGCTCTCCATTCATTTGAAAAAGGCTGATTTTAAAGTACCCTTACGGGGTAAAACAAATTTAAGAAATACTAAACTGTAAAAAGGTCAGGCGATCCCTGTAAAAACAGTAAGGTAATACTAGTATATTTATAGAGCTATTCACAACTATCCGTCAACTACTGGGAGAAAAGATGGGGAAAAGTTCAAAGAGTATGCTCCCTCAATTAATTATTCCCCCTTAGCCATCAATGTTCCGATAGGGATTTGATAAGCTCCTCTGCTGTTTCGGGTTTGGCTATTATCTTTTTGTTTTTATCCAACAAAAACATGGTTGGTGTTGCATACACATTAAACCTTTTAACAGATTCAGATTTCCAGCCTTTCAATTCCGAAAAGTTAATAAATGACAAAAGTTTTTTTTCATTTACAAACTGCTGCCATTGCTCCTTATCTGTATCTAATGAAACTGCTGCCACCATTATTTTTTCTCCTTTTTTCGATAATTCTCCATTAATTTGTTTTACTGCATCTCTAATTTTAGGCACTTCTTCTAGACAATGCGGGCACCAAGTTGCCCAAAACAACAAGAGCGTATAATCAGAGGGGAGTTGATACAAATTAAGTTTCCCTTCCATTATTACAAAATCAGGGGCAGTGCTGCCTATTTGAATATTTTTAAGCACACTCATTTTTTCACGCAACAGTTTGTATGCCACAGGCGACTCACAATCGCTCGATTTATTTTGAACATACTTATCATACAAGTAATACATGGCATCGTACTGCTTTTGTTTTTCTAATATTTTGAATAAATAGTTCAGTGACCATTCAAATGTTTCCTGATTAGATTTAGCTTTCTGCATCCACTCATCGGCAGCTCTTTGGATTTTTTCTTCTTTTTGTTGCAGTGTTTCAAGTGAGGTAGGTGTATTGTTCAGTGGTAAGGAAAGCCATCTCTCTAGTTTTTCAGGTAAAATATTCGTGTGAAGATAAAACGGCTCTGCAGGATTGAAGTAATCAAAATAATGCAGAGCTGTAATGCTATCGCGCCATGGGTCGGGTTGTTTCCAATCGGGGAGAATAGGCTGGTAGTATGCTTTAGCAATTAAGCCTGCTGGGGTGTGTTCTTTACTTGTTTTTTTTACAAATTGTTCCATTGCTTTGTAGCGACTAAAATATTCATCTTCTATTTGCTTGTGAAAGGGGTCGGGCAAAGGATACAGCCGCATCATTTGCAAAAGCCAGTAGTTGGCAATATTGATTTGCTGTTGTAAATGCTGAAATTCATTAAATCTTTTATTCTCATCCGACTTTATTACCACTAAACTATCCGTAGCAATGTTGTAAAATGTATTGGGTTGATAAAATGTTTTTATTTCAATGGAATGTCCATCATATAAAATGTAAAAGAACTGATTTCTTTGAAGTACGATTTTGTACAAGCCTTCATTATTTTTTCCAAAATTTTGAGTTTTGGAAAAGGCTTTATCTGAAAAAGCAAACTCTTCATTTTTGTCAGTAAACGTTGAATCCAATAACAGCAACGTATCGCTTCCTCCTTTGTCGGGATAAACTCCGCATTGGTAGAGGTACAACGCTTGGTTGGGATAATTGACAACGGTGCCGTTTACAACGGGATTTTCTTTTTGTCCATAGCAGAACGCTGTGCTAACCATAACTAACCACGCCATTAATGGCATGATTATAACCATTCGCTGATTTCTGACTTTAGCCCTGATTATAAAATTATATGTCTTAATATCTTCTTCATATTCCTGCATGAATGTTATTTTTTTTATGATGTTCTTTCTGGTTGTGTGAATCGTGGCTTTTATAAATGCCCTAATAGTTTTTTTTCAGGGCTAAAGCCCATGTATGTAATACTTTTATCCATATTCCGGCATAAATGATTGAGTTGCTATCGGTTCTGAAGACAGCGAAGAGAGAAGCCGAGTGTCTTCGAGGGATTAATGCCGAGTCTTGCCCACCGCCCGTATACAAGTTCCTGTACCATATAGCCATAGTACAAATGTTTAAAGTACCCAAACTCGGCTTTTTTACAAGCCACATGGGCTGGTTTGTTTTTCTGAAATAATGTTTGTGTGTGAATTATTTTAAAGTATAACTCCCTGGTTTTATTATGTCCCTCCAGTTCCATTTTATTCCTACCTGAAAAAACATACCACTCCCACCATAAGAAGTCAACGTTCTAGTCCAACTTAGGCTCCCCCCCCCAGTTTGCATATAATCAACATGTTCTTGAGCGTAATAATTTGGATTATAGAAATAAGTATAATTAGAACAAATATATAATCTTTGGGATATTTTGTAGGCTATTTCTATACCAAATTCAGGTGCTGTAATTGCGTTTGAGTTATAACGAGATTGCGAATAAGTCGAATCTCTTGTGGTTGTTCCATTATTATAATTGGTGGTAGAACTAGATGAATAGTATGGGGTATTATAATAAGATGGCTGGTTAATGATGCTTTCAGTTATGCCGATAAATGGTGATAATATAATTTTCTTCCCTAAAGAAAATGACCGTTTTAATTTGAAAGAAAATGCTGCTGCACCCTCATTGCCTGATGCCTCCTTAAATGTTTGCCCTGATATTCCAAATTCCATATACAAGTTTTTAAATGCTTCAATACTAATGTTAATTCCAGTAGGTGCAAGGGATAGTCCTTTCTCCTTTTTAAAATTATCTTCTTCCAAGTTTTTCACCCTAGTTTCAAATACTGCCACACCTCCATCTACTCCTAAAAATATTTTCTTTTGTGAGAAAACATTTTCCGTGAAGAAAGGCAGTATTAATAAGAAAGCCATATAAGGCCAAATATTTACTTTTTTCATATTTAATTGTTTCATATTTAATTGTTTTGTTTGTTTCACATTTCCCACTTATGTGGTTTTTCGGTGTCGCCCGTTTTTTTGAGTGGTTGCTGAACTCATTTTTGATTTTTTTCAATAAGAACTTTTTAAACAAAAAGGAACTGTCGTAAAAAAATGACGGAGTTGCTAGTAGAGTAGGCAAAGGCAT
>MEPB01000040.1 GCA_001769385.1 Bacteroidetes bacterium RIFCSPLOWO2_12_FULL_35_15 | reverse complement strand
CTGCCGGATATCAATGGAATACTATCAGTACCTACCCCGGCAGTGGAGTTAATGTGGTAGCAACTCCAACCTATACTCAAACAGGGCTTACCTGCAATACAGGCTATACCTTATATGTATGGGCTTATAATAGTTGCGGTATTTCTACCTCCACCACATTAACGCAAACCACCTCTGCTTGCCCGCCTCCTACGGCTCCTGCTTGCGGTACACAAATATTTGCAGCTTCCAATTTGAATGTAGGCACAATGATAAACAGCAATCCCGTACCTCCTGCAGCACAAAGCCAGCAAACCAATAACGGTATAGTAGAAAAGTACTGTTACAATAATGTAGCTGCCAATTGCGCCACCTACGGTGGCTTGTATGAATTTTGGGAAGCAGTGAATTATGCCGCCATTAATTGCTATCCCTGCTGCGACCCTTGTGGCGCTGGCGGCACACAGGGGCAATGCCCTGCAGGTTTTCACGTACCTACCGATGCGGAATGGTGCCACTATGAGGCCTGTGTAGAAACTACCATAGCACCCACAGGCACTACCACTCAGGGGACTTTTCAAACTACAACGGGATGGCGGGGCTCTGCTACCGCAGGTGTGGGCCCGGGAGATAAGATGAAGGCTACATCCGGCAACACTCCTGCCTGGGACGGTACCAACACAAGTGGTTTTTTAGCCTTGCCGGGCGGTTATCGCATTTACTCCACTGGCGGATTTTCCGCTCTGAACACGGATAACTATTTCTGGACGGCTACTTATTGGGCGGGTTCAGGTGAAGCCGTTGCGCGGCACTTGAGTACGGGAAGCGCTCAATCATTCCGCAATTTAAACACTCGTACACAGGAAGCATATTCTATCCGATGTATTCAGAATTGATAAAAAAATTGTAATACAATAAATAAACAAATAAAATGAAAAATAAATCATCATTCTCTTGCAAATAATCAATAATAAAACAAGCCGTTAAGAGCGGCACAAAACTATGAAAAAACAAAACAAACTTCGAATCGTCTTAACTGGGGGAATCTTTTTTCTAACCTCCATTATCGGGATATGTCAAAACAATGTTGGCATCGGTATACTCACTCCGGCACCCAGTGCTTTATTGGATTTGTCGGCAACTGATAAAGGGATACTTATTCCACGTTTAAGTACAGTACAGATGAACCTCATCCTTTCACCTGCAAATGGCCTGATGATTTACAATACCGACTCATCCTGCTTTTTCTATTATAAGCAAACTACATGGTTTTCGCTTTGCAATACAGGAGGAACAGGAACAATAGGCGCAACGGGTAACACAGGATTAACAGGTGCTACCGGAACAGCGGGAATCAACGGAATAAATGGAGTTAATGGAACCAATGGTGCTACCGGGGCTACAGGTAACACTGGATTAACAGGAGCGCCCGGAATCAATGGGATAGATGGTGCAACGGGGCCTACAGGTAACACGGGATTGACAGGAGCAACGGGAACTAATGGAATAGATGGCGTTAATGGAACCAACGGTGCTACCGGGGCAACAGGTAACAATGGATTAACAGGAGCGCCCGGAACCAATGGGATAGATGGTGCAACGGGGCCTACAGGTAACACGGGATTGACAGGAGCAACAGGGACAGCCGGAACCAATGGTGCTACGGGAGCAACGGGAACTAATGGGATAGATGGCGTTAATGGAACCAACGGTGCTACCGGGGCAACAGGTAACATTGGATTAACAGGAGCAACGGGGACAGCCGGAACCAATGGAATAGATGGTGCAACGGGGCCTACAGGTAACACGGGATTGACAGGAGCAACGGGGACAGCCGGAACCAATGGTGCAACTGGAGCAACGGGAACTAATGGAATAGATGGTGTTAATGGAACCAACGGTGCTACCGGGGCAACAGGTAACACAGGATTGACAGGTGCTACAGGACCTACAGGAGCAAACGGCACCACTGTGTTAGCGGGCACGGCAACTCCCGCTACACTTTATTTAGTAATTAACGGAGACGGACAGGTTATGCATAAAAACAATACCAATAAAGGAATAATAATGATAGATGCTAGTAATCAATGTTGGGCTTTATCGGTAGATATTTCGGGAAACATTACTACACAATCGGTGGTTTGTCCGTAAGTTTTTTAGTAATTATACCTGAACAAGAGAAGTTTTGCGAAAAACTAATCTATATGGTGCTTTATTAGCTTGCAAAGTAGCGAAAATTTGTTCGATAAATAAAACACCTTTGGTATACTTCGTCAAAAATAATTATAAACTTAGTTAATGAACATTAAATAAAAATAAAATGAGAAATCAAAAAAATGCAATGTTATGCAGTAAGATACATACGTTGCCATTAACACTTTTGTTAATTGTATTCCTTTGCCCATTTCTATGGAGAGGAGCAGAAATAAAAAGCCAAACCCTTGTTAATAATGGCGCCCCCATAAACAACGTAAACAGCCAAATTTATGTAAATGGAGGTATCAGTAATAAACTTAATGGCTTATTTGAAAATAGCGGTTCCATTTATTTAACCGGAGATTGGAGCAATACTGCGGGAAATGCTGCATTTACTGGCACTAGCACAGGTGCCGTTATAATGCAGGGAGTTGGTCAAAACATTGAAGGAACCAGCGTTACCGAATTTTATAATTTAATGCTCGAAGGTGCTGCAAGCATTAAACAATTAGTGGGTATTGATGCTATTGTTAAAAACCAACTTGATTTAAATGATTGCGAACTTGCAACCAATACGAATACTATTTATGTTACTAACACTAGCAGCACTGCCATTACTCGCAACATCGGTTTTGTAAGCAGTTTGGGTACTGGAGCATTGGTTCGGAATACAGCTGCAAACAGTCCTTATTTTTTTCCTGTCGGCTCAAGTGTAGGAACTGTCCGATTCAGACCCATAGAACTCACTCCTGATAATTCTTTAAATAATTCGTATGCTGTGCGTATGGCAAATACCGATGCCACTTCCGAAGGATTTGATAGAAATGTAAAACAATCGGAAATAGAAAGTGTTAATCCCTTGTATTATCATAGAATAAACCGGATAACAGGCAACGCAAAGGCTACCATTGCCATTTACTACGATGCCGCCCAAGATGGAACGTTTTCGGGCATGGCGCATTGGCAAAATATGCCACAATGGGAAAACATGCTCGCAGCTGCGGGTAATAGCAATTATGGATTAAGTGCAATGAATAAATTCGATTGGGACGATTTTACTACTCCTGCTTACGCTCTGCTGAAGATAAAAAATGAATGTGGCGAAACATTTGTTCCAAATGCCTTTTCGCCAGACAACGATGGAGCAAACGATTTGGAATGTGTGTTGGGTAAATGCATTCAGGATTTTTACTTTGCTATATATGACCGTTGGGGTGAAAAAATATTTGAAACCACCGACCAAAAAAATTGTTGGGATGGTACCTATAAAGGTAAATTAATGAACACTGCCGTATTTGTATATTATTTAAAAGTTACACTTACAACAGGTGAATTAATAAATAAAAAAGGTAATATAACACTAATTAGATAATGCAAATAACAAATAAAAAGTAGGAGCAATAAATCTGTTGTGCACTTTACTTTAAAACCTTGCTTGATGAATTATATTTACAATAATAATTAGATAAAAAACAACGAACATGAAAACATCTGATAACATAAAACAAATAATTATTAGCAAAGCGCATTTTGCTAATACTATAGGAATATTTCTTATTGCCTGTAGCCAATTAATTGCTTTTAAAAGCAAAGCGCAAGATCTGCATTTTTCTCAGTTTTGGATGACACCTGTTATGCAAAACCCTTCACTTGTTGGTATAGGGCACGATATGCAAGCTATCGTTAATTACAAAGACCAATGGCGCAGCATAGCATCGCCTTACAAAACATTTGATGTTTCTTTTGATATGAAACTCAATAAGAAAAAAGCGATAAAAGGTTTTTGGGCAGCCGGTATAAACATTTTTGCCGATAAAGCAGGTGATGCCCAAATGGGAACAACCTTAGGGGATTTGAATGTTGCTTATCATATTAAAATCAATACCAAAAGTACTTTAGGAGGGGGCTTAATGGGAGGCTTTGGGCAGCGAAGTATTAATTACTCAAAACTGGAATGGAGCAGCCAATATGATGGAACAGCTTACAATTCATCCTTACAAACAGGCGAGGAATTAAATACCACTAAATATACGTATGCCGATGTAGGAGCCGGATTAGTATGGGCTTACAAAAAAGGAGAAGCTTACATTGCAGGAAATGATCAAATGCTGGCCAATGCAGGCATTGCTGTTTTTCATCTCAATCAGCCTAAATATTCCTTTTTAAAATCTAAGGAAAAACTATACATGAAAACAATTATTCATGCAAACGTATTGTACGGAATAAAAAACACCAACCTTTCTATTGTACCTGGTTTTGTAGTGAGTTTACAAGGCACAGCAAACGAAATAATGGTAGGCACAATGCTTAGGTACACCACCAAAGAAAGTTCAAAATACACAAGTTATGCAAAAGGTTCGGCAATTTCATTAGGACTCCATTATCGTAACAGAGATGCATTAGTTACTTCCGCACTTTATGAAATGGGGCCATATGCCATCGGTATAAGTTATGATGCAAATATATCGGGATTAAAAACAGTAAGTACCGGAAGAGGTGGATTAGAAATATCGCTAAGGTTTGTAAATCCTAATCCTTTTCATCATTCTACCCCGCGATTAAACTAATATGAGAGATGCACTAATACGAATTTTTTTTTACATCATGCTATTGATAGTAGGAACGAATTTTCAAGCCAAAAGTCAGGAAAACTTCGTCAGTTCAAGCATTTCGACAGGTCTCAGTACAGACTCAGTTGAGAATCATGATTCGATAAAAGGGACTATAACAAATGTAGGCAATGCTATAAATACCCCGCTTGATGAGTTTGCCCCTGTTATATCAGCTGATGGATTGATGATGATATTTACTTCAAGGCGCCCAATTATTGAAGGAGATATTGAAAAAAATAACCAAGGGATGGAAAACGTATATGTTTCTTATTTTGATGAAAAGGATAAAAAATGGATGGAAGCAAAAATGATGGAGAAAACAATAAATCAAACCGCTAGAAATAATTCCGCTATTGCTCTCTCCAATGATGGGCAGCGGATGCTGCTCTATAGAGGCGATCCGGACGGGAATATCTATGAATCTGTTTTAAAAGGAGTTGACTGGTCTGAGCCTGTCATATTGCCTGCTCCTATTAATTCAAATAAACAGGAATCATCAGCCAGCATTTCACCTGATGGACGAACTATCTATTTTGTAAGCGATCGTAAAGGAGGACAAGGGGGATCGGATATATGGCTGTGTCGTCAGGATAACACTGGTAAATGGGAAAAAGCGGAGAATCTTGGTATCGTTATAAATACACCACAAGATGAAGAAGGTGTTTTTATTCATCCCGATGGAAAAACCATTTATTTCAGTTCCAAAGGGCATAATACAATAGGTGGATTTGATGTTTTTAAATCCGTATTTGAAAATGACAAATGGAGCATGCCTGTTAATTTAGGCCCTCCCATTAATACACCCAATAATGATTTGTTTTTTACTCTCAAAGCAGATGGAAAAACAGGTTACTATTCTTCTGCGCATGAAGGAGGTATCGGCAAGGAGGATATTTACGAAATAAAATTTCGTGTGGACACAACCCCACAACTTACAATGATAAAAGGGAATGTTACAGATGAAAGCAACAATCCTGTCGGTTCAAAAATTCAAATTAGTGACAATAAAACAGGTACATTAATTTCCATGCAAGAATCAAATAGCGCAACAGGAAATTTTTTGGTGTCGCTTCCCTCCGGAAAAATTTACAAGATGCAGATTAGCGCTGAAGGCTACGATATGCACACCGAAGATTTTAATATTCCCAAAGGAGCAAAATTTAAAGAGCTGAATGTGGACATTCAATTGAAACGCAAGGAGCAAACTGTGGATATTGAAGTACCTGTTACAGATGAAAAAGGAAATGCCTTGAAAGCAAAAATTGAAATTGTGAACAACGCAACAGGAGAAGTAATTGTCAGAACAACTACTGACAAAGTGGGGAAATATTTGTCAAAACTAAAAGGCGGAAAAAATTATGGAATGACAGTTTCTGCGGATGGATACTTGTTTCAATCCGTCAACCTGGATATTCCGCCCGGCAAAGATAAGTTAAAGCTACCTCCTATTATACTGAAAAAAATTCAGGTGGGGAAAAATATCGTGCTTAATAATATTTTCTTTGACTTTAACAAAGCATCGCTTCGTCCCGATTCAAAACCAGAATTACAGCATATGGCTACAGTATTGAAAGAGAATCCTACTATGAAAATTGAATTATCCGGGCATACGGATAATAAAGGTTCTGCCGCTTACAATTTAAAACTCTCCGAGGCGCGCGCAAAATCTGTTGTAGATTTTCTGAGTTCAACAGGAATTGAAAGAACAAGATTATCCTTCAAAGGGTACGGATTTTCGAAACCTATTGCGTCTAATGAAACAGAAGAAGGAAGGCAACAAAACCGCAGAACAGAATTTAAAGTTCTGGCAATTGATGAGAACGCAGTTTCTGTTTCTTCTTCCGAATCGAATACTCCCCATGTCAGTTCGAGCATGTCATCTCGAGCTGAGTCGAGAGTCGAGAACATTGTCAGTTCGAGCGTAGTCGAGAACAACAACCAACAACCAAGAACTTCAGTTACAATATTACCGGAAGAGTTTGCTCCCGCTGACAAAAACAATGACGGAAAAATTTCTCTAGATGAGCTTGTGGGAGTGATAGACGGATTCTTTGATGGCACCAGTGATTATACAATAAAAAAAATTAATAGCCTGATTGATTATTTCTTTGAACAGTAACAATCTATAAAAAACTAAATGGAATATGAATAACACACTAAAAAATTACGCCTGCATGAACGAACGGATTCACTTGTTAGGGAGGGGATTACGAATTGAGAAATTTGTCATTTGTAGTTTGTCTATTGCCATTTTTTTTATTTTCTGCCTGCTGCCTGTTTCACACTGTTATTCCCAATCAATTCAGGAACTTGAAGAAAAATTAAAAATCGCCAGACAAAATGACGATATAAATGCAGAAACCGAGGCCCTTATAAATATAGGCGATGGATATGAATTGCAGGGCAATCATACAAAAGCAACCAGCACTTATAAAGAAGCCTTGCTTATAGCTGACAAGTATAAACAATTGCAGCTTGCCGGGTATTTATGGAACAAAATTGCAGATGCAAATGGTGCAGATGGAAAACAGCAAGATGCGCTTGATGCAAATCAAAAATCCTTATCCAATTACAGATTGGCAAAAGATATAAAAGGAACAGCATCTGTTTCGCTGGATATAGGCGACAATTATTTTAACCAAAAGAAATTTGAAATAGCAGTTGCTTATTACAAACAGTCGCTGAAGGATTATGAAAAACAGAATGATGCACACATGATGGTGAATGTCTTGAACCGAATTGGAAACTCTTATTCTAATTGGGGAAACTATGATGAAGCATACAATTACCTGAATGACGCTCTTGGCATTGCAAGCAAAAATAAAATGAATAAGGAAGTTGAAATGATTTCTAAAAATATGGAAATCATAAAAAATAACAAGGGAAACTTCCAAAAGTCGCAAACAGAATATGCGAAACAGCAAACACAGCAGATGGTAAATGAGAAAGAGATGCAGCAACAACAAATTAATTTGCTTGGAGTCCAGAATATAAAATCAATAGAAGAAATTGGAAAATTAAGTATTGAAAATCAGGTTAAGGAATTTAAAATTAAAGCACAACAGGATGAAATATTGAAAAAGCAACTCGAAACGGAAAACAAAGCCAAGGAAATTGAATTACTGAAAAAAGATAAACAAATCGCGGATGCTGATATTCAAAAGCAAAAGTTAATTATTTTATTTGTGCTAATTTGCCTTGTGTTGGCTCTTTTATTTACCGGATTCATTTTACGTTCCTTACGTATCACGCGAAAACAAAAGGCAGTGATAGTGGAACAAAAAAAGATAGTGGATAAAAAAAATCTTCAAATAACCGATAGCATTACTTATGCATTAACCATACAGGAATCTATTCTTCCCAAACAAGAACGATTTAAAAAAATATTTAAAGATTCCTTTATTTTCTTCTTACCTAAAGATATCGTAAGCGGAGATTTTTATTGGATTAAAGAGTTGGATGATTTTATTTTGGTTTCTGTAATAGATTGTACGGGGCATGGTGTCCCTGGTGCATTTATGTCGCTGCATGCCTATAACCATCTTGAGCATATTGTTATAGGAAAGGGAATTACCTCCCCTCCACTAATCCTTGATGAATTAAATTACGAGATAGTAAAAACAATGGGCATTGAAGGTGATGTAGGGTTTGTAAAAAATGGTATGGATATGCTATTAGTTAAAATAAGCAAAGGAACAAATGAAATTGAATTCAGTGGTGCAAAAAATTCAGGTTTGATCATAAGAAAAAAACACCAATTCCCAGAAAGGAGTGATGGAGGGGAGATTGAAATAATTGAGCTAAAAGCGGATCCACTACCGATTGGGAATTTGTCTGAAACTAAATTCGCATTAAAAAAAGAAGCGTTGTTGCCTGGTGATATGATCTATTTGTTCTCTGATGGATATAAAGATCAAAAGGGAGGCCCCCAGAATAAACGATTCTTTATTACCCCATTCAAAGAAATGCTTCGTGATATTGCAGAAGCAGATTGTTCTGATCAAAATGAAGTTATTTTAAAAAAACTGAATGAATGGAAAGGTAAGCAAGAGCAAATAGATGATATTTGTATAATGGGATTACGTATATGATTTCAAACGAAAAAAAACTTACAAAAAGATTGATTCAGTGTTTCTTTCTTGACAATAATTAAAAAAACTAAATCCATGCTAGAGATTCATAAATTCATGACAGATCATAATATTGTAATGTCATACAGGGGTGATCTGACCCACGATACAGTCACGTCAATTCTCTCCTTGATAAAAAAGTTTCTGGAAAGTACTGACATAACTTACCAATCGAAAAAAAAGCTTTACGCAATTGTGGTTGAGTGTACAGATAATATTACAAAAAACAATATGCTCTTTGTGCAAAATCAAGTACCCACTAAATATTCGTCCTCCATTTTCTGTATTTCAGAACACCCGGAGTATTTTAATATTCAAACGGGAAATTATATTCTTAATAGCCAAATAGCACCTCTTCAGCAAAAACTGAAAAATGTAAATTTATTGAACGAAGAAGAACTTAGAGTGTTTTACAAAGAAAAATTGCTTAACAGCAAACCGGAAGGAGGAGGCTTGGGAATTATAGATATTTCTATTCGTTCGGGATGTAAATTGAGTTACGAATTTATACAGGATTCAGATGAAATCTCTTTTTTTATTTTACAAACCTTATTAATCAAATAAATTATGGATAATCTATTAATAGCAGCGACACCAACAACACCTAAAGTCCTACTTGACTCTACAAGCAATATATTTGAAATAACAGGAGAATCAAGGCCGGAGAACACATCAAAATTTTACACTCCAATTTTTGACTGGTTTAATAAATATGAGTCCGTTCTTTTTTTTCAAAAGAACCATTTTAAAAAATCGCAAAAATTGATACTAAAACTCCAATTCGATTATTTCAACTCTACCTCAGCAAAATTTATTCTGGATATTTTTTATCTGGTTGAAAAAATGAACAAAGAAGGATATGAAGCTGAAATACATTGGTATTACGACAAACAGGATATCGACATGAAAGAGTCTGGTGAAGAATTCGCCAAACTTGTGCCTTATATGTCAATAAAATACTTTGAATTCTGATGTTTGATTCTTATAATATTAAACTAAAAAGTGAATACCGAAAAATTAAATATTAGTTATTGAAATCAGAATAAAAACGGTAAAAAAATAAAAAAATGCTAACAAAAACAAATATTGAGCCTTTCCTAATTCAGAGCACCACACATACACCTGCTATAAGTTTTGTTCCAGATAATTTATATTTCAACATCGTGGGAATTGCAAGCTTTCCCCAGTCAGTTCAATTGTTTTCCAACGCAGCCAGGTGGATCACAGAATATGATTTATCACTTGATTTACGTTCACAGGTAAACAAAGATAAATCCCTTCACCTGACATTTGAATTTAACATCTTGGTGCCTGACAATGAGAGTTTAGATGCGATGAAAAATTTGTTCACAAGCTTGGAACGAATGAACAGGATGAATAACAGGAGAGTATATGTGTCCATTAAATGGCATTATCACAGTGAGAACGAAAATATAAAAATTTTCTTATGGCAATGCATTGATAGATATCGTGTTTTTTTTGAAACGATAAATGAAATGGGTGCTCCTTCTTTTTACATTCAGCCTACAAATGTTACGCCTGAAATATTTTTTGATACTCCTAATCATGTGTTTCGCATTACGGGTTCTTCACGGCCTGAGCATCCAGATGCATTTTATGATAAAGTTATAAAATGGATTGAGTGCAATGGCAGGCAATGGATGAGTGAATATCCGTTAAACATTAAAATGTATTATTTCAATACAAGTTCAGGAAAAACACTTTTAAACATATTAAAATATATGGATAAATGGTACTCTGAAGAAAATCGAGGAACTATTAACTGGTACTATTCGGGTGAATATGAATATGAATATGATGAAGTCAGGGAAGAGTTTGAACCCTATTTACAAAACATAAGCTTTAATTATATTCAATACAACCAATAAATAATAATAACGGCAAAATATATGAATACCTTTTCAGTTTCATATATTTTATGTTACCCTGGAAATATAAACATTTGAGCAATTAATAAACATAATACTAGCGGACAGTCAAGTGGTTCTAAATGCCCACCATCTTAAAGCCCGGGAACGTTAGCGTGCTATGGCGACAGTGCAACAACCAAACGGACAGACAAAAAAACAAACACGACAATGAAAAAACTTTTGACACTTATCGTAATCGCAACTGTGGCGACAACTGTTTACGGACATGTTGACCAAACAATTTGGAACTAGGGGTTCACAGGGCAACCTTTTATGCTTGGAGAAAAAAACATTCCGGTATGGAAACACAAGATTTAAAACGGCTCAAAGAACTGGAAGAAGAAAATCGAAGGCTTATTATCTGTCAATAAAATACTTTGAATTCTGATAATGCTTTTCAACAGAGTAATAGTTGACAGAAATAGATATGGTAAGAAAACTTTTGTGTCTATTATGCTTTAAAAAAATAACAATGACAGAAAACGAAGTTTCAAATAAAGTAATTGATATTGCAATTGAGATTCATAAAGCACAGGGACCTGGTTTGTCGGAAAGCATTTATAATAAATGTATGTATTATGAAATCAGAAAGTCAGGATTGTGGGTTGAAAAAAAGATACAGCAGCCCTTAATTTTTGAAGATGTAAAATTAGATTGTGGCTACAGAATTAATTTGTTGGCGGAGAAGAAATTAATGATTGAAATAAAAAGTGTTGAAACATTAAGGGATATTCACTTAGCCCACACATTAGCTTATCTAAAACTTGGAAATTATAAACTTGGGCTAGTTATAAACTTTAATGTTGTTTTGCTGAAACATGGAATAAAAAGAGTCATCAACGGCACTACGGAGTAAAAAAGTCTTAAAAGGCGAACCCTAAGCCTTTTGCTGATTTCATAAAATTTAAGCTTAAAAAAATCTTTTGTTTTAATATACTTTAAGCGAGGGCTTACAAAATACAGGAACAAAAGGGGGAGACTTGCCCCGAACAATAACGAATAGTAGAACAATTGAATAACGAATTTAAACGAACAATCATAATAAAAATGAAAACCAGCCTTCGCATCGTAATATGTTTTTTGCTTTTAACTACCAACAGTTTTGCCCAAAACAGAACTGCCAAATCCGTTATTGACTCTCTTCGAACGCTATTGCAAAATGCAAAAGAAGACACTGTAAAAGTAAATTGTTTAAATAATTTATCCTCGGAATATGAAGACATTGGCAGTTACGATATAGCGCTTAACTGTGGTTACCAAGCGCTGCGATTAGCGCAACAGTTAAAATTAAAAAAAGGTATAAGCTTGGCATACACCGCTTTGGGAAATGCTTATTTGTCCAAAGGTAATCATGATAAAGCATTGGAAAACCATCTTGCTGCATGGAAAATAAATGAAAAAATGGGGGACAAAATAGGCATTAGCTCTTCTTATAAAAGCATTGGAAATGTCTATTATAGACAAAGAAATTTTGATCGTGCGTTGGAAAACTATCTTGCTTCGTTGAAAATAGCCGTGGAAATAAATAATAAAGAAAAAATTACGGATTTATACATTAACATCGGAAATATTTATCTGTGGCAAAGCAATTATGGTAAAGCGCTGGAAAATTATTTTCGAGCATTGAAAACAGGTAAAGAGACCGGAAATAAACGGTTACTCGCAATATCACAAATCAACATCGGAAATGTTTATGAAGCACAAGGCAAGTATGATAAAGCGCTGGAAAATTATCTTGCCGCACAGAAAATAACGGAAGCGGGAGGAAATAAACTATACATTGCTGCTATTTCAAACAATATTGGCATAATTTATAAAAAGAAGAAAAATTACAAAGAGGCAATTTTCTATCTGAAAAAAGGAGTGAATCTATCCACAGCAATTGGCGTAAAGGATTTAACCATGGAAGGGTATCAGGAATTAGCTGGGGTGTATGAAAAAATGAAGGATTTTGAAAATGCTTACCAATATCAGCAATTTTATTCACAAATAAAAGACAGCATCTTTAACAATGAAAGCAACAAAAAAATGATTGAGATGCAAAATAAATATGAAAGCGAAAAAAAAGAGAAGACCATTCTTCTTTTAAACAAAGACAACGCTTTGCAAGACGCGGAAGTAAATAAACAAAAGCTTATTCGCAATGGTTTTATTGGAGGATTGATTTTGGCTTTACTACTTGCTTTTACGCTGTTTAATCGTTTTAAGGTAACCAGCAAACAGAAAAAAATTATTGAATCACAAAATTTTCAAATTGTAGAAAGTATTAATTATTCTAAAAAAATACAAAACTCATTGCTGCCAGATATCTCAGATATGCAAAAGAGCCTCAGTAATTTATTTGTATTCTACGAACCCAAAGACATTGTTAGTGGTGATTTTTATTATTTCTCTGAATTTGAAAAATATTCTTTACTAGCCTGTGTTGATTGCACCGGACATGGTGTTCCGGGGGGCTTTATGAGCACTTTGGGCAGTTTGCTTTTAGATAAGATTGTAAATTCTGATTTATTAAGTCCTTCAGAAATTCTAACTAAATTAAGTGATGAAATCATCCGGGTGCTGCATCAACAAGATGGTGGAGAAATACAGGATGGTATGGATCTATCTATTTGTTTAATTGACCGCAACAATAAAAAAATTGAATTCAGCGGAGCACGCAATGGGATTGTTGTAATAACCGATGGGCAGGCAAAAAGATACAAGGCAGAGTTGTTTCCCGTTGGTGGAAATTACATGAAAAAAGATGCTCCATTTGAACGTAATTTTAAAACACAAACCATTTCAATAAATCAAAACGATTGGATTTATATGTACACCGATGGTTTTATGGAACAAGTGGGAGGTGAAGAAGGCGTGCCAATGAATTACACTCAATTTGAGAATAGATTAATAGCCGCAACGAAACACCAAAACCCGAAAGAAAAAAACATGCAGCTACAAACGGAAATAGATAAGTGGAGAGGGAAACACGAAAGGGATGATGATGTACTTATTATGGGGTTTCAGATTATTTAGACTTGTATTCAAAAGGTAAATCCAACATTATCTCCAGTTCCTGACCTCTTTCTAAGAGGATATCATTATTCTCCGGATAAATCCAAATTACTTTTCCTCTACCAGCCGCATCGTTAATGCTTAGGAGTAATTTTAATAATTGTTTTGCCGAAGATGAATTAAAATAACTTAAATCCAGCGTTACGGTTAATGAATTATTGAAGTCTTTTTTATAATTTAATAACCAATCATGTGCTTCTTTATAATATAAAGAGGCGTCTTCCATTCTTGATTTGCCTGATATAGTTATGTTTCCCGTAGTTTCCAAAATAATTTCAGGTCCAAATTCTGTTGCCTTGATTGTTTTATTTTCCATTATTAAAAGATATTTCTAAGCCCATCATTAAATAATTTCCATTTTTATCTTCCCCTAATTTTATATCAAGTGGAGTCATGAAACTCCTTCTTAAATCTATTAGACCAACACCTGCATTATTATTTGGAAGATTAACACTGGCTTTAAGCTGATGACGATAAAGATCATCCAGATCATGTTTACTCATTGCATTTAATTTGTTCACATATTTTTCCAAATCTTTTTCAGGATTTGTAAAATAATTGCCTGTACAAAGATAGTATCCCTTGTCTGTTTTATTAATAGCGAAAATTCCTTCTTTTTTATCAGCATTTGAACCGTGTCTGCTAATATTTTGCATCAATTCAACAGCCGCATGATAAATTTTAAAGCCAACAGAATCCCCTGGATTGCCTGTGTTTCCTTCAAGTATATTCAACATCGGGGTGATAATTTCATCGCTGAAATCACCTTTGTATAAAAAAACCATATTGCGCGCTGTCATCAAATCTACTATCACGGTATTTTCTTCAATTGACATGGGATCTCCAAGCAATTCAGGGCTTGCTTGATCATCAACCACCAAATCAATTTGCATGTTGAAGGCAAAATTTTCACCAGCGCATTTCTTGAAATTTTTTTGAATCGGCTTTTGAGATTTTTTCGCCATCTCAATTAAACCAAGACCTGCTCCGCCTTTTTTACTAAGGATTCCCTCTCCCAGTACTTGAGTATAATATGCTTTTAACTGGTCTTTATCAAGGTTATTTAGCTCATTTAATTTTTTCTCTAAAAATAATTTGTCTTGAATATTCACAAGATTGCGTGAAAAAATATGCAAAAATGGCTCCAAGGCTCTGATTCCAAATAAGCTGGCTGTTTGATTATTCATCTCATTATTGCTGTGTCGGACAATGTTCTGAAAGCTCTCTGCCATTAAAAAAGCGATTCTTTTTTTTGCTTTTTTTTCAACTTCGTATTCTACAAGAGAAATAAGTTTGTCTGTAAACATATCGTCAAAATCCCCACGATAGAACAGACAAATTTTGTCTTCTGAAAAGCACATCCTTAACAAAGAAATTAATTGTATGCCTTCTGTCATATCAAACTTGCTATCCTGTATTCCTTTTTTCATCTTTGTAGATTATCTCTGCAACCGCAACAATGGGTACTTGTTATTTGCTTAATTCTATAGCTTTAATTTAAAATTCACTGCGGTAATTTTTTTGTAAAGTTTAGATGCTGTGGGCTTTACTTTTTGTACAAAAGAAAGTAGGATACATAAATTTTAAATTCAAAAACCAATGCAGTTTCAAGACGTTCCTTTTTTTCTTTTTCATTTATTAATGTGGGCAAACGGTAGGTCATAAACTTTATCAGCAAGCCCTAGAACTATTTCTAATGGCTTTGGGTGTATTCATTCAGTTCATCAATAGAAGATTCAAACGTAAATGCATCATTTAATTTGTAATAATTGCCTTTATCCAAATTATGGCTCCATGCAAATTTAGCAAGGTCCAAACGTGTTCCTTCGAAAGTTATTAATAGCATCAGTTCCTTTATTTGTGAGCACAGCATGCAATTGCTTCCTATAATTTGTTTTGCAATTGTTAATTTACTGTCATCAAAAGTTTTTGATTTAACAGATTGTTTGGCGCTTTCAAAATCACTTGCGTTCATTGGGTCCGGACAACCATATACTCCATTATAACCGGATAAAATGTATTTTGTATTACTTTCAGCACTTCCACTACCTGAAATGGTAGTCGTTGTCTGGTTGGTTGAAGAAGTTGTTGCCGTTCCTGAATTTGCTCCATCATTAATATTTATATTCAACCCTAAATTGATATTTGGTTCACTTCCGGTTGTTGTTATCACAGTTGTTGAAGTCCCATAATTAAAGCTTTCATTACCAAAACACTCTGTGTTGTTAACATAGCTTGATTCCTTCGCCTTTTTATTGTCATTTATTCTGGCCTGTAAACGATAAGTTCCGTTGGGTACTTGCGGCTTGTTTTTCAAATTAATAACCCAACCTGTTATTTCCAGTATGTTTTGATTTAGGGAAGGGGAATTTGACAAGCCCTGGTAATTTACCCTGTCAATTTCATATTCAGTTCCCGTAGCCGTATTTTTAATAACCGCTGAAACATCAAATGCTGTCGCTTCATAATACCCATCATTCTTGATAACAAGTTGCACTGACAAGGTACTGGAGGAGGGTGTATTATAGCCGGGTTGTGTGTTGTAAGACGAAGATTTGATAGACATTAAATCCTGTGCATAAGAATCAGAATTAAACAGTAATCCCGATAGGCATAAAAAAAATAATTTTGTTTTCATAAAATTTGTGTTTAATTGTTTTTCCCCTCTGTAGGGCTTTTTGGTATTGCCTGAGTTTCTTTTCGTTTTTGTCAAATCGGTAAAAAGTCCGAATTGCACGTACAGTGGATATTTCATTCAAAAGTAGTAATTCCAAAAACAAAAAGTGCCTATTTTAGTGTAAAATACAGCTTTCGCCTTACTGTTTTTACATAAAACACCTTACTGCTGGGGTCTATTTATCGCTTAAATTTGTTTTACAGTTTGACTGTAATTTACATTGCTCGTCATAATAAAGAATGAAATTTACCTAAAGAGAGTAGGAAACATAAATTCTAAATTCAAAAAACAATGACAATAAAACTTAGCCCTAAACTCTTCCCCTGTTGGTGAATGGAGAGATAGCCAATGTACAAGCCAAGCAAATGGTTTTTCCCTCCCTTTTCCTTAATACGGAAGGGGGAGGTCGGGAAGGGGGGGCTGAGTTTTCAAATAAACAAATATGCTTAAAAATAAAACCGAAAACAAACACACCGCAGAGATACAGAGAACATTAAAAAACACATCCAACTGATACACCAGAGATGTATAATCTGTTCGAACGACATTAGTCGTTCTTCATATGTGTTCTATGGTCTCTGTGTTGCTTTGTAAAACATTGAGTTTTTAGAGATGCCCTAAATCAAGTAGGAAAAGAAATATGAAAAAAATTGCATAATGAATTTACAATTAGCAAACATAATGAAAACAAAAAGCAATCTTAGCACTCTTCTTGTCACTGTAATCTTACTTCTTGCCGGTGAAATCAGTTTTGCTCAAAACATCGGCATTAACTCAACTGGCTCATCCCCCAATGCTTCGGCTGGTTTGGATATTGACTTTAACAACAAGGGATTGCTTATACCACGCCTTACAACGGCTGAAGCTACTACACTTGCCGCTACAGCTGCCGAAGGGTTGATGATATATAATACTACTACCAAATGCTTTCAAATATTTATTGGTACTGCTTGGCAAAACATCTTTTGCGGTTGTACATCCGCTCCTGCTGCAACAGGTTCCATCACTGGCTCCTCTCCTGTTTGCGCTAATCAAACTGGCGCAACGTATTCTGTTAGCGCTGTTACTGGTGCTGCCGGCTATGTATGGACATACACAGGAACAGGTTTTACGATAGCTAGTGGAAACAATACCAATTCTATTACAGCAAACTTTTCTGCCGGTGCAACTTCAGGTAATCTCACTGTGTATGCTACCAATGCCTGTGGAAATGGAACAGCTTCGCCTGCATACCCAATTACAGTAACGAGCAGCCCCTTGATATATTCATATACCGGAGCATTGCAAATTTTTACAGTACCAGCTTGTGTAACCTCTATCACTATTGAAGCCTTGGGTGGGCAAGGAACATCTTCAACTACAGGAGGATTAGGCGGTAGGGCAATTGCAACTTATACAGTTACACCAGGAGATATTTTGAATATTTATGTTGGTGGAAAAGGGATTGGTGCAACTGGTGGCTGGAATGGAGGAGCCTCCGGTGGTTCGGGGGGCGGAGGAGCATCTGATATTCGAGTTACTCCATATGCACTGGCAAATAGAATTATTGTTGCTGGTGGTGGTGGTGGAGATACCGGGGGAGCAGGAGTAGGAACAGGGGGAACTGGAGGAGGAACAGTGGGTGGAAATGGTTTAAACTGCAATGGAGCAAATGGTGGTGCTGGTGGTACTCAAAGTGCAGGTGGTGCCGGTGGCACAGGGCCCACCTCTAATGGAGCTCCCGGTGCTCTGGGCGTAGGCGGAACGGGTAATGGTACTGGTGGTGATGGTGGTGGTGGATATTATGGTGGTGGCGGTGGTGGTTTTTGGAATGGTAGTAGTGTAGGTGGTGGTACAGGTGGTGGTGGTAGTGGCTATACAGGTAGTGGCACTGGAGCAAGCATGACAAATGGTGTTCAATCCGGAAATGGACAAGTAACCATAACATGGTAAAAAAAACGCTATTTTCTATTAAGCAAAACGTAGCAAAAAAATATAATTTGTTAACCAATAATAACTATGAAAAAACTAACAATTAAAGATTTTGAACTGAATAAAGTGCTTGATTTCGGATACCTTATTGTTTCTGAACAGGAAATTATTGATTTCGCCAAGCGCTACGACCCGCTTGATTTTCATACCAACAAAGAAATTGCGGAAAAAAGTATGTTTCGCGGACTTATTGCAAGCGGCCCGCATTTGTTCCATATTTTATATGTAACAAAGTGGCTGCCTTTATTTAAAGATAGTGTTTTGGGAGGACTTGAAGTAAATTTTAAATTTTTAAGCCCAATTTATGCCAATATGAAAGTTTTTTGTAATGCAACTATTACAGATTTGAAACCCAACTATGAAAAAAAATATGCAACGGTAAAATGGCATTATGATTTCACAAACGAAAAAGGAGATTTTTTGCAAATAATTGAAGTAACAATGTTACACAGCATAGAAAAAGGCGCAACCTGTGAAAATAAGAATTCAGTGCAACTATTAGAATCTAATCTATGTTAGTTTAACGATACAGAAAATATCGAATCCTTCAAGGTTTTAAAATTGGAGAGATTAATTAAAAACAGAACAAAACAAGCCGGAAAGCCCATAAGAAGTAAATAAATAACCTTTAAAAAAAATATGAAAAACAAAATCATCATTCTCGCAGCAGTTCTAACTTTGAACCTTGAACTCGCTTTTGCTCAAAGCATTGATACAGCACAGGTATCTCTCAATTATTCAAACACACAAGGCACATTTAACAATTACCTGTTTAGTGCTGGAGTTGGACCGTATGACCCAAACTCATACATTCTTTCAAGAGATGGCGGATTTAAATTAATTCATTGTGGGGCGGGGGCTTTTGCCGGTGGAAATGTTAACGATCCCATGCAATATGATTTTACCGCAAATGACCAGGATGTTAATGCAATAATTAATAATGGAATGGAACCATTCATTTATTTAGGCCAACCGCCTTCTCAACCACCAAATTTGGCTGATTACGCCACTGTTATCAAAAATTTCATCAGGCACTACACACAAGGTTGGGATAACGGCTATTATTACAACATAAAAGTTGTTAGATGGGGCAATGAACCTGATTTATCAATGTTTTGGACAGGAACTCAACAAGAATTTTTTGATACCTACGCTGCTGTTTCCAATGCTGTTAAATCACTTGATAGTACTATAATAATTGATGCCCCGGAGTTTGCATTTCCTGTTTCGTGGAGCGGTAACACACGTGTGCTTAGCAGTTGGGTAACGAATTTCCTTTCCTATTGTCAAACCAATAATGTTAAAGTGGATATTTTTGCTTTTCACGCATACAATTCTACTGCTTATTATCAATTTTATTCCGATTTAACTTTAATGAACAATGCACTATCGGCTTACCCTACTTTAAGTAATATTTACGGCACACCTAAACTCGGAAATAACGAATGGAATACGAGGTTAGGAGACGAGTGGTCGGGAGGACAATACGGTTACCAATTTGACAGTGCATGGGTAGCTGCTCACAACATTCTTGCCTTATCGGCAATGACTGCACAAGGGTTAACTATCTCAACCAGAATGGGTGGAACATTTAATTCGCCCGTACCCAATTGCCACGACTTTCTTTTAACTGATTGCAACAGCATTGGCAAGCCCTCTTACTTTGCCTTTAAAGGTTTTAATATGTTGGCAGGCGATTCAATAGTGCAAACTACCGGAAGCGATTATATTAATTTTTCAGCCACTTCGGGCAAAAGCGCAGATACCATTACGCTGGTTCTTTCCAACTTTGATGCGTTAACATACTTAAACAGATTCGAGCCAGATCCTTTATTTCCACCGTATATCGACTATAATAAATATGTTGCTGATTTCGGGACGCCTGCTGTTTATGAATATGTCCGTATTGACGCCAACAACCTGCCTTGGACAAGTAACAGCATAAAGGTTCTCCATTATTTAGTTGACGACAACAACGATTTGAATCTTATTAATACATCAGCGTATGGCGGCACATCCAGTTTATCGTTTACAGCAGCAATGGCAGCACCATCGGTTCATGTTTTTAAAATCTTTAAAGAATCACTTACAGGAATTGATGTTCAGCCCGATCAAAACAATTATATAACTGTTTATCCCAATCCCTCAAACGGAAAGTTTAATCTCGTTATTGCGATCAAGAACGAAAAGAAGGGAAAGCAATCTCAAATAGAAATTTACAATGAGCTTGGAGAATGTATTTACAAATCCTTAATCCTTAATCCTCAATCTTTAATTGATATTTCTTCTCAACCCAATGGAATATATTTTTATCGGGTAACAAACGAGCAGCAATTAATAGGAAATGGAAAAATTGTAATTCAATAGTACTAAGGAATGGTCTATGACAACTGACAACAATAAAACAATAAACAAAATAACAGTAACGATGAGAACAAGAAATGTTCTCATCGTTACTGTTATTTTGCTGCTAACCAACTGCCTGTTTTCATCTTTTTCTCTTGCCCAATCCGGCTCCTTAGACAATACCTTCGGCACTGGAGGAAAAGTAACTACACCTATCGGAAGTTCTTCTTCTAACGGCCGGTCAGTCGCCATCCAGAGCGATGGCAAAATTGTGGTGGCGGGACATAGTAACAATGGCGCTAATTATGATTTTGCTTTAGCCCGCTACAACACCGATGGTTCTTTAGATAATACCTTCGGCATCGGTGGGAAAGTAGCTACACCTATCGGGAATTCTGATGATATTGGATCTTTAGTATCCATCCAGAGTGATGGCAAAATTGTGGTGGTGGGATATAGTAACAATAGTGGTAACCTTGATTTTGCTTTAGTCCGCTACAACACAGATGGCTCTTTGGATAATACTTTCGGCACAGGAGGAAAGGTATTAACGAATTTCGGAAGATCTTCGGCTGAGGTCCGGTCAGCCGCCATCCAGAGCGATGGCAAAATCGTGGTGACGGGATATTGTAACACTGGCGGCAACTCTGATTTTGCTTTAGTTCGCTACAACAGCAATGGCACTTTGGATAACACCTTCGGCCTCGGTGGAAAAGTAGTAACGAGTTTCGGAAATTATGAGGATGTTGGCTATTCAGTGTCCATCCAGAGCGATGGCAAAATTGTAGTGGTGGGATATAGTAACAATGGCGCAGACTATGATTTTGCTTTAGCCCGCTATAACAGCAATGGCACTTTGGATAACACCTTCGGCACCGGTGGAAAAGCAACTACACCTTTCGGAAGTTCTGATGATAGAGGGTTTTCATCAGCCATCCAGAATGATGGCAAAATTGTGGTGGCAGGATATAGTAACAATGGCGCTAATTCTGATTTTGCTTTAGCCCGCTACAACACCGATGGTTATTTAGATAATACCTTTAACACCGATGGAAAAATAGTAACAGATTTTGAAAATTCTAGTGATGAGGGCAGGGCAATCGCTCTCCAGCGGGATGGCAAAATTGTAGTGGCAGGATTTAGTTATAATGGCTGCAACTCTGATTTTGCTTTAGCCCGCTACAACAGCAATGGCTCTTTAGATAATACCTTTAACACCGATGCAAAAGCAACTACAACTATCGTAAGTTCGGGTGATCGTGGATATTCAGTGTCTATCCAGAGCGATGGCAAAATTGTGGTGACAGGATTTAGTTATAATGGTGCCAACAATGATTTTGCCATAGTGCGATATAATAATGATGCTACGGGAATTGCTGAAAGCACCGAACAGTTCAATGTGAGCATATATCCTAACCCAACAACTGGGAAAATACAGGTAATGTGTAATCAGGTTCCGCCAGATATCGGGTCGGTAACAGATATTGAAATTTATAATGAGCTTGGAGAACGAGTTTATAAATCCGTAATCACTAACCAGCAATCCGAAATAGATTTATCAGATCAACCCAAGGGATTGTATCTTTATTGGGTAACAAACAAGCAGCAATTAATAGGAAATGGAAAATTTGTAATTCAATAAATAACAAAATGAAAAGGACAAATCATCATTCTCTTGCAAATAATAATCAGTAATAAAACCAGCCGTTAAGAGCGGCACAAAACTATGAAAACAAAAAATGTCACTGAAAACAGCTGCGGTTCTAGAGAGAGAGAGAGAGAGAGAGAGAGAGAGAGAGAGAGCAGCTAAATAACAAAAAAATGAAAACAAAAAAATTATTTCTTGCGGCAGCAATTTTAATTCTTAATTCTACATTCTTAATTTTTGATTGCTCTGCCCAAAACATCGGCATCAACAGCACAGGTGCCGTGCCCAATGCTTCGGCAGCATTAGATATTGATATGAACAATGCCGGATTACTCATTCCGCGCCTCACAACCGCCCAAGCCACCACCCTTGCCGCTACGGCTGCCGAAGGATTGATGATATTCAATACCGACACCAAATGCTTTCAAGTATTTAATACTACCTGGCAAAACATGTTTTGTACTTGTACATCGGCTCCGGCAACACCCGGCAGTATTACCGGTACTACTTCTATATGTGCAAATTCTACCGGAATATCCTATTCTATTGCGGCCGTTACGGGTGCAACTTCTTATACTTGGTCAGCACCCGCAGGTGCAACTATTACCAGCGGACAGGGCACAACAAACATTCTTGTAAATTTCGGAGCTTCCTCAGGCAATATTTCTGTCACAGCCACTAATAG
>MEPB01000039.1 GCA_001769385.1 Bacteroidetes bacterium RIFCSPLOWO2_12_FULL_35_15 | reverse complement strand
TACCATCGCTTCTCAGCGATTAGAATCGATTGTATTTGATTACCAAATTAGCAGATGAAGGCACTCTAGAAAACAATTAAAAATATATGGGGAAGAAAATAATTCTTATCATTCTTCCAGGGGATAATTCTGTAAATATTTTTATTAGTCCTGTAATAAAGTTTATCGGTTAAGCCCAATTTTATGCAAAGTAAATTCTGCAGCTCTTTTAGCTGCAAACCGTCAAACTGTCTAGAGACAAACTGCCGTTACTAATCCACCGTATAAATAAATGCCAGAATCGAGGCTATAATAATATGTTCTTCTTAAATCTCTAATGGCTTCCGAATGCTCATCAACATCACTCACTGGCAATCCGAAAGAAGTTGAATTACTTCCCCCGTGAGGGGTATCGCAAATATAAAATAAATATCATAAACGAAAAATATTTCTTCGCTTGCTTTATTCCAAGTGAAAATCCATTCTACATGTTTTTTAAGTATTTTTACATAAAATAAATTATACCTTAATAATGACAAAAGAAAAAATCGCGGAAATTATTGAAAGAGAATTTTTCATAACCTATAAAACCGTCATGATTACTTATAAAGACGGTAAAATATTTTATGGCTTTTTTCAAAATTTTGAGGATCAGAAGGAATTAAAAAAGGAATTTAAATATCGATTTGTGCCGAATAATAATTCTGCAGCATTTCACGCTGAGCTTGGAAAGGGGGAATTAAACCCGGAGCATAGTATTATTATTGATTGTGCTAAAGTTGCGAAGATTGTTTTAGTGTAAATAAAGTCTGTCCATAATTTCCACCTTGATCGTTATTCTCGTTTTAAAATTAGTCATTTACAAAAGTAAACTCCTAGTTTTAAAACCTTCGAAAGCCTCGAAGGATAACATTCTTGCAAAGACTCTTGCTCTATGGACAAACAGTAAATAGATAATGACGCCTATGTTAGACATCGTTTTGATTTTTGTGTTTCTCAGTGAGGTCATGCATAAACAACGTCAGTTTTCTTGTGAATGCATCAAGTTGAGATGCAGAATGTTTAATGTGAGCATATATTTTCATTAAATCCTCTTTTGACGGATGCGAACTATCAATAATATTCATTAGGTGGACAAACTGTTGTAAAGGCATACAAATACTCTCTTATCGCTTATTTTCTAACAATAGCTCTGTCTGGTCGGTGTATCCAGCATTTCCGAACATGATTCATTCTACCGAATGAAGCTTCATCTTCAAAAAATACCATTAAAGGTCTATTGTCATTTTCCTTTACTGGTTGGGCTGCCAGCATTTCGGGGAGTTTTTTTAAACTCTTCTTGCGCTACTTTGTTGCGTTTGGGGTGTTCTGGTCGTGGCATTTTCTTTTTCCAATTATGGCGGTTAAATAAATCCCATATATAATCATCAGAAACGGTTTTACCCACTTTTGCTTCAACAATTTTGCGAATATGTTAAAATCCATATTTTTGTATTTTTAGTAAAAAAAAGACTTAAAATTATGAAAGCAATAAAAAATATTACGAAAAATATTTGGCTAATTGCGTAATTTGGATTAAATTTCAATACTCAAAGACTTGTCTTCTTATTTTAGAGACTGTTTAATCGAACTCGGGTTGTTATAGTTATAGTATTAACATATGAAATGAATGCCCTTTCTAAAATGAAAAAAAAATTACTAATCGGAAGTGCAATCCTTTTATTAACATTGACTTCCATCGCAAGGCTACCCGTAAACCGAAATAATTTGGAGAGTTTTATCGGAGTAACAACTTTTCAGGTTAACACGAAAAACATAACCATTGACTCTCTCCTCGCTGCTTCTAGTGAAAAAAAAGACAAAGAAGACACGAATAAAGTAATTCGCTTGAATAAACTCTGCTTGAAATACAAAAATATTGGCAACTACGACACAGCTTTTTACTACGGAAATTTTGCTTTACAATTAGCGAAGCAATTAAATTATTCCAAGGGCATTGCTGATTCTTACAACAATATTGGAAATATGTATTTTAATCAAGGCAACTACGATAAATCCCTTGAAAATCACTTTGCTTCGCTAAAGATAAGAGAGGAAATAAACGATAAACAGAGCATTGCTTCTTCTTTCAACAACATCGGAAGTATTTATGTTGTTCAGAATAAATATGATAAGGCGATGGTTCATTATAGCATGGCATTAAAGATATATGAAGAATTAAAGGACAAAAGTGGTATGTCAACCCAGTTAGGTAACATTGGGGTTATTTATTTTTATCAAAACAATTTCCGCCAAGCGCTAGAGTATTATTCTAAAGCATTGAAAATAGAGGACGAACTTGGTAATAAAATCAGAACAGCCCGTCTCTTAGGTAACATTGGTCTTATCAATTTTAAACAAGGCAATTATCACAAGGTGCTGAAAAATTATTTTAAAGCACTAGCAATCTTTAAAGCAGCAAGCAGTAAATATGATATAACAATTTCTTACAACAATATTGGTAGTGCGTACAAAAAATTAAAACAGCCCTTACTGGCAATTGAATTTTATAGCAAAGCACTAGTTCTTGCCAAAGAAATTGGCAGTAAGGAGGACATTAAAGAAGCATATCAAAACCTTTCTGAAATCTATGCGAATATGGAGGATTATAAAAATGCTTATGAATACTACCAAGACTATTCTAAAATCAAGGATTCCATCTTCAGTGAAAAGTCCGACAGAGACATAATGGAGCTGCAAATAAAATACGAAACAGAAAGAAAAGAAAAAGAAATAAAACTTCTTGATAATGAAAATAAAATTAAAACACTTCAAATATCCGAACAACAGCAACAACTTTTCAACAACAGAATTTTATTGGGATCTCTTTTAGCAGGAATCATTTTGATTATTGTAATAAGCCGACTGTTAATTTCCCGAAATAGAATCAGACAAAAAGAAATTTTGAAAACAGAACTTCTTAAACAACAGGAACAACGAACAAAAATAATCATTGAAACACAGGAGCAAGAGCGTAAGCGGATAGCGCAGGATTTGCATGATGGGATAGGACAAACTTTGGCGGGCATAAAAATAAATCTTACGAATATTACAAACAAGACAAATTTTATTTCGGAAGAATATCAAAAAAACGTTCATCAGACAATCAAATCGCTTGATGATGCTTACAAAGAAGTGAGAGCATTATCGCATTTTATGATGCCAAAATCGCTCAAAGAATCGGGACTTGCGGATGCTATTGACGATTTGCTGGATAAAACATTGAAGAGTTCAACAATAAAATATATTTTTGAAAAAGATAATACCATTCGTGTTGAAGAAAATACGGAGATAGGACTTTATCGTGTTTTTCAGGAACTCCTCAACAATATTTTGAAACACGCCAACGCCAGTGAAATTATAGTTCATCTGCATAAAACAAACAGACAAATTGTTTTAATGGTAGAGGATAACGGGATAGGAATAAATCAAAGTAACAAAAAAACAGGAATCGGTTTATCAAATATGGAAACCCGAGTGCACACATTAAATGGTACATTTGTAATTAGTGCCGGAGCACATCGAGGAACATTGGCGGTGGTAAGAATTCCTGTAATTCAACAGTTTTACGAAATAAAATACGAATCCACGAATAAAGAAAAATTAAAACAAGTAAATTATTGATTCATCTTTCGTAAAAATAATTACAATCGAATGACAAGAAATATATGGACAAAAATCAAATAAAAATAATGCTCGTGGACGACCATCAGATAATAGTTGATGGAATCAGTTCATTGCTTAGTGATGTAACAAATATTGCAGTAGTTGCACAAGCAAATAACGGCAAAGATGCCATGGCAATTTTAGAAAAGACATCAGTAGATATTGTTTTAATGGACATTGAAATGCCTCTGCTAAACGGATGCGATGCTACTACTCTTATCACTATCCGCTATCCGGATATAAAAGTAATTGCACTTACCTCTTACGATGACAAATCTATCGTAAAAAAAATGCTCAATGCAGGTGCCAAAGGATATATTTTGAAAAACATCAGCAAAGAAATTCTTTTGGAAGCAATTGATACAGTGGCAAAAGGGAAAACATATTTCAGTAGCGAAATACCCATAATGCTTGCCACTCCATCAGCAGAAGATATCATTGCTCACGAAAAACATACATCTTCCATCTCGTTGCTTTCATACAGAGAAATTGAAGTCCTGAAGCATGTTGCAAACGGATTATCCAATAATGAAATTGCTAAAAAATTATACATTAGTCCCAAAACAGTAGATACTCACCGCTCCAACATAATGCAGAAACTCCATATTCATAATGTGGTTGGCTTGGTGAAATACGCTATTAAGAGCGGACTGCTGGAGTAAGTAGTAATCATCTAAATCGTCTTCTAATAGTAACACAATAGTTAGTAACACAATAGTTTTAAGAAATACGAATAAAGAAAAATGAGAAAAATACGCCAAATGCGAATTTGTATATTCGTGTTTTGTAAAATAGATACATCTGAATAAAATTCCCCAATTTAAAATACTGCCTTTCCTTTAGTTTTTTACAGGAATTACCCTATTTTTCTACTACTTTATTATCTCGTAATTTGTTTTGTATTATTTCAAAGAAGAAGAACAACAATATAATTAATTAGTATGCGGGGAGTTCCTATAGTAGCGCTGTTATTTCGACTGATTGTTTTAAAAATTCCAGTACTGGTTTGTCCCTTAATTATGTGTTTCCCGGGTACAAAAAAATATCTAAATTGATCATATGAAAAAAATATTTTATATAATTTCGATTACATCTGCAATAGTAACTGTATCATGTAAAAAAACTGCCGGTGAAGGAGGCAACTCAAACATTCAGGGTAAGATCCATACAAAAAATTACAACTCGAATTTCTCTGCTTTGTTAAATGAATACCCTGGTGCAGACGTTGATGTTTATATTATTTATGGTGATGAAGTTAGTTATGGAGACAAAATAAAATCAGGTCCTGATGGAGTTTTTGAGTTCCAATATCTTCGTAAAGGCTCTTATAAACTTTATGTTTATTCAAAAGATTCCGTAGGAACAGTTTCCCCACCGTATAGCGTATTAAACCCCAATTTAAATGCTCCCAAAATTGCCGTATTCAAAAATGTTGAAATAAGTAAAAAGAAAGAAAAGGTGGATGCCGGAACTATTGAAATTTTCAATTAATAACATTAAAATTTATGAAAATTAATAACCTTATAATTCTTGGTTTATTCCTCTTTGCTTCTACCGGCTCTTTTGCTCAAAGCAAAAAAGAAGTAAAAAAATTAAAAATTAAATCATCAACAGTTACTATTACTGAAATGGTGGATGGGAAAGAAAAAACATTCAATGAAACGTATCAAAAATTTGATAATTCAGGCAATGAAGTAGAGGATGTAGAATATAATAAAGATGGTACATTCAAGAAAAAAGAAACGCGTAAATACAATAAGAGCAACGATGTAATTGAAGATATTGTTTATGATGAAAAAGAAAATATTAAAAAGAAAACACTTACTGAATACAATAACAATAAAGATAAAACGGTAGAAGATGTTTATGATGGGAAAGAGCAGTTGATCGAAAAAACGCAATATGGTTATAATGCAAAAGCTGAAAAAACATATGAGTTAACTACTGATAATAAAGGCAACATCATTAAGAAGTCAATCTATACTTACGATAAAAACAGTATGAAAATTGAGAAAAAAACTACCGATTCAAAAGGGAATTTGATCTCCATAAAAAAATACGCTTACGAATATTAAATTGAACGGAATAAAAAATATATTAACTGGTTTTGAAACTATTTCTCTAAAAGAAATGGATAATGTTGCTTTGATGGACCGGACGGACACTAAATTTGTTTTCAGGCTCGATCAATTATCTGACTTTCTGGAACAGATCAAAAGGGATTATCGGGTGTTGGAGGTAAAAGGAAATAGGATAAGCCGTTATGAATCGCTTTATTTCGATACCGAAAATTTTGATCTGTATTATGCGCACCACAGAGGTAAACCAACACGGTTTAAAATCCGTTGCCGGAAATATGTGGAATCCGAATTGCATTTTTTTGAAGTAAAATTCAAGAACAATAAAGGAAGAACAATAAAGGACCGTGTTAAACAATCGCATATTGATGGCAAAATAATTGACACAGCAGAAACCTTATTGAAAGAAAAAACACCCATGCTTCCAATTCATCTGGAAGCAAAGCTGTGGGTTAATTACTCACGAATAACCTTTGTAAATAAAAATTCTCCTGAACGTGTTACCATCGATCTTGATCTGACCTTTAAAAATTCTGTACAAGATAAAACCATTCATAACCTGGTGATTGCCGAAGTAAAACAAGATAAAGAAGTTGATTCTAAATTCATGAAATTAATGAAAGGCTATCATGTCCGGGAAGGTTCCATCAGTAAATACTGTTATGGAGTGATCAACTTATTTGAAAAAATTAAACATAATAATTTTAAACCAAATTTAATTTTACTAAAAAAAACACTAAATGGTACTTTTACAAGAACTTAGCGGAGAAGCCGCATCAACAGGGTTTGCCTTTTTTGAAAAATTAGGTCCTAAATTTTTTATTCGATTGACAATCGATTTCCTTTCGGTTTTTGTACTGATCCGGTTTATTTATTTTCCGGTATATAAGAACCGGGAAAACTTTTTTACACTTTTCATTTTCAACCTGATCATCTTCCTGATCACATTTATTCTGAACAAATCAGATATGAGCATGGGAGCAGCTTTTGGTCTGTTCGCGGTTTTTTCGATGTTACGATACCGAACTGAAGGCATCACTACAAAAGATATGACTTATATGTTCCTAGTGATCGCCATGGGATTAATAACCGCTTTAAGTAAAGGCAACTGGATAGAACTATCCTTCATTAATTCGATCATCATCATTTTTACGTTGCTTCTCGAAACAACCATTATATTTAAAAAAGAAGTTTCCCAAATGATCCAATATGAAAATATTGAACTGATAAAGCCTGCCTTTAGAGCAGAATTGAAAGCAGATCTGGAAACCAGAATGGGAATAAAAATTAACCGTATCGAAATAAACAAGATCGATTTTTTAAAAGATACGGCAAACATAAGAGTATATCATTATGAAGGAAAATTTGATTAAAGTAATTGCATTTTTAGTGTTTGTAATTTTATTAAAATAATATATAACAATATTAAGAATGTCATTCCGACCGTAGTGGAGGAATCTGTATAATATCAGCATAATTATAAATAAGTAAAAAGATTTCTTATATGTCTGCTTCAACGCGAAATGTTTGAAATAACAATTGATTAAAATGCAATGTTTTACTAATATTTTAACAGGCTCTCAATGAAAAAATATTTTTTATTTTTCGTGATTGACATGTTTTTTTCAATAAATATATTCTCCCAAGCTACAAATGATGCAGGTTTGTGGGCTACTTTTAATATTGAAAAAAAATTGAAAAAAAAATTCGGTGTTTTTATCACTGAAGAATATAGAAGAAAAGAAAATTTTACACGCACCAATCTATTTTATACTAACCTGGGAGTTTTTGTTAAACCGCTTGATTTTCTGAAAGTATCATTAGCTTACCGACCCATACAAAAATACATGGATGATAACACATTCAGTTATCGCCACCGTTTAATGCTGGATATTTCTGTAAAGAAAAAATTTGGAAATTTTACTGCTTCGTTTCGTGAACGAATTCAGGCAGAGGTCAGGAATTATTCAAGTGAATTAGGAAGGTATTCAAGAAATAAATTTGAATTAAAATACGATCTTGATAAACCTGTAACTCCTTATGTTGCTGTTGAATTTCGATATCAATTTAATAATCCAAGAGCTGTTGAATCCAATAAAATATGGCATCGTGGTCGATATGTTCTTGGATTGGATTACAAATACAATACTAAAAATTCGTTTGGATTGTATTATTTGATCCAGCAGGAATTCAATGTTTCTGCGCCTCAAAACTTGTATATCATAGGAATTGAGTATAGTTTGTCGATTTAACCTGGCTTTTTACAGCATTCACCTTACGGTTTTTACAGTATTCACCTGATTTCATGCATTTTATTATCCCTTAAATTTGTTCCAGCCAGAAGATGACTTAGGAGGAGTTTTCTGGAATTTTTTTGGATGTGAGATTAATGCCATAATAGCCTCGTCCTTCAAGTGGTTTCATAAATTGGGTGTATGACAAAACAGCGAGAATTAACATCGGTAATGTTTATTGATAACAACGAAATTGACAACTTCATCAATAAAAAAATTTGTGAAAGTTGTGGAGTAACAAATATTTTGACATTTACAAGCACTTCAACTGCACTTCAATACTTGACACACTTAACTGAAATTCCGCAACTCATTTTTCTGAGCATTCGTTTCCCCATTATGGATAGCTTTGAGTTTTTGGATAAATTGGACAAATTAAAAATCGACAGCAAACAACTTGACATTTTTATCCTTTCTGCATCAATTGATCCAGCGGACAAACAAAAGGCAAAAGAAAAAAACTGTAGGGGCTTCATTGATAAGCCGTTGACAGCAGAAAAATTATTAGCACAACTTAACACGACAAAAATTTAACACGTTAACAAAAATGTACGAACGAAAAAAAAGCAGAAAATGGAAATTTTTCTTTTACGGAATATTACTAGGAATCGCATTGACAAGTTGGTTTTATATGATTTTGAAATGAACAAAATGATTCGAGTTTCTTTTGTTAGCACGTCAATGTTTTTTTCGGATCATTGATCCCTTTTTCCCTCGCTCGCTCAAAATATGATTCCCAGTTTTATTTAAACAATTGCTATAGATATGAAAACAAAAAACTTTTTCCTCGCCCCCACAATAGCCATTATGGTTATTTTACTAACAGCAATCCTTCCAACTATTTCTTTGGCTCAGCCCCAGTGGCAGCAGGTAGCCAAAAGAACGCAGGCCCAGAAAACTGCCGGACTCGCTGGTGGTGAAGGGTGGCAGAAGATATTCGGTATAAGTTATGCGCCTTCTAACCCCAATACAGTATATTTTATTACCGATACAGAGGGGCCATGGAAGAGTAGTGATGGAGGAACGACTTGGCAGAGAAAAGCAGGTGACTATCCGGCAAACGGAGGCACTTCAATAGTAGTTGACCCGACTAACGAAAATATTGTTTATGTCTCTGGCAGTGTCATGGGTACTTGGGCTGATATATCTGGATTGATAGAAGGCATCATTAGAACGACAGACGGAGGAGACACATGGACATTGGTTAAACAGGCGCATTTTCACAGAAATTATGGAAGAGGGAATCACATTGCCTTTGCCGGCACTAATATGTATGCAGCGCCAAGCACAGGAGGCATTTTAAAGTCAACAAATGGAATTATCTGGAATTTATTAACAACTTCTGGCGGTGCGAGTATTCTTGACACGAAGAACTTATACAACATAAAGGCGCATCCAACGGATAATACAATTTTATTCGTATCTGCTACTGATGGATTATATAAGATTGTAGATAATGGATCTTCTGCAACGGTAACTAAAATAGGAACAGGATTGCCAGCGGGAGTGGTATATCAATTACAGATGGGTAACAGCACACCAAATACCATGTATATCACTGCAGGGGCAAATGGCGTATATCGTTCTACTGACGGGGGGCTTAATTTCAGTGCAAGAAATAACGGCTTGTCTTCTCCTATAAGCAGTGGAGGGGTTGCTAGATTTCTGGTTATGTCTCCGGCAAATTCAAATCGGTTATTTGTCACTTTTGAAAATATTTTCGGAAAACACCTCTATTATACAAATGATGGTGGTGCAAACTGGACCCAAACGTCCAATATGGATGAACAAAACGCTGCCGGATGGGTAGCAGGCTCAATATTCGGCTGGACGTCTAATCTATCTGGTACTCAGAATGAGTGCGCTCCTATCGCTTTCCATCCAACAAATCAGGATATTGCATTAGTAAATGGCTTTGGCGAGATAATTAAGAAAACAACAGACGGAGGTGTTACATGGAAATACTCCAATACTGGTTATACTGGAGCGTCAGCGGGAAATCAAGCAGGACCCTCAGCAATTGGGTGGGATGCAACAAATTCTAACCGGGCAAGTTTCTCTCATACTGATTTCGGCACATTGATTACCACAGATAATGAAGATACATTTACTAATATTACATCAGGCGCTTCTTATGCCCCAAGTGGAAATAAAGAGGCAACTCATTCTATTG
>MEPB01000038.1 GCA_001769385.1 Bacteroidetes bacterium RIFCSPLOWO2_12_FULL_35_15 | reverse complement strand
ACAGTAAAAGAGCAACGCAAAAATTTAAAAAAATTAAAATTAGCAGATCGTCCTCTTAGAACTGATAGCGATCTAACAAGGAAACCAACAACAAAAAACAGATTGGTTTTGAATTAAAAAAACATTATCAGTAAAAATAAATATTTTATGAAAATAAATATTGTTAGTTTTTTATTATTTGAATCACACACGGTAACATCTGATACTTATTTTATAAAGATTTCCATTGAACAAAAAATACTTGTAAAAAAAATTATTGTGCCTTAAATTATTGTCGTTGTGTATGATATGTTATTCATGAAAAATAAAAATGTTTCACTCTTAAAAAAAAAGAAATGATCTTAATAGCTGATAGTGGCTCCACTAAAACTGATTGGATATTAGTAGGTAAGGATAAAAACCAAACCCGTTATAATACCATAGGCCTTAACCCTTACTTTATTGATTCTGAAAGCATTTACGATTCCTTAGTAACAACACTTCTACCTCAAATTGGTGAAACAAAAGTGAAAACCGTATATTTTTATGGGGCGGGTTGTTCTACTCCTGAAAAAAAAATAATCGTACATAAAGCATTATCCAAATGCTTTCCATATTCGAAAGTAGCTGTGGAACATGACCTTTTAGGTGCTGCCAGAGCCTTGCTTGGTAACAAAAGTGGTTTTGCAGCAATAATAGGTACGGGATCAAATACCGGTATTTATAATGGAATTGAAATTGAAAAAAATATAGATTCATTAGGTTATATTCTTGGTGATGAAGGTAGCGGCAGCTATATCGGAAAAAAAATCGTGAATGATTACATGAGAGGTTATCTGCCACTGGAGTTACACAATAAATTTATGCTTACTTATAAATTAAGCAACAAAAATATATTTGATTGCTTATATAATGAACCAGCCCCTAATCGATTTTTAGCAGGCTTTTGCAAATTTGCTCATGAGCACAAAGAGCATGCACATATTAAACAAATTGTGAGCGACTCTTTTAAAGATTTTTTTAAAAACTTAGTGAGCAAATATCCAAATTTTGAAAAACAGAGTTTTAATTGTGTCGGTTCCGTGGGGTATATTTTTAAGGATGTTGTAAAAGACGTTGCCAATTCCTATTCCATGGAATTGGGTAAGATAATAGCCTCTCCGATCATAGATCTGGCTAACTATCATATGGATCCAGCAAGAACATTATAAAGAATGATGAATACACGTATTATTGATTTCAAGTAATTCTATAATAGAAAAAATGAGACCATTTGCGATTTTCCTTTTTGCTTTATTTATGAATACTCTACGCATATTTGGGCAGGATAAAAATAAAGAATTTGCGGAGGCAGAAATTTTATTAAACAATGAACGATTTGCAGCGGCCTTGACTCATTACATGAATTTGTTAAAACAAGATTCTCCAAAAGCCAACTTAAATTTTAAAATTGGTATTTGTTATTTACATTCCAGGTCACAGAAAACGAAAGCAATTCATTTTTTGCACAGAGCATTTTCGCCAACCAACTCCTATTATTCAAATGGCGTGAAAACCCAATCTGATAATCTGATCATTGCACAATTTTTTTTAGGCGTTTCCCACTTTTCCTACAATTTTGAAAAAATAAATGAATGCCATGATGCATTCGAAAAAATCTTTCTTGAAATCAAAGACAATGAACCTTCTGCTGCAGAAGGTTTAAAACTAAAAACAGAATTAACAAAAATTGAAGCCGTTTTAAAAGAATTTACTGTTTCTCCTGTGAGTTTTACAATTGAAACCTTCGTTAAGAATGCTAAACCGACCCTGGTCAATTATTCCTCTGTTTTGCCATCAGATAAATCTTCTTTGATCTTTAATTTTCAGAAACCCGAAATTAAATGGGAAGATAACAATGAAGAAGAAATGTTTTTTGAAAATATGAATATCCCGTTTTCTAAAGATAAAAAAGATCCTGCTCGTGCCGGTTTAAATAAAAGGCTGTCAGATGTAAGCTCTGCAATTGAATCACAAGACAGCCTTCATCAACCTGAAAAAGAAGCTACTGTTGCAATTTCCGAAGACAGCCAGGTTCTTTTAACATATAAGGCTACGAAAGGCGATGGTAATTTGTATATCACCAGACTAAAAGGTAATCATTGGACGATACCCGAAAAATTAAATAAGATAGTAAATGAAAAAGGATGGGAACCTAACGAATGCATTTCAGCAGATGGCCACTGGCTTTACTTCACAAGTGACCGGAAAGGCAGTTATGGAGGACAGGATATTTACAAATGTGAAAAATTACCGAATGGGGAATGGTCCAAAGCAAAAAATTTAGGTGCTGCAATCAATACTGCTTATGATGAGCAGGCTCCTTATATTCTTCCGGATGGAAGTACCTTATACTTTAGTTCAAACCGACAAAAAGGGAAAGAGAATTTTGATATATATACAAGCTCATTGTCCGACAATGAAACCTGGTCCATGCCAATCAATGTTGGATACCCTGCTAATAAAACAGAAGATAATAGTTCTTCTCCTTTAACAGCCGAAACTAAAAACAATAATTCTTCTTCAGTAAATACAGGAGATGCTGATGAAAAAGATGATCACATTTTTATTTTCCAGTATAAGAAAAACGTTCCTTTAAGAGTGCTGAAGGGGAGGATCCTTGACCCTTCCGGTGAAGCCATGAAATGTATAAAGATCACCGTAACTGATAATGAAACAAAAGATATAGTGAACTTTTACAACTCTAATAGTCAAACCGGTCAGTTCTCATTTCTGCTTCCGCCCGGAAAAAACAAAAACATTACTTATCAGGCGGATGGATACTTATTTCAATCTGAGAATATTGATACTAGTAATAAAAACGATTACTTAAAAAAAACGAATAAAATTCTGTTAACCTCCATGCAAGTGGGTGCAAAAGTCATCTTAAATAATATTTTTTTTGATACGGCTAAAGCCGATCTGTTATTAATTTCAAATGTAGAATTGGAGAATCTTTTTCAATTGTTAAATGCCAATCCTAGTCTTGAAGTTGAAATATCCGACTACATGATCTCTAAAGAAAACATGAGATCCAATGCCACAATTTCTCAACAAAGAGCAGAGGCTGTTGCTGAATATCTGATCAAAAAAGGTATCAATAGCGAACGAATAACTGCAAAAGGATATATAAAATACAAATCAAAAAAATCGCTAATTGCTCAGGATTTACCGCCAACGGAGTGGGTTGAATTAAAAGTATTGGCAGAAAACATATCTTCCAAAAAAAAATCTTAACATTTGATAAAGATAAGCTGCTTATTCATCAAAAATAAAAGATTGAAAAGCTAATAAGTTACGCTTATTGACCATTAAATAAAAAATATTTTCTCATTAAAAAACTAAAACTTAATTCTATGACAACAATAAAATTTGGAACAGATGGATGGCGTGTTTAATTGCAAAAGACTTTAGGTTGATAATGTAGCAAGAGTGGCTGAAGCCACGGCACAATGGTTACTGACCAATTACAAACACCCAAAAGTAGCTATCGGACATGATACCTGTTTCGGTGGAGAATTATTTTCTGAAGCAACATGTAAAATTCTGGTGAGCCACGGAATAAAAGTATTTTTATCAAAAGGTTTTGTGTCCACACCTATGATATCCTTGGGAACCGAATGTCACCTCTAGCGAAGTCGAGAAGTCTTTGTAATCAATATGTCTAGTTCTCGACTCCGCTCGAACCGACAAGCAAATGATACTTTTGAGACAACCTCGACTTTTTAGTCTTTTGAGACAGCCTCTCTTTTTTTAGTCATTTAAGTTCACTTCAACACCAATTTTTTGGTAGTAAGGTTATTGGCAGATTGTACTGTTACAAAATAAATTCCGGGTTGCTCATATTTTAAGTCGATCACTTTGTTTTTTGTTCCACTCATCTGATCAATGACCTCGGAATACAAAACTTGTCCCAGTGAATTATTAACCTTAATAATAGTTGGAGAGTTAGAGTACTCACTCAGATCAATATTTACCACTCCATCCGTTGGATTGGGATAAACATTCAGGATCATGTTCTTTGAAGCAAACTCTTCATTACCAAGAGGATTTATCTTTCCGAGAGAATCAAGTTTCACTAACATCATTTGTATGTTAACAGAATAACTTCTGGATTGTCCGGCAGCTATATAACCACCATCTGCAGTTTGTCTTGCAGCATAACAATGTTCATGGTACTGACCACCAAAATGACTTGTCCATTGCGTATTTCCTGACGCATCCAATTTCAACAGCCACATATCCGGGTTTATCCAGCCAAAACTTCTACTAATGGCTGCAACAATATATCCTCCATCAAAAGTTGGATTGATCATCTTGCAAATATCTTTATCCGTTCCGCCAAACGATTTGGTCCAATTGATAAATCCGGTAGCACTTACGTTCATTACCAGAACATCAGAATCGTTCGTGTAGGAACTATCGTCCGCGCAAAATGTGTATGTTCCATCTGCATTTGCAAGAATAGATTTAGCTTCATATGAATTAGGCCCACCATATGTTTTCGACCAGAGAGTATCACCAGAAGAATTTGTTTTAACAAGAAAAATACTTGCATTGCTTGTTGTAGTAAGCTTCGTTTTTCCCGCCAGGATAAATCCTCCATCAGAACATAATTTCACAGACCTTGCTGCTTCATAGTTCGGGCCTCCATAATATTTTGTCCAAATAACATTACCGAAAGGATCTATCTTAATAAGTTCAAAATTATTGTCAGCGTAGTTAACACTGTTAGAAGCACCTACAATTACATAATTTCCATCCGCTGTGGCAACAATTTCTTTGGCCTCCTCATTTCCATAGCCACCAAATACTTTTGTAAAGAGTGTATCTCCGTTTGGTTTTAGCTTCAGTAAATAATTGTCGATCTCTCCACCGGCACTTGTTTTATATCCAACCACAAAGTAGTTTCCATCAGCTGTCTCCAGCATTCCATTGGGAACATCCGGTTTTGAGCCGCCATACGTTTTCGTCCAGATGATGTTGCCAAAACTATCTGTTTTTACGATCATAATGTCCAGGTCATTCACAATGCTTGTTTCTGTTGCCGAAACCATCATATAGCCTCCATCAGGAGTCGGTAGAACATCCTTTGCATATTGATTCTGCACAGTTGCAGTCGGATAAATTTTTTGAAATGTGGTTATCTGCCCATTAGATAAAAATGCAAAGCTTTGTAAAGCAATAAAAATGGGGAACATTTTTTTTGTGTTATTTTTTTTCATGGTAAACTTTTTAATTTTTAAAAATTCCATTTTAAGAACAACTAATTTACTTACAAACTTTCTCCAGTAGCCAGATGAGACCTTCATCCCTGTATAAATAATATACAAGCGGATGAGAGTATTTTTGCACTTCATTAAAATGTATTTTCGATCAGCTTAAACAATCGCTAAGAATAATTATGTAAATACGAACACGATCAATTAACTCAATCAAATCTATTGAAGAATAATTTTTTCACGATATATTCTTTCATCCTGTGTTTTTATTTCGACAAAATAAAATCCTTTTTGCTGAGCAGAAAGATCTAACTTCAATACAGAGTTTGGGTTGTTCATTCTCTTATCAACAATTTGTCCCCAACAATTCTGAATCGTTACTTCTAATTTTTGGTCGCTCAGCTTGCGAACATCCAATGAAAAAATACCATTACCCGGATTTGGGTAGATAAGAAAATCTCCTGCTCCATTCACTTCCGGAATATTGGTACCTACTTGCAAAATTTTTGCAATAAAAATATCTGTTTGGGAATATTTAGGATAGGCTGTAGATCCGAAAACACCTCCATCGAGAATTGCTCCGGTTGCATACACTTCACCGCTTGGCAAGGCTGTAACACCGTTTCCTGATTCATAACCGAGTGGTTCAAAAGAATCGGCCGGCCCCGAAACGGTCATGGCCCAATTGAAATTCCCGGAATTACCCATCCCTGCAATAAACACATCTGAGCTATCAGCAGCAGTGATCGAATTGAGTCCAAATGCTGCAGTACCACCATATTGTCCGGTGATAAATAAATTTGTTCCATCTGTTCCTATTCCTCTCACGCGGTCTAGCAATGGGCCACCAGCCTGTGATATCCATTGAAAATTTTCTGTAACGGGATCCAATGCTGCCACAAAAATATCTGCTTTTCCCATTGATGTCAGGTAAAAACTATCAAATGTGGCGTAAGCGTTAAATTCACCTGCAATGTAAATTTTTCCGTTGTTATCCGCTGTTAATGACCAGGCCACATCATCATAATCACCACCAAAAGATTTGAGCCAAAGCAAAGTTCCGTTTGGAGAATATTTTGCTAAATATGCATCATAATAATGTCCGGATGGTGTTAATACAGTTGAATAGGTGTTGCCACCAAAAACTGCTCCATCAGAATACATACCACATACGTAGGCGTTTCCGACAGCATCGCATTTTACGGAAATACCCTCTTCCCTTCCCGGACCACCCTCATGTTTCATCCATAATAAATTCCCGTTTGTATCATATTTAGCGATGAACATATCTTTAAACCCTGCCCCCGGAATAAGTGTACCACCAAATCTTGTTGTATCTGTAAATTTTCCGGTTATATACACATTCCCATCATTATCGAGTGTCACACCCTGAGCTTTTTCGTTATACCAGGTTCCTTCACTTCTTGCCCACAACAAATTTCCGGCAAGATCATATTTCAACAGGAAAACATCATTATCCCCTACACAATTTAATGTGATCGAAGATCCGGGAAAAGTAATAAGCCCTGTTCCTTCTATTTCTCCGGCAACGTAAACATAGTTAGTACCATCTGTGCACATAGCTTGAGCATAATCGCCCAATGTTCCTCCGCCTGTCCTTATCCAACTTAATGCTCCTCCCGGAGAATATTTAGCAAGGTAAATATCATGATTACCCGAGCAAGGTATAATTGTTCCGCTGAAATTAGCGTTCTCTTCATACTTTCCGGCAGTATATACATTTCCAAAATTGTCGGTTACAATCCCATAACCATAATCATAGCCATATAATCCTTCGCGTTTAGCCCAATCAAAAACTTGCCCCTGAAGGTTTATAATAATCGATAAAGAAAACAATAAAAATAAGTATAGCTTTTTCATGTTTTTATTTTTAACAAGAGTAAATAATTAAGTTGTACAAATATAAATTCCCGGATATGTGCATATTTTAAACTTAGATAAAAGGGCATTTAAAATAGCCAGGAACATTATCCCAATAGCTCATAAATGAAGCCTTGTCGTCATTAAAGGGATTGATAACGAAAGCCTTACAGCTGACGAAACCAAAAAGACACCAAGAAATTATGAAAACATAGGCTCTTGGTGTCTCTTTTTAATGAACTATCCCTTTTTTTTGTTTCTATCAGATAATGACTATTAACTAAAAAATAATTTTTCATGGTTTAGGTATTTGGTCTAAAATTTCATTAATAAATGATCTAAATTGAATACAAATGTATTTTGATAAACCACTGTTTTTTATTGACTTTCGTTGAATGAGGATATAATGTAGCCAGAAACGAAATTATGATTGATTGTTTATTTAAATATTCGGGATCCAAATATCACACATTAACGTGAGAAAGAAATGGAGTTATTTTATCATTGCCTCTAAGGTTAATAATCCATTAATTTCAGTAAATATATTTCATCCAGATTTTCCTTAATTTTCATTTTCGGTAGAATGAGCATATATAATATCCGAAAAGGCAAATAAGAAAGCAAGTACCTTTTTAGTAAATGTAATTTGAAGGCAAAAAACCGATCATTTCAGGATCGTATTAACACATTGCAAAAGTTCTTTCATATCAATGGGCTTGGTTAAAAATTTATCGGCACCTAAGCTATGCGAATTGGCTATTACATCTTCTTTATCTAATGAAGATATAAGGATCACGGGAATCTTTCCGAAATAAAACTCCTTTAACACACTTAAGAATCCCAGACCAGATATATGCGGCATCATAATATCGCTTATGATAAGATCTATCTTTTCATTCTCAAGAACATGTAATGCTTTTGTAACATCTTCAGATAAAGAAATATAATAACCCTCTTGATTAAGACAATGTCCTATCGCTTGAAGAGTCAATTGATCGTCATCTACAACCAGTACCTTCATTTTCGTAATTTTTTTTTTTTTAATTTATGTTTATTACTTCTTGTACTTAAAAGAATCTAATTTAAGAAGGGAGAAAAACTTTTATCTTATCGTGATCAGCATGTTTCCTTACTTTTTTTTCCAGTTTGTTCTTTGTTGACTTATTTTTTTCAATTGATAGCATGTATTTTTTGCTTTCCCATATTTTGGAATCATGCCAATAAAATGCATAATTAATTTGCTGTTCATAGTCTAAATTTGAAGTATCCAGATCTGCAAAGTGAACCCCTAATCCTGAATTTAACGTCTCTACTTCCTTCACTGTGACCCAATTATCGATAGACCATTGAATAGTTGCTGAAGACAAGCATTCAACACGTAAAATCTTTCCTTTGGGAATATATTTATATTGGGTTTTAAAATTCCAGATCACAATGTTAGAAACCATTTTTTCAGTTATATATCGATTTCTTGTTTGATGGGGCATATCAAATATTTTCTTTGATTTCAAGGACCTGCATAATTTTATGTATTCCGAATGAGCCCAAACTAAAGGCATCGCAGCTCCTGATGGTTTACCTGTAAAAAGATTATGCTCCGGAATATCAGCTGCATCCCAGATCTGTTCAGGAAATAAACCGCATTCATTTGCATAATTTTCAAATGTTTTTAATAATTCTTCAGCATATTTAAAATTTCCTGCAGCGATTTCATAATGGGCACGCTCACCGGTCAACAAGGGCCAAGGCCTTCCTATTCCTGTTCCATTAAAAGGACTCCCATCAATATGTTCGCCATAACCATCCCCATTATATCTGTACCAAACCGGACCTAAAGCATTGTCAAACTTCAAAGTGGCGTCAATGACTTTTATTGTATTTAGTATTCGTTTGTCATCAGCGGCACGTAATCCAAAACGCACTAATGCCAATGCATCCGGACTAACCATTTCATTGATAGGACAAATATTTTCCCCTTTAGGTTTGTTAGAGATCGCCACCAATTCATTGCCACTATTTTCATTATCAAATTGTTCTTTCGAATTTATGCGTACGTAATAACCATCTACACCAACAAATTTTGCCAGATCAGATCCGGTAATATAGGTCCATCTTTCGATACTGGAATTCCATGCATCTGCATTTTGCCTGAGATATAAAGCTACCTGAGGTTCATTATTTTTTTCAGCATATTCTGCTGCAATGAGAAGTGCTGCAATTTCAACCGCTAATGTAAAAGTAGAATACCCGGCATTTTCTTCCCAACGATCTTGCGCGGTGATTGGCCCATTCATGACAAGGTAACCGGCCGCTTTTTTGATCATCGGCCAAAAATGTTTGATATCTCCTTCCGATAAATCCACTTCCCGATTCACAAGATCCACCAACATAATCGGTAATGCTGTCTGATCCATTTGAATACCGTTCCAATATGGTGCACCATCTAACCACATATTTTGTGTCCAATGACCATCTTCTTCTTGGGTGACCATCAGGTAATTCAATACTCTTCTTGCATCATCGAAAGCTTTCGCTGCCAATAATCCACCGGCCGTTTGAACCATGTCTCTTGGCCAAACTAAATGATATCCACCTAGATCATCGTCTCCTCTGCTGTATCCCCATGGAATGGAAAGGCTGGCTATTAATGCTCCGGGATGACGTTTGGACTCATGCGACTTTAACATTGTTGCACTGATATTAAAATATTTCGGAGAATAATCCTTTTTATTTTTCTCAAAATTGAAAAGTTTTTTTTGCCAATCTTCCCACTCTTTAATAAATTTAGTTTTACAGCTTTCAAAGCTCTCAAAAATACTTGCCCTTGCAAGTTGCCCTGCTTCCTGGGGATTCCTACCAAAACCAAGGGCGACCACAAAACTATTTCCTTTTATTTCTTCGAGATCAAATTCCCCAATCAACGCCACATTCCCATTTTCAGCACGCTCAAATTTCCATGCCATCTCTTTATGTAACATCAAATCTTGCCAGCCATCAGATGTCCCAACAAAACCTGCCGAGCCACTTTTCCATGGAACCGAACATACTAATGCTAAAGAAACATCACCCCGTTGCGCAAACAACATGGGAAGTCCTTTGTAATCGCCTACCCATGCAGTATTACCTGAACCAATATTTCCGAGGTGTGGGGCAAGCAGCATGAATAATTTAAAATCTTTCCGTTTAGGGTTGGCAGGGAAAAATTGAATTCTTTGTATTACAGTATCTCTGCTCGGATCAGAAATAATTTCTTTTTCAATACGATAATGATGAAGATTGCAGCTATTGGTAAGGTGATAGCCGGGCACCCCTTTACCAATCGTTTTAATATAATGCGAGGTATGCAATTTTTCTTCTGAAAAAAAATTTTTTCCATCTGTTACTATCAAACCAAGGTCTTTGGTGCAAGCCTGATCTACCTGCGGATAATACACTTCATTTAAAATACCCTGACTAAGGGAATACCAGACCTTACTGGCCGCATTGAGGGAAGTTCCAACTCCGCTTTTAGCCCCTGAAGTCCATCTGGCATCAATTCCCGGCCAACCAAACGCAAACTTTTCATTTCTATACATTTAATTTTTGGTTCTTGAATTAGGTAGCTTGTATATTTAATTACTGATTGTCATTTTATATCAAACCGGTAGAAAACTTTTAGAATGAGATGTTTCTATTTTACTTATAAAACACTTTCCTTTTTTATTTAGGAGATTTCATTGGCGGGGCTTTAGGCAAATCTTTTTGGGGACTCTCTGACTCCAATTGATTCACATTCAAAGGTGGCCCGGTAATATCATCAAAATAATAAGTATCTGAAGTTAATGTATTGGGATTAAATAGTAAAGTAACCTGATCGATCTCCGTGAAAGAAGTTTCGCTTCCTTGTGGCACCTGCGAAAATTTGAATTGCACTTCTTCCCAGGCATTCCTCACAGTTGTGTATGCCTGGTATTGACTGTTAGTTCCTGCAGGATATTCATTGTTACGGGCCTTGCTTCCTAAAAGAATTTCTATAAGTGTTCCAACAGGCGCAGTGGTATATATTTTCATTGTAATTTGCTTAGGAATACCCTGATAAGTAGCATACGAATCTACATTATATAATTTCCCTGAAAGTGACATTTTAATATTATCGAATAATTTTGAACCATTGCGAACATACATTGCACAGCTCTTTGAGCTATCCACATCATTAGGAGAAGGATTTTTTACAAGTGTATCAAGCACTCCCGACTTTTCTTTATAAAATAAAGACTTCTTCCCTTCGAAATTATCATAGCATGTCTGGCTATAAATAGAATTTGCAAAAGGCAAACAACTAATAAATAACATTATGTACTTTTTTATATTCATTGAAATCGTCTTTAAACTTTCAATTTTTCTTCTTTCCATAATTATCGATTTTATAGGATATGATTATTAATAAATGTTGAAAGCGAAATTATAGGAGATTGATATTGATTACAGCAACATTCGGTAAGAAGGGAATTTTAATAGCTTAAAGATTAATCTATATAGCCATAAAATATTACTAGAATATTGCTCCATTTATAAATGCTTTAATAAAAGGATTTCTTCCCAACTGTTCAATAATTTTAATTTAGCGATCAATAAAATTTCATACCCATAAATAACCGTTTTTTAGCTATTGGAATTCCCCTTTTATCGAATATCAATTTTGATACGCAGATCTTATTCTAAGTTTGAACTGAAAATAATCTCAAGAAAACATTTAAATATTAATTTATAAAAATAATATTACCAATGGCCGGTATGGGCAACCGAATGCAACAACATTTTACTTAAAAACAAACGCAGAGTGTGATATTTATTGATCTTGGCAAAGATTATATTACAGGATTGAACTCAATTAAAGAGCTCATTCAAAATATACAACCGAATCAGGTTATGTCAGCTGCTAAAATAGAAAGATTCAAGATCCCATCATTTATATAGGAAAGAACTGACTTTGAAGATGGAATTATTGCAGGCATGACAGGATCATAAGATTCTTTATTCAAGTCTTAAATTAACAATTTTTTTTAATCATTAAAACATATGCGCTCATGAAATCAATTCATTTACAATTATTTTCAATTTGCCTCTTTATCCTTCTTATTTCGTCTTGCAAAAAAGAGGCCGGTTCAGGTGGCACATCCTTTATTAAAGGGAAAGTGTATGCTAAATATTACGATAAAATTTTTTATGCGGTAAAAGATTCTGCCTACGCTCCCGATGTTGATGTTTACATAATCTACGGAGATCAATCGACCTATGACGATCATCAAAAAACAACTTATGACGGAAGTTATGAATTTAAATATCTGAGAAATGGATCGTATAAAATTTATGCATATTCGCAGGATACTACAGGTCATTATAGCTTTCAGGTAAACATTTATTCGCCTTTATTACCTGTTATAAAAAATGTTGACATAACCAAAAAAAAGCAAACCGTAGAAGTATCTGATATCAATGTAATTTTAAAATAAATAATTCCCATGAACATTAAATCCATCTTTTCATTTTTTATTATTTACATAACAGGAACCTTTTGTTTTGCTCAAGGTAAAAAAGAGATCGTGAAAAATAAAATAAAATCCATAACAGAAAATGTCACATTGAATGAAAATGGGAAGCAGGTCACGTATAAGGAATCATACATTTTTTACAACAATAGCGGGAAAGTTTTAGAAGAAACAAACTTTAATAAAGATGGTAGTATCCGCAAAAAAGCAACATGCAAATATGATAATAAAAAAAATAAAACAGAAGAAACCACATATAATAAAAAAGAAGCAGAAAAAAATCAAAAGGATGTGGTAGTGAATAAAAAAACTACGTTTAAATACAATGCCAATGATGATAAAACGGAAGAAGTGGAATATGACGGCAACAATAAAGTGATCAAAAAAACGGTATATACCTATAATGGCAAGGGAGAAAAGATTACAGAAACCCATTATGATGGTGAAGAAAAAATAAAAAAGAAAATTAATTACACCTATAATGCCAAAGGATTGAAAATTAAACGTGAAACATTCGGAGCCGACAATACCCCGGAATCAATAAAAACGTACACATACGAATTCTACTGATCATGAAGAACAATCTCTCCTCTATATTGCGTTCATTTGACCCTATCACGCTTGCAGAGATGGATAGTGTAAAATTGCTTGACAGAACGGATACAAAATTCGTTTTCAATTATTCACGCTTACCTTTAATATTAAAAAGCCTTCAGGATCATTACAAAATATTAGATGTAAATGGAATAAAGCAAAACCGGTACGAAACACTTTACTTTGACACAGCAGATTTTAAACTCTACCTGGCTCATCATAATGGTCGAATTAACCGTTACAAGGTACGTTATCGGAAGTATGTGGATTCAGATCTTGTTTTTTTTGAAGTAAAATATAAAAACAGCAAAGGGAGAACAATTAAAAGCCGAGTCGAACGAAAAGCTATTGACAATGCGATCGAAGGAAAATCAACAGAATTAATCATTGAAAAGACCCCATTGCAAGCTGAAGATATGCAACCAAAATTATGGGTAAATTATTCGCGAATAACGTTGGTTAATAAACTCAGTACCGAACGTTTAACATTAGATCTTGACCTTGAATTTAAAAAGGAAAATCAAACCCAAACGTATAAATATTTAGTGATTGCCGAAGTAAAACAAGAAAAGATCGGATCCTCCCCTTTTCTCAATGTGATGAAAATGAATCACGTTCGTGAAGGATCCATCAGTAAATATTGCTTTGGTGTTGTTGCCCTTATCGATGGCATAAAAAAAAATGCATTTAAACCAAAATTATTAACTCTAAATAAAGTCTGCAATGAAACTAACCTGTAATTCAGTAGTGAAAATAGTTGTTTTTTTATTTCTATTACTACCCACATATCAGCTAAAAGCACAAGAAACAGTAAGCACTTTGAAAACCTATACTCAAGATGCGCAGTCAGACGATAAGAAAAAAAAGAAAAAGACGGGCGATGCGAATTTTTTTATTGTCGGACTTGATAAGCTCACAGGGGCTTTTTTTTCAAGGCTGCTCATCGACATTATCTCAATGCTTATCCTGATCCGTTTGATCTATTATCCGATCTACCATAAGAAAGATTTTTTCTTTACTTTCTTTCTTTTTAACATCATTATTTTCGTTATTACCTACCTGCTCAACAAAGTTGATCTATCGATGGGCGCTGCATTCGGTTTATTTGCAGTATTTTCTTTACTAAGATATCGAACTGAAAATATTTCCACGAAAGACATGACCTATTTATTTACCGTGATCGCATTGGGATTAATAAGTGCAGTAAATAAAGGAACCTTTATTGAAACAAGTATCATCAATGGAATTATTCTTGTTATTGCATATGCTTTGGATGGCGGCATGTTCATCAAAAATGAAAACACAAAAAAAATAGAATATGAAAACATTGAACTTATCCGACCTGAAAACAGTTTGATGTTGTTAGAGGATCTAAGAAAAAGGACAGGATTAAATATTCACAAAATTAGTGTTGATCGTATCAATTTCCTGAAAGATACAGCAACTGTAACTGTCCATTATTTTGATGATAAAAAAAAGTAAGCTCAGCGGTAATATGTTTTTTTATTCAATTCTATTTTCAATATGAAGAGTATAACTAAATCGTTATTATTTTTAGTGTTTTTAATCAACACATGTTCATCAGTGGCTCAGATCTCGCCTGACGCAGGATTGTGGAGCACTGCAACCTTTGAATGCGATATAAACAAGAAAATTGTTCTCTTTGTTACTGAAGAAATGCGTCTAAGAGAAAATTTTACACGTCTGAACCTATTTTACACAAATGTCGGGTTGGAATATAAGATCAGTAAAAATTTCAAAACATCGTTGGCATACCGGCCCAGTCAGAAATTCATGTCCAATAACATGTTCAGTTTGAGGCATCGTATACAATGGGATGTCACGGTAAAAAAAAGCTTCTGGAACTTGAACCTTTCCTATCGACACCGTTTACAGGCAGAAGGAAAAAACATGTATTCAAGCGATAAAGGTCTTATACCCGAATGGTTTTCAAGAAACAAATTTCAGGTGAAATATGATCTTCACAAACCCGTTTCTCCTTATTTTTCAGTCGAATTAAGATATCAGATCCATGACCCAAGAAATCAACGATTTGATCATGACTGGCACCGTGTGAGGTACCAGGGAGGTTTTGATTACAAGATCAATAAACACCATTGCCTGGGTTTGTATCATATGATCCAGAAAGAATTCAACATTGCTAATCCTGAAACACTCTACATTACCGGAATAGAATATACTTACAAATTATAAATCTTACCTGATAAAATGAAAAGCCCTTCTCAATCATTATTTGTTTAGCTCCCTTCCGGGTAACAAAGTATAGGAAAAACCGGGAGTATAAAAACAGCCGTGATCGTATCTGTAATTTTTTCAATGACATTGAAATAATAAACTGTCCGTTAAAGGGTGTATTGTTATTGATTTGTAAGAAAGGGATCAAAAATGAATAACACCAAATTTATCAATATTTCAATTACGATTAAACTTTTTATACACCTCGGTTTTATATTGTTCCTCTATTGGCAGCACATGATGCCCGAGGTAAGCAACATTGTCTTCCACATTATCGATGTAGCTTGTTGAAACTAAAAAAGAACTATGGAGTCTGTAAAATTTATTTACGGGTAATTTTTCTTCCATATTTTCCAAGGTGCAATTAACTGTATTGCATTTATCTTTTGTAATAATATCGACCGAATCTCCAATAGCCTGAATAAAAATAATGTCATTTATTTTTATTCTGGTAAGTTTCGAATTGGATCTTACAAAAATAAAATCTGCCTCCTTTTCATAAACATGGATTATTAAATCCTTGATATCAAATAAATCTTTAACCTTTGAAACAGCTTTTGAAAAACGTTCAGGACTTACCGGTCTAACTATATAATCTGCCACGTAAAGTTCAAAAGCCTCTACCGCATAATCTTTATTTGAACTGATCAATACAATAATCGGACGCCTCACCAGGTTTTTGATTAACTCAATACCACTCATTCCGGGCATTTCAACGTTTAAAAACACCAAATCAATTGTTTCCTTTTTTAGATAATTATAGGCCTCCATTGCATTACAACACTCCTTCTTCAGATTAAGAAATTCAAAGTTGGAAATTAATTGCTTGAGGGCAATCCGGGCCATTTTATCATCATCTACTATAATAGAGTTCATTTTTAGTATTTTATATTGTTATCCTGTAAAAATATTTTTCGTAAGACAGATATTAATCTTTTGAATGATCGCGGGCAATATTTTAATCAAAGATATTTTCACATTGAGCAATTTTTATTTCTTTTCGTTAAAAGCGAATAATTGGATGCTTAAAACGATGGTATGGTAGCCGGCTTATGGTGAATTTTTATTAGAACTATTTTCAACAGTGTTTAAAAACAAAGTTAATTTTTCATCCAGTTTTGCACTGTCAAGTTGGCCAGCCCTGTAATTGACAAATAAACTTTTCAGGTATTGTTTGCGGCTCTGATGATCACTATTCCCTGCATCAAAAATTTTCGGAGATTTCTGCATTCCAAAGTTAGAAGGACTTATTTTTTCAATTTCATTCACTAACCAGGCAGCAAATAAAATACTGAAAATATAAAAAATGGGTTTCCAAAGAAAGTTATATTTTTTCATCTGCGATTTTTATTTTTAATTGAATGCTTCCATGGGTTTCCAATAGGCAGCTCTGATCATTATGCTCAAAGCGGTAATATTGAATATAGTCCAGAATGCATTTGCCACAAAGCCTGAAGCCAAAGGATGATGCCCTGATATTAATAGCATCGTATTATAGGTAATTCCTATTAAACTCAATCCGATAAGAGCCATATGCGGTAAAACATGACGGATACTGTTTGAATAATTTTTATCCTTTTGGGTAACATTAAATTTCACTTTTTTACCACTTAAAACCGATAATAAAGCCATTAACATGTACCAGAAACTTGAAATATAATATTGATCTCCTCTTTTGGTTGCAATTCCCCAGCAACCCAACGTGATCGTAATCGTGTTCATGATCTGGAAAGGAAGAAAGTGTTTAAAAAAATCGAAACTATAGGCCTTTACAGGGAGGGTCAGTGAGAAGAAGAAAACAATCGGGCATAACAAAAAGATCAAGATCCATAAGGGTGCAAAATACGACCAGATGGTACTGGTATAAGCGATCTTTTGTCCCCAGGTTAACCCTTTTTTAAAGACCGGATTATCTTTAAAAGCAATATCTAAGGATCCTTCTGCATATCGCTGATGTTGCTTGATCCAGCTATCCAGGTCCTGTGTGGAGAGCATTTTGCATTCCACATCGGGATGGTGAATACTTTCCCACTTATCTGAATGTAACATCATTGAAGTGTAAATATCTTCAGAAGCGTGAAACATAAATGGAATTAATTCCTGATCCAATAGAATGGAATTTTTTTGATTAGCTATTTCAGGATTGCTTTTATTTTTTTTAACCAGTTCTAATTCTTTTTTTTTAATTTCTTCGGCAAAACTTTTCACTGCCAGGCTCATGACAGCTTCCCTACGGTGGATGGAACCAGCTCCGCAACAAAAAGCGGCATTATGAAAATTGCGTCTCCGTAAGATGACATCATAAAAAAGCCTTGGCTCATTTCCAAAAATATCTTCATTCACTTTTATCTTACCAAATACAAGATCAATGATCCCATTAATCTTTTTATTCACGATCTTAAATTTCGAAGTAATGACCGAACTTAATTTTTCCGGTTCACTGGTATCATAAAACCATTGTGGTGTTTGAACCCATGCCACTGTACGCTTTTTAAAATATCCTGTGGTGTGGATCAGAAATTCAGGAAATGCACGGGTATCTGCATCTAAAATGACAAACAGATCTCCATCCGTATGTTCAAGGGCGTTTTTCAGATTGCCTGCCTTGTATCCCTGATTGTGTTCCCTGATCAGATAATTCACCTGCTCTTCTTCTGCAACCTTTTTCATATTCTCTTTTGACAAATCCCTTCCATCCCTTCTTCCATCATCCAATACATAAATTTTGATCTTCACATCAGAAAAAGGATAGGCCATTTTTTTTGCATCTCTGATACTCAGACGAACCAACTCCACATCTTCATTATAGGATGCAATAAAAATATCAATTTTTACAGGCCGGTCAGGCGCATCTTCTATATCTTCTATTTCTGAAAGATAATGTACCGGAGGTGCTTTTTCTGCATCTTTGTTCGACCAAAAAGTGATCACGATCATGATTGTGCTTATAAAACTTAAGGATTCTGCGGTTACCAACGGTATAGAAAACCAAAGTGCATCTGGATTGAGTGAAAACCTCCAGCGCCAATTTAAATAAGCAAACCCTAAAGCAATGGTAATAATACCCGCGAACTGAAATAAAAGTGTCCTGTATTTATTATCTGGAATAGATGAATAAGGACGCCTGCTTTCAAACCTATCAAAGTAAAATTGTTTTTGCATGGAGTATAACTAAGAATAATTGAGGATGTTCTCCAATCCCATAGATTTGAATTTATTCTTTATTTTTTCGTTCACATTAACAAATTGAACCTTAACTCCCTTTTCCAGCAAACACTTCAAAATATCTATTAGAGTGGCTATCCCAGTGTTATTTATGGAGTGAATATTTTTGAAATCGTAATAATGAACCCCGTCAATGCAAACTCCGGCTAGTTCATCCATCGGAGATTCGCTTAATTGAAACAGTTCGTTTAAACGAATCTTTTTTATTGCTTCTTCCTTATTTACAAAAGAGGCATCTGTTAAGGTGATCCGTTTTATATACTCATTGATTTTTTTCTCTATATTATCATTGGAGGCCGAAGCGCTCTCGATCGTATTTTCCATTTCAGTTCATTTTTCTTTCAACCAAATCTACCTAAATTAAATTTCTGATCTTCTCACATTTCGTTAATCGGGCATTTCTTATAGCCGAATCAGGAATAAACTCTTGCATTTTTCCATGCTACCGGAAATGCTGACGAAATTAATTTTGTATCCAAAAAGTATGATTTCATTCCCAATGTTATAATGCAGTAATAAATCAAAAAACAAGATTCTTATAACAACTATTCAATATCGCTTTAAGCGATTGAAAATATCCTATTAACGAAAAAAAAAGACCTATTTTCATATCAAACATACATTTGAGCAACAAGTTTAATCTTTGATGGTAGATAAATTCGACATATTATTAATTGAAGACAGTACTGTCGATGCCAGGATAATCGATATTTATTTAGGTGACGCTTATGATGATGGCACTTACACCCTCACCTGTGCAAATAGCTTATCAACAGGTTTAAATTTCTTATCTGCTAAAATTTTCAACGTAATTCTTCTTGATCTCACATTGCCGGATAGCAATGGCTTAGATACGTTTAAAAGAGTATTTAAAAAAGTCCCTGAAACTCCTATCATTATTCTTTCCGGACAAATTGATGAAGCAATTGGCCTTAGTGCAATTAAATCAGGTGCTCAGGATTTTCTTCTGAAAGGGAAAATGCAAGGAAAAGAATTAAGACGATCCATTAATTACAGCATTGAGCGCAACGCCCTGCTTAAGCAACTTTCAGAAAAAACAAAAATAAATCAGAAATATACTGACGAATTAATTAAAGAAAATACCAAACTTTCGCACGCGCAAAAGCTTGCCCACATTGGAAGCTGGGGATGGAACAAGAGTACCAATGGGCTTACTTTGTCTGATGAGCTATTTGAAATTTACGGACTCACTCATGAAGAAACAGATGCAACTTATGAATTGCTATTAGAAAAGGTACATCAGGAAGATCGGGAGTTCACAAAAAAAATGATTTTAGGAACCTATAAAACACAAATCCCTTTCAATTTTTATCATCGAATTGTACGTCCGAACAATGAAATAAGAATGATCCATTCTATTGGAAAAGTCAACAAGGATAATAATGGAAAACCAATTATCATGTTTGGTACTTCTCAGGATGTAACAGAAAGAATGAAAGGAGAAGAATTAGAGTTACTGGCAATCGCTGCCACCAAGTCTTTCAACTCAGTTGTTATAGCAAATAAACATGGAGAAATTGAATGGGTGAATGAAGGATTTACTAAGCTTAGCGGTTATAAATTAGAAGATATCAATCCCGATGAAAAATCACTCTTTAAAATAATCAAGGAGGTAAATTTCCAGAAAGGAAAAGATTTCAGTCAACATACCTTTGGTAAAACACCTATTTCATATGAACGGGAATGTCTTACCAAAGACGGAAAAAAATATTGGGTCATTTCCACTATCACTCCAGTGTTAGATAAAAAAGGAGAAATAGAAAGAATCATCGCAATTGACACTGATATTACCCACAGAAAACAGGTAGAAGAAGAATTGCTAAGGATTAACAATATAAAAGAACAATTCCTTACCAATATGAGTCATGAAATAAGAACTCCCATGAATGCAATTGTTGGGTTCACAGATCTACTTTTAAAAACAGAACTGACAGCCGATCAAAAGCAATGCATTGATGCAGTTAAAACTTCCGGAAGAAATCTTATTGTGATCATTAATGATATCCTTGATTTTTCGAAAATTGAAGCAGGAAAGATCACATTCGAGCAAATAGAATTCGATCTGAAACATCTCATTTCCACGCTCACCGAATTGATCTTACCAAAATCCATGGAAAAGAACATAAAGATTTCAACAAAAATTGACAAAAGAATTCCTGAACAATTAATTGGTGATCCGACCCGCTTGAATCAGATCTTTTTAAACCTGGTTGGAAATGCTATTAAGTTCACAGAAAAAGGGGATGTGAAAATTTATGCTGATTTTGTTTCAGAAGATGACGAACACATTGAATTAAAATTCTCTGTGAAGGATACCGGAATAGGAATCCCGGAGGATAAATTAGGCTGCGTTTTCGAAGGTTTCATGCAGGCGACCAACGACACCAACAGAAAATATGGCGGTACAGGATTGGGCTTAACAATTGTGAAGCAATTAGTGGAACTGCAGGGAGGAAGCATCGCTGTAAAAAGTACGATCAATTTAGGTACTTCCTTTATTTTCAATTTGAAATTCCAAAAAATACTCCCATCACTTGCATTGAAAAGTGAGTTTTCAGGAAAAACAAGTGAATTAGAACACATTGAAGTCTTAAATATATTGTTGGTGGAGGATAATCGTCTCAATCAGATCCTAGCAAAAAAAGTTTTAACAAACTGGAAATGGAATGTTGATGTGGCCGACAATGGATTAATTGCACTGCAGAAATTAAAAAATACTACCTACGACATTGTACTAATGGATATACAAATGCCTGAAATGGATGGGTATGAAGCCACACGTCAGATCAGAAAATTGTCCAACCCAACCAAACGTGATATCCCGATAATAGCTTTAACGGCCCATGCCATAACCGGAGAAACTGAAAAATGCTATAACGCAGGCATGAATGATTATATCACAAAACCATTTGATGAAAAAGTATTGTATGAAAAAATAATCACAGTCTGTAAAAAAAACATCCTTTCAGAGATGAACCAAAAAACATAATTTACAAAAAAATGGGATATAATAACATTGATAAACTAATTGATTTAACTTATTTAAAGCAGATTTCAAATGGAGATACAGGTTTTATCAAAGAAATGATTGGAATTTATTTAAAGGAAACTCCAATAGCTATCATCAATTTAGAAAAACACTTAAAAAATAAGGATTGGAAAATGCTTAGGGAAGTGATCCATAAAATGAAAGCTGCCTTTTCATTTTTTGGTTTGAAGGATATGTATTGCCTTTTGGATTCAATGGAGGAATATTCAGAAAAAGAAATACACCTTAATTTATTACCTGACCTGATAGATAAGGTCAAGCTCGTATGTACTCAAACTATTATGGAACTCGAAAACCAAAAAGATCTTTCATTAATGAATTAGATTTTTCCAGATATTTTGAATATTATTTTAGAACTCTGCTTAATCTATCTTCTCAAAAAACCAAAACGTCTTGCTGAATTTATTTTCGCATCTCTTAATTGCTGATTTTTCAATCAACGGATTCGGGAACGAGTTCAGAATGACTGCAAAATAATACTTTTGAGATCACTTTATTTTGAACGCAAAAAACGGTAATAAGTCTCCTAACAGGTCTTTGCAATTTTAAATTAGATTGAGTTTTTTTAGCAATTCTTTTTTATACTGTTCACCAATAGGAATCGGATGTTTTCCAATGTATGCAGTTCCTTCTTCCACTCCATCAATATGATCCAGAGCAACAAGGTAAGAACGATGTAATCGATAGAACTTACTAGAGGGCAACTTTTCTTCCATGCCTCTTAGTGTAATATGTACTGTAAATCGTTTATCGGGACTAAAAATATTCACATAATCCCCAAGGGCTTGAATATACGTTATATAATTGACCTTTATTTTTGTAAGAACAGAGTTAGAACGAACAAAAATATAATCCTTTAACTTTTCATCGATTTCCAGTTTTTTGTCCTTACTCTCAAATATTTCTTTAGCCCGGGATACGGCTAGCATAAAACGAGACAAGCTAACCGGCTTTACAATATAATCAGCCATATTGAGCTCAAACGCTTCAATAGCGTAATTTTCTTTTGAAGAAATCAAAATAATAATTGGTCTTATCTTTAAATTTTTGACCAATTCAAGACCTGTCATTCCGGGCATTTCTATATCCAAAAAAACAAGATCAACAGCTTCTTTGCTTATATAATTAAAAGCATCAACTGAGTTAGAACATTCTTTCTTCAGGTTAAGGTATTCAACCTGTGCTATCAACTGCTTTATCGCTGTCCGGGCAAGTTTATTATCGTCAACTATGATACAATTCATTTTCTTTAAATATTTCGTTAAGTTGGATTAATAATCTGAGATTCGTAGAAGATTAAATCCATTAATATATTACAATTTTCCTTTATTTTATCAATTCTATTTTTAATTCTTCGGATGCATGAATGCATACCTCTTCAATTTTTAAAAACAATTCTTTGATCACTGAAATTTCATTCTCAGCAGGTTCCATATTTTTTTTTTCAATCAACATTTCAGCATATTCCTCAATTTTTTTTGCGTCCATCTCGAACTCTTTATCTATCCCCATCATAGAAAAAGAGGGCATCAAGGAATGTGCTGTTGTTCTTAATGATTCCCAGTCACTTGTTTTAATAGCTTGTCTTAGCTTATCAATCAAAAGAGGAGTTTCTTCCAGATACACTTCGATCATTTCGATGATCCCGTTTGTGTTTTTTGTAAGTTTTTTTAAGTAATTTAGATCGATGTATTTTTTTGTTGTACTTTCTTTTACATTACCCTCATTACCATTTTCATGCTTCAAATGATCACTGAACTCCGCTTTTTTTTGATCATTTTTTTGATCTTTCAGTACACTATTTTCTTCTTCTTTTTTCTTTTTGACTAGTTGAATGATCTTCCTTTTCAATAATACTTCGTTGATGGGTTTAGCCAAATAATCATTCATTTTAAAAGCTTTGCATTTCTCCACATCAACGGTAGTAACATCTGCGGTAAGTGCGATTATTGGAATTTGAGAATTCATTGTTTTCCGGATATATTCAGTTGCCTCAAAACCATTCATTTCTGGCATTTGCAGATCCATCAAAATGATATCATAATTATTAAGTTTAAGTTTTTCGATTGCTATCTTTCCATTATCGGCAATATCCATATCAAAACCAAATTCTTCTAATAATGTTTTCATTAAAAGCTGATTCAACACAATATTTTCAACAACCAACACTTTTACATTTTTTATTTCCTCATCCTGATCAGGACTGCTGCATATAATTTCATTGGCATCGGTTTTTTTAAAACTCAAAATAAAACTAAATGTTGATCCTTTGCCAACTTTACTTTTCACAGAAATGTTTCCGCCTTTTAACTCAACCATTTTTTTTACGATTGCAAGTCCCAGCCCGGTTCCCCCATACAGCCTCGATGTTTCACTCGTGGCTTGTTGAAAAGCGTCAAAAATCGTTGATAAATTTTTTTCATGGATCCCTATTCCTGTATCGGATATGGCAAACTCCACCGTTACCTCTTCGGTTTCTTCTTTCAGCATCCGAACACTTACCGTTATTTTTCCTGCAGCAGTAAATTTTATAGCATTACTAATCAAGTTTAGTAATATCTGGTTTAATCGAGCCGAATCACCAAGTAAAAACTCAGGAATAGCCGGATCATATTCTTTCACCAATTCAAGATTTTTTTCCTGAATCGTTATTTCAAACAAGTGAAGCAACGATGAAATGGAAGAGGACAATTTAAATGGAGCCAATTCCAATGTCATTTTCCCGGCATCCACTTTTGCAAGATCCAGGATGTCATTGATCAAAACGATCAGTGCATCTCCTGATACTTTGATCGCATCGAGATATTCTTTTTGTTTTTCATCCAATCTTGTTTTTAATATCGCATTCGTAAACCCTATGATTGCATTCAGGGGTCCCCGTATTTCGTGGCTCATATTTGACAGGAACTGTTGCTTTGATTTAACAGTTTCCATTGCGATTTGTGTCTCATTTTCTGCTTTGCGCTTTGCTTCTTCAGCAACTTCTGTTGCCAACTCCGCAGCAATCTTTGCTTCCGTAAATTCCTTTTCAATCCTTTTCCATTCTGTAATGTCTATCCTAACCGACAAATATTGATATGGTTTTCCTTTCTCATTCAAGAAAGGAACAATAGTAGTATCCAACCAATAAAAGGCTCCATCCTTACATCTGTTGTACAATTCACCCTTCCATATTTTCCCATTGGTAATTGTTTTCCACAACTCCCGAATAAATTCTTTTGGGTGATAACCCGAATTAATGATGCGATGATCCTGGCCGATCAATTCACTTCGATTATATTTTGAGATTTTGCAAAAATTGTCATTCACGTATTTGATAATTCCTTTTTGGTCAGTAATGGCAACAATGGAAAATTCGTCAAGCGCATATTTATAATCAGAGTTCTCTCTTAAACTTTTCTCTAAACTATTCTCAACACTTTTTTGCTCTGTAATATCTCTTGCTACTGCAAAAACTCCCAGTACATTTCCTATTTCATCGTTAAACGCAGAAGCGTTATATAACACATCCGTTAATTCCCCATTTTTATGTTTTATAGTTAAAGGGTAATCTGCAACAAAGCCTTTTTCAAACACATGTCGATAGCCTTCCTGGGCTTTTTCAGACTCTGTAAAATAATTGGAAAAATCGGTACCTATCAGTGCATTTTTTTGAACACCCGTTACTTTTATCAGGGCCTCGTTCACATCGGTTATTTTCCCATTGGAATTAATGGTAACCAACGGATCTAAACTTGCTTCCAGCAAACTTCTTGGATATTGAGAAGCTTGTTTGATGGAATAATTTAATGCCTCCAGTTCTTTGGTTGCGATCAGTGAAGCTATAATAGCTTCGGAATATTCTTGGGATTCAGAAAGAAGGCGGTTGCGTATTTGCAGGTTCTGATTAGTGGAAAGCCGTTCTTCATTGGTTGCTTCAATTTCTTCTTTGGAGATTTCCAGTTCCTCCTTCAAAGTCTGGAATTCTTCATTGGAAGCATTAGCGTCCGAAATAAAAGAAGTATCAATAGCATGCTCAATACCTGTTGGATTTACAGAGGTGTTTTTAGTAAGAATAGTTGCTTTTTTTGCATTCAAATTTGTACTTGGAAAATGCGGTATTAATTCCGGTATTTTTCTCAGGCCGATATCCTTTTTCCGAGAATAGACCTTAAATTTATTATTTGCCTGATTAAATAGCAGAGATGAAATTCCGGTAGTTTCAGCTTTTCCAAGCAATAAATATCCGCCTTCATTCAATGTAAAATGCAAGGTCCCAAAAACCCTTTTCTGTGCTATTGCATCAAAATAGATCAGCAGATTTCTGCAACTGATAAAATCCATCCGCGAAAAAGGCGGATCCTGCAAAATATTATGAGGTGCAAACACGCACATTTCACGAAGTTCTTTCACCACCTGATAACTGTTCCCCGATTTGGTAAAGAAACGATCCACATATTTTTTTGAAACGTTTATTAAATCGGTCTTCGAATACATCCCAATCCGGGCTTCGGCAATCATTTGCTCACTCAGATCAGTAGCAAATATCTGAATGGGAATTTTCTTTACCTTTTTATCCTGCAACTCTGTGATCAGCATGGCAATGGAATAAACCTCTTCACCTGTGGAGCATGCAGGCACCCATATCCGTAGTGTTTCACCGGTTTTTTTGCTATTAATGATCTTAGGTAGAAGGGTTCTTTTTAAATAGGCGAAAACCTCTTTGTCTCTGAAAAATCTGGTTACATTAATAAGCAGATCATTGTAAAGGTTGTCTATCTCCGTAGTTTTTTTGTTCAACAGATTCACATATTCCTTCCTAGTTTCTACTCCACACAAAAGCATTTTATACTTCAATCTTTTTTTAATAGTAGGCATTTTATAATCCCTGAAATCCACTCCCTTTTTTTTATGCAAAATTTCGAAAATAGTTTTAAGATCAGGATTGCTGTCAACTGTAATTTCACTCTGTTTTTTGTTCCTATTTTTCTCTGGCAACATTTTTTTGCTTAGCCGAACCAAGTGTTTTGCAATTTCCTTTGGTGATAATATATAATCAACCGCCCCTGCTGCAATGACAGAATAAGGCATACTACTTGCCTGTGCAGAGTCATCTTGCGCAAAAGTCACACCTCCCATATCCTTTATTGTTTTTAATCCCGCCATACCATCATTGGCATAGCCTGAAAGGATCACGCCAATGGTGTTATCTTTATGCGTTTGGGCAAGTGAGGAAAACAAAATATCAATAATGGTACTCGTAGCATTCTTTTTTGAACGCGGGGTTAATTGTATATGCCCATCAAGCACTTTAATTTCTTTATTAGGAGGTATTATATAGACATTATTCGGCTTCATTAATTCCATGTTATCAATCTCCTGGACTTTCATCTTCGTCAATTTCGATAAAATAGAAGTCTGGAAACTTTTGTGATCCGGACAAAGATGCTGTACATAAATAAATGCCATGCCCGTATCAGAAGGTAAATTTTTCAGCAGGGTGCTCATTGCCTCCAAACCTCCGGCTGAATCACCAATGGCGACAACAGTAAAAGATTTCTCTTTTATTGTTTTTTTGATGAATGTTTTTTTGTTCTTTCCGGTAACCATGGCTAATTATAAATAAATTACAAATGGTTTTTTACTAAAAAATGCTCAATCAGTAAATTAAAAGTTTTATGACGTAATTACCCATCTTTTACTTACTGGTTTGAACTCAGATGTTTTATAATCTTTTCTCATCACCTCTTTATATAGATAAAAAAAGTTGTTTTGAAAAAGTTATTAATACAAAATTTTTAGTTGTTCCAAATTACAGGTTTCCATAAAAAATTAATAATGATCAATATCAAGAGCATTTTTGATAATAATCATAATATACACCACCTTCCCTACACCTTTACATAACAAACTTAACCGAAACTCCGGAACCATTTGTCAATCGTAATATTCTTCAGCCCCTCGCTAATTTATATCCAAACACATAACTAAGTCAACGATCTCATTAGAATATAAACCTACTGAAACAGGAAATGAGTTTTTAACATACACTTGGACAAAAAAAAATTGGGATAACATCAATATTTTAGAGTACATAAAAGCTAAATAAAATATCAAAAAATGCATTTCGGCCTCTTATATAAATACTGGGCTTCTTTGTTCAGCATTAAAAATTACCCGCTAGCGTAAAAAATATTATGCTGCCTTAAAAATTGATGAATCAATAGGAGACAAAAACCATATGGCTTTTGTTTATAATGGGATAGCTGATATTTTTAAAAATCAAAGAAATTACTATGAGGCATTAAAAAATTATTTTGCAGCATTAAAAATTAATGAATACCCCCCGAAGCAGAACTTCGGGGTATCGTATTACCCGAACAAACTTAATTGATTTTTATGCAGTTTTTTATATGTGCTTTTTTCTTCACCTTGATTTTGAATATACATTTGTATAACTTCTTCATTTGCGTTTTGCCCAACAGTATTTACGTAATAGCCTTCAGTCCAAAAATTACCGCCCCACAACTTTGTTTTGACTTCTGGATGAAGACGAAACAGCTCTTTTGCCGTGATACTTTTTACAGCTTGAACAATACTTTTTACAGACAACATCGGAACACTTTGTATCAAAAAATGAACTTGATTTTAATCCGCACCTATTTCTACAAAATGTATTTCATACCGTTCCGATATTTGATTACAGACTTCAACCAAACTTTGTTCTACGGTCTCAGACAAAACGCTTCTCCGATATTTTATTGGACAAACTATATGATACAGCAACAAACTTTTATTATCGTGTTTATGAATATGTTCACTCATAACACAAATGTATTAAATACTAACCCGACCACCGAAGCAGAGCTTCAAGGTATTATTTGAATAAAGAGTTTGAAAACCTAATTAATATTTCAGCAAATTACAATGGTATTGCCGGTCATATTTAAAAAAAGAAAAACAGAAGCGGGTCGGTTAGTATCCAAATCCTACAAAGAGGCAAAGCGGGGAGTTTTTTTTTGAATCATACGGAAAAACAAAATAACAGAAGTGTTTTACTTTAAGTCCTCCATTCCATCCATTCCTTTATTCAATTTATGAATCTTCTTAGTTCCTGAATACATTTCAAATTTCATAAAGCGACACTCTAATTGCCCATTGAACAATGCTATTTTACGCGATGGTCGCAAACCAACATGTTTAAAGGCTTCCATGTTTGAACTTAGTATCCAGCAATCATATCCTGCAAAATTTTTCTTGAAGGTATCACCCATCATCTTATAAAGCTCCTCGATATTATCTTTCACCATCCGTTCGCCATAAGGTGGATTTATCACAACAACACCTCTTCCTTCAGGAACTTCAAAATCTTTCATGTCGCAATTTTTGATAGAAACAATATCATCTACTTTTGCATGTTTGATATTTTCTTTGGCTTTTTTTGCAACGTTTGGTGAAAGTTCTCCGCCAAGTATTTTTTGTTCATGATTCGTTATCTTGTCGACAGCTGCGTCAAATATTACATTCCAAAGTTCTTCATCATAGGGTAAGAATTTTTTCCATCGCTCAAAACCAAAATCTTCACGGAAATATCCGGCAGGAATATTATTAGCGATCAAAGCTGCTTCAATTAATATTGTTCCCGAACCACACATCGGATCAATAAATGTGCTGCGCTTGTCCCAGCCGGTTAATAAAACCATACCGGCAGCCAATACTTCATTGATAGGAGCTAAATTTGTTTTATCCCGATAACCTCTTTTGTGTAGCGATTCGCCTGAACTATCCAATGCAACAGTACAAGTATCATCTTTAATATGCAAATGAATCCGTATGGTTGGTTTCTCCAGATCAACAGAAGGACGTTCGCCATATTTTGCTCTGAACTGATCGACAATCGCATCTTTTGCCTTCTGCGAAATATATTGCGAATGAGCAAACAGACCCGTGCTTAATACCGTATCAATAGCAATGGTATCTGTAACATCTATAAAATCTTCCCAATTAATATCCTGAATGGCTTCGTAAAGCGATTTTTCATCACGGACTTTAAATTTCTTAAACGGAACCAACACACGTAAAGCAGTTCGCAAACACAAATTAGTTTTGTATAAAAAGCCCAGATCACCTTTAAAACTCACCGCACGATTGTGTACTTCAATATCCTTAGCTCCTAATCGTTTTAATTCCAGTGATAATACTTCTTCCAAACCAAAAATGGTTTTGGCGATCATTTTAATGTCAGTTTCTTTTTTCATAATCATTTTATTATATCACTCATTCCTTCAACTTTTGATAAGGATCAGCCAAGCGAACTGTGGGCAGTCATGTTGAGTTTGTCGAAACAGTTGCGAGAGCTTTCCTCCCCTTCGACAAACTCAGGGTGACCCGCACACTTCACCTTTCCGTTATTCGCAATTGATGCAATCAATATATTGGATTAATAATATTTCTTTCCTACTAAATAATTCTGTACATAATCTTTCACTCCTTCTTCCAATGTATGAAAAGGTTTTGAATAACCAACCGATCTTAATTTAGTCATATTGGCTTCGGTGAAATATTGGTATTTGTCGCGTATATCGATGGGGGTATCCACAAATTCAATGTTTGGTTCTTTGTTTAAAGCGGCAAACGTATTTTTTACCAGATCTAAAAAAGTGCGGGCTTTACCGGAACCAAGATTATAAATCCCTGAATCTTTGCGATGATGTAATAAGAAATAACAAACCTCCACAACATCCTTTACATATACGAAATCGCGCAATTGCTCTCCGTCTTTATAATTCGGATTGTGGGAACGGAATAATTTCATCATTCCTTTTTCTTTGATCTGATTGTATGCATGAAATATTACAGATGCCATACGGCCCTTGTGATATTCATTTGGTCCATACACATTAAAGAATTTTAAACCAACCCAGAAATACGGTTTCTTTTCTTGTCTGATGGCCCATTTATCAAAATCATTTTTTGAATCTCCATAGGGATTTAGTGGTTTCAATTTATCAATTATTTCATGAGTGTCTTCATAACCAAATTCACCCAAACCGTATGTTGCAGCAGACGATGCATATACCACCGGTAAACCAAATTCAACACAAACGTTCCAAATATCTTTAGTGTAATTCAGATTTAATTTATCGAATATTTCTTTGTTGAATTCAGTAGTATCTGTCCTCGCACCAATGTGAAAAACCATTTGCACAAAACGTTGATTCTCATTCAACCATTGAATAAAATCATCACGATGAATTTTTTGAGAATACTTTTTTCCTTCCAGATTTTTCATCTTTTCAGGATTTGAAAAATCATCCACAATTACAATATCATTAAATCCCTCCTGGTTAAGTTTGCTGACTAAACAACTACCAATAAATCCTGCAGCTCCTGTTACTACTATCATGGTTACGAATAACGAATTTTTACTAATCTACGAAATACTTATCTATACGAATTTACGAATCTGTGCGTTAAATTCCCGTTTTGTCCGAAGAACTCCTTTGGAAAAAGGGAGTATGAAAGCTTGTGTGATGCAGGTGGTATGTTTTTATTGTTCAAGAATACCCCTTTTACACACCATAACCCCTCTCAAGCAGGAATGCAATCACGTTTATAAAAAAATATCTTCTTCAATTTTATTTATCACTCCTGATTCCTGTGCTTTATCAAACAAGATTTTTATTGCTCGTTTCCCTTCTGCTCCCAAATCAACTGAATAATTATTCACATACAAACCAATGTGTTTATACATTACCTCTTCACTCATTTCCTGTGCATTTGCCTTAACAAAGTTAAGAGATGATTTAGGGTTTGCAAATGCATATTCCACACTTTTGCGAACAATACGATTTACTTTTTGTTTAAGCTCATCAGGTAAATTCCGTTTGATAACAATCCCACCCAAGGGAATAGGTGCATTTGCCAGCTTCTCCCAATACTCTCCAAGATCAATTATCTTTTTTAAACCTTTTTGTTCATAGGTAAAACGATTTTCGTGAATGATCAAACCGGCATCTACTTTTCCTGTCAATACAGCCTCTTCAATATCAGAAAACAAATGTTCAATTTTATTTTTTGCTTCCGGAAACGCCAATGACAAAAGAAAATTTGCAGTTGTGTATTTCCCGGGAATTGCAATCTTGAGATCTGAGATGTGAGTTGTGAGATATGGGATGTCGTTGCTTTTCGAAATCAATAAAGGTCCGCAATTATTACCTAAAGCGCTGCCAGCATCTAATAACTGATATAGTTTAGTTAAATAGGCATAGCCATGATAACTCAATTTTGTAATATCCAATTCGCCTCGAAAAGCTTTTTGATTCAATGCTTCCACATCTTCCATCACTACTTCAAACTGCAACCCTTCGGTGTCAATTTTATTATGAATGAGTGCATCAAAAATAAAACAATCGTTCGGACACGGGCTGAAACCTATTGTTAGTTTATTAGTTAATTGGTTCATTAGTTTATTTGTTGTTCTTGCGACCCATTAATTTCTCCATCTCATTCGGAGAGGGTGGTTAAAACTCATTTAAAATTTCAAAAACTTTTTTACTCACATTTTCAATTGCCAAAGGAATATTCCAATTTTCTTTATTTCTTTTTTCAACAAAATTTGAAACTCCGCGTATTTGGGCATAAGGGATTCCTTCGTTTTCACAAACAAACATAAAAGCAGCACCTTCCATACTTTCGGTATTCGGATGAAATTTACCGAACACTTTTTCAATACTTTTTTCATTTCCATGAACCGTATTAACAGTTATTCCGCAAACTTTGGGAATCTCATCCAATTTATTATTGCTAATAATAGTTTCATTGTACATTTCAATTTTCGCATCCAAACCAATTTCCTTAGAAGTTAAAAACTGCTGCCCATCTTCTACACCTAATTCCGAAAAATGATCTTGTATAATGTTCACAACAGCACCTATTTCGAGATTAGTATTAAAGCTTCCGCAAATTCCAACATTCAAAGCAAGATCATAAGAATCGTTTATTATTTTTCCGCAATAATATGCTGTTGCAACCATTCCGACACCGGGGATCAAAAAATCGATCTCTAGTTTTTTGTAGGCACATGAAATTAATTTCTCGTTCAAATGCTGTGTATTTTCCATTTGATGAATCAATGGCTCAATTTCGAATTTTGTAGCGGCTACGATCAGAATTTTCATAGAGTACAAAGGTATCTAAATTTTAAAATTTCTTACACCAAAGGTGTTTTATTTATCGTTGACAATTTGCGGCTTTTTATTAAAGAATGTACCGCAGAGGTTAGTTTTCCAAAACCCAATTTTGTTTCGGTGTAACAAATCCTCTTATATTTGTATACTATTTTAAGAAAATGATATACATTACCCGTAAGGAGCATTTTAACGCAGCACATAAGCTGCATAACCCGAACTGGACAGATGAAAAAAATCTGGAAGTATTCGGGAAATGCTCCAATCCGAACTGGCACGGACATAATTATGAGTTGTTTGTTACTGTTAAAGGAGAGATCAATCCTTCGACCGGATATGCTGCTAATTTAAAGGATATCAGTGCAATTGTCCGAAAACATGTTATCGATAAAATTGATCATAAAAATTTGAATCTGGATGTCGATTTTATGAAAAACATAATGGCTTCTACAGAGAATTTAGCGATGGAGATATGGAAACAATTGGAAATGCCAATAAATACGCTGGGATGCCAATTACATTGTATAAAAGTATATGAAACAGAAAACAATTTCGTTGAGTATTACGGGTAATCTACGAAATACTAATTTTTACAAATTTACAAACTAAAGGAGTCAACCGATAACCAGTTAACCAATTAACTAATGAACTAACATATGGGACACGATGAATTTGACGATATAACAGGATACAAAAAGATTGACAGATACAATTTAAAATTGATTGATAACATTGCATCAAAATATAAAACAATTTTAGGTGATTTAGGTGAAAATTCAGAACGTGAAGGACTGTTAAAAACTCCCGAACGTGTTGCTAAAGCGATGCAATATCTTACCCACGGTTATGATCTTGATCCACAAGAAATTATTCGATCTGCTTTATTTAAAGATGATTACCAGCAAATGGTGATTGTAAAAGACATTGAAGTTTACTCCATGTGCGAACATCATTTATTGCCATTTTTTGGCAAAGCTCATGTAGCATATATTCCAAACGGGCATATTGTTGGATTAAGTAAGATTCCTCGTGTAGTTGATGCTTTTGCACGCAGATTGCAGGTTCAGGAACGCTTAACCACTGAAATAAGAGATTGTATTCAGGAAACATTAAATCCGATGGGTGTTGCAGTAGTTATCGAATGTTCACATTTATGTATGCAAATGCGTGGGATCCAAAAACAAAACTCCGTTACAACAACTTCAGCCTTTACAGGAGCATTTTTAAGAGATACCACCCGAAAAGAATTCATTAGTTTGATCAGTTCTAAATTACATTAATTGCAAAAATTTGTTAAACAGCACTCACATGTTTGGATAAGCACCTAAACCGTATTATCTTTGTATCTTAAAACAAATAAAAAAAATGGAAACAAACAATTTCAATTACGTTCAATCACAAGAAGAATCAGCTTCCTTGTCAAAAACATTTATGGCAAGTGTTTTTTCCTGGATGTTCGCTGCATTAGCAATTACATCATTAGTAGCCTATTATTTTGGAAATAATGCTGAACTAACAGCTTTACTTACAAATGAATTAGGCCGATTAACTACATTTGGTTATGTTGTAATGTTTTCTCCTTTTGCATTTATTCTAGTTATTTCATTTGGATTTAACCGTATCGCATATCCAATCCTTTTGTTTTTATTCCTTTTATTTTCTGCTGTAATGGGAATGAGTTTAAGTTTTATTTTTCATCAATACACAGCCGGTTCTATTTATGGAACTTTTGCTGCTACTTCCGGAATGTTTGGATTAATGGCAGTTGTAGGTTATACTACAAAAACCGATTTAACTAAATTTGGTTCAATCATGATGATGGGATTAGTCGGAATTATTATTGCAACCGTGATTAACTTTTTTTTACAAAGTTCAGGATTAGATTATATCATCAGTTTTGTTGGGGTATTGGTTTTTACCGGATTAATTGCTTATGATGTTCAAAAACTGAAACGTATTGGTGCTGGCATTGAATATGGAACGGAAGTGGCAAGCAAATTAGTAATTATGGGTGCATTAAGTTTATATATGGATTTCCTTAATTTATTTTTATTCTTGTTACGCCTATTTGGCGATAGAAAATAATCACAATTTTTTATGTTGTGGAAGAGGAAGCAAATCAATTGCTTCCTCTTTTTTATTTTATTACTAATTGTACCCCTTCTTTCCGGCAGCAGAAAATAATAACATTAATCATCACAAATAGTGAGGAAGTCGATATGACTTCCTTTTTTTTTGAATTATTTTTGATTACAAATTATCAGAAATTATGAAAAAGATAGCTACCATATTTGCTTTGATGCTGGTTACGTTTTGTAATGCCCAATTTAATGCTCTATTAGAAGTTGATAGTACCAATTTCGAATCAAATGCCTCATTGGTACATTTAGACATCTCGGCAAAAAAAAATATATGGCAAATAGGTATGCCACGGAAAGAATTTTTTATAAAGGCTTATTCATTGCCTTTCGCAATAATGACTGATCAGAGGAATAGCTATCCAATAAATAATTTATCATCTTTTACAGTTTCTATACAACCAACAGTAGCAGGATATATTCCCGATGTATTTATCGGATTCTGGCATAAATTTCAAACGGATTCTCTTAAAGACGGTGGTTATTTGGAAATCTCTTTAGATAGCGGGGCAACATGGAGCAATGTTGTTTTTCCTAATTCAGCCGAAGGAATGAGCATTTACGAGTCTATTAATTTTTATACGCCTCTTGATACAATACAAGGAGGTATTCCTGCATTTAGCGGGGAACAAAGTAATTGGGAATATTCGGAACTGTTTTTACAATGGATCTTACCTGTTTCACCATCTCAAGGTCCTAAATACAAAAAAAAGGCTATTGTGACTCAAAAAGTGATGTTGCGGTTTAATTTTAAAAGCGATCTTATTCAAACCAATAAAGCAGGATGGATCATTGATAATTTGAGCATAGGTATAAAAGATCTGATTGGCAGCGCACCTGAAAATACAATGAGAATTTTTGATGTTAAATTTTTTCCAAACCCGGCAAACGAACAAGGTATTTTTCAAGTTGTTTCCAAAAACAATGAGAAAAATTTTACATTAAAAATTTATAATCCGGCAGGGCAAATTATTATTTCGTCTGAATTGGATAAAAACAATCAATATATTCTTAAAACGAAAGAGTTAATAGCTGGCATCTATTTTTATGAAGTCACTAATAAAAAAGGTAATTCGCAAAGTGGTAAAATAATTATCAAATAAAACATTACACACTATATTGTGAATAAAAAGGGGCAGCAAAACAGTTTCCCCCTTTTTATTTTAACTAATATTGAATTCTATTAATCATAAAACATTAAAGAATGAAAGCATACGTATTTCCGGGACAGGGTTCCCAATTTGTAGGAATGGGAAAAGAATTATACGAAACCTCTGCATTAGCAAAAGAATTATTTGAAAAAGCGAATGATATTCTCGGATTCAGAATTACCGACATTATGTTCGGTGGCACAGATGAAGAATTGAAGCAAACCAAAGTTACACAACCTGCGATCTTTTTACATTCGGTAATTTTAGCAAAAACATTAGGTGACAATTTAAAACCGGATATGGTGGCGGGCCATAGTCTTGGTGAATTCTCAGCATTGGTTGCAAACAAAACATTGTCGTTTGAAGATGCCTTGGTATTGGTTTCGAAACGAGCTATGGCGATGCAAAAAGCGTGTGAGTTAACACCTTCAACAATGGCTGCTATTACGAATTTAGATGATAAGATAATTGAAACAATTTGTGCTGAAATATCTCAAACAGGAGATATTGTTGTTCCTGCAAATTATAACTGTCCCGGTCAGTTGGTTATATCCGGAAGCATAAGTGGAATCAATCTTGCCTGTGAAAAGTTAAAAGCTGCAGGAGCAAAACGAGCATTAATTTTACCTGTTGGTGGAGCTTTTCATTCTCCACTAATGCAACCTGCTGCACTTGAACTGGCAGCTGCAATCAAAGCAACAACATTCCATCAGCCTATTTGTCCTATCTACCAAAACGTTACAGCAAGTGCTGTTTCAAATCCATCTGAAATTCAAGCAAATTTAATTTCTCAATTGACTGCTCCTGTAAAATGGACACAAACAGTGCAACAAATGATAGCTGATGGAGCAACATCATTTACAGAAGTTGGACCGGGAAAAGTACTGCAAGGACTCGTAAAAAAAGTGAATCCAGCTGTTGAAGCAATAAGTGCCTAGTAATTTTGAAAACTAAATTGTACTAATTGCTGCATTTTGACGTTTTTATTTGAAAAATATAATGAAAAAAATAATATTAATTACGTTTATTGTCTTGATCGCCCTTCAAAGCAAAGCTCAATTTCTGAATAGCATTGGCATTACCGCAGGTGTAAGTGCCGGGAATCAAAAATTTTATTTTAATGATCCGACAAGTATTTCCCGAAAAAAATATGGGTTTGGATTCAATGCCAGTGTATTTTTAGAATGTTTTAGTCACGATTATGCCCGTTGGGTTACTGAGATTCAATATGACCAAAAAGGCTCTATTGATAAACAACCTGATGGAAATTATCCTAACAAATTACAAAACATTTGCTGGAATAATTATTTGAAGTTACGCTACGAAATGTACAGCATCATTCCATATGTTTTGGTGGGTCCGAAGTTAGAATACAACTTAATACAAAGTACATCTTCTCCTGCTGTTACCGGAAAATTTCTTCCCTTGCATGTAAGCGCTGCTGTTGGCGGAGGAGTAGAGTTGGTAAGTTACACCAATTTTAAATTTTTTGTGGAAGCGTTTTACAATCCTGATGTGATGCCGGCATATAAAACATCTGCCCTGAAAATTAATAATAAAAACTTCGAATTACGTATAGGGTTGAAATATGAATTTGCGGGAAGAAAAGAAAGTTGCAATACTCCAACCTATACAGAATAAAAAAAATCCTTAGAGCCTTCTATGTTGTAATCCAAATTTTAGGACATTTTTTTAACTATTTATTTTTACATTTGTAATGTAAGTCCAAAGAGGACGTGAGCTCTGCTGGAGAGTAAGTCACCAGCAATAGGGTTTATGATGTAGAATTGATGAAATGAATGTGATGTTATCAGGTTGTAAGGGGCATCAGGTCTTTGGTAAGCTGGCGAAAATCTGCTGTATCGCCTCTTATATTTTCAGCTTTATGCGCACCATTAACAAAATTAAGTTTGGGGTCTTCAACATAAATTTCTCCTACAAAAGCACCCCTGAAAACCACCCGCCATTCAATTGACAGATCAATCACAGGGCTGATGAAAAATGGAATTGTATCTTTTTTATTTTGTTCAGACTCAACTTTAACAATTTTCATACCCCTGATTATATAGGCTCAACGGAATAATGCTAAATCAATGTCCTCCATATGTCCATAATATTCGCTCAGATTAGCAAGCTTATTGTTAACCTATTTCAGTACAATAAAGGGCAAAAAAATCCTGAATAGAATTATTACTGCAAGAATAATTAAAATAATTTTTCTTCTTTTTCGTTTTTTTTTGAACCGGGATGTGATGATTGATCTGAAGAAGGCCGCATAATCAATGTATGGGTTTATGGAATGAAAAAAAAAATTATTTGTAAAAGAATTTTTAGCCATTAATGATTTCTCCACCATTGGGATGCAAGACTTGTCCCGTCATATAGGAAGAGTCATCACAGGCAAGAAATAAAAAGCAGGTAGCGACCTCTAAAGGCTGGCCAGCACGTTTCATTGGTGTATTTTTTCCAAATTCAGAAACTTTTTTAGGATCAAAACTTGAAACTATCAAGGGTGTCCAAATGGGACCTGGTGCAACCGCATTTACTCGGATTCCTTTATCGGCAAGATTTGCAGATAAGCTCCTGGTAAAAGAAACGATAGCGCCTTTGGTAGCCGCGTAGTCCATTAAATGATAACTACCCCGGTAAGCTGTTATAGAAGTGGTATTGATGATTGCTCCACCTTTTGGAATATATTTTAAGGCTTCTCGGCTGAGCCAGAATTGAGCATATAAATTTGTCTCAAATGTTTTTTGCAACTGTTTAGAAGATATTGCTCCAAGTTTTTTTTGCTCATACTGAATGCCAGCATTATTTACAAGAATATCAATCTTTTTATATTTCTTAATAGTTTCTGAAATCGCTTGTAAACAGAATTTTTCTTTACCTATATCTCCTGAAATCAACAAACAATTTTGCCCGTACTCTTCCTCAATAATTTTTTTTGTATCCTTCGCATCTTTATGTTCATTCAGGTAAACGATTACTATAGTGGCTCCTTCTTTGGCAAAGAGGATGGCTGTGGCTTTTCCAATGCCACTATCACCACCGGTTATAAAAGCAACCTTGTTTTTAAGTTTGCCACTTCCTTTTATTTTTTTATCATCAAATACGGGAGTTGGAATCATTTTGTATTCCTTTCCCGGAGGAGCTTGAGATTGCTCTATTTTAACCTTTTGTTTTGAACTGAACTTTTTCATTCATGGAATTTATATTACCCATAATAGTCTTAAAAGAATTAATACTAATGCGACAACGAGAAACAAGTGTAGAAAAGCGCCTAATCCCCACCCTCCAGTTAGTAAAGAAATAAGCCACAAAACAAAAAACACACAAATAAGAGTCCATATTATCCCTCCAAGAGGATGTTCTGCTCTCTCATGATTTTTTATTTTATTTATAGGAATTATTTGTTTGGAAGGAAGAGCAACCTTAGAAACTAGGTTGACTACTGACCTCATTTTGGAAAATGTTTTGGCTGCCTTCTTTTTAAAATAAACCCCGCCTTTATTAGTTGCAGATGTTTTTTCTTTTTCATTTCTGTTTTCCTTTATGGAAGACGAATTTTTTACCAAGGAAATAGAATTTTGATTTTTATTATCTTCTGTTGTTTTTAAGAGTGTGTTATTGCTTTTTACAATTTTTTCATTTTCTCCTGCAACAATTACAGATTGAATGACCTCAGATTTTGGTTTTTTTGCTGCAATTTCAACATTATAACCATTTCTATAATGCCGTTTGGTCACGGAGAAAGGTAGAGTTTCCCTACAGGAAGTAAAAATGTTGCTTGCAATAACAGCTAAAAGAATGAGATAATTAATTTTTTTCACAATAATAACTTTTTCCTATTTAATTGAGTTTAATCAATTGCCTTTAAGAGTTTTGAAACATTTTATAGGATTCATCTTTCAAAACTTTTTAATCCCTTACATTATCTTTGAACAAGTCTTTAATTGACTGGCCAAGCTCATCCATGTCGTGATTAAACTCTGTTTTAAATGATTCCCATTTGTCTCTACTTTCGAACTGATAACGATCTATTTTTGATCTTAATTCATCATTTTTTTTGACAAGCTCATTTATTTTTTCATCATATTTTTCCCTATTGTCTTTTTTTACGTTCATCCTTTTTTCTTTCAGTTCAATTATTTTTTTTTCGTTATCAAGAATTTTATTTTCGGTTTCCAATTTAAATTTTTGATAATCTGTATTGAATTCTTCCTGCGCTTTTTTCAGATCCTGTTGCGCTTCATTTACTTGTTCTTTGGCATTATCAACTTTTTTCTCAGGGGATTGGCAGGATAACACTGTTCCGGTAATAAACCCAAACAACATAAATTTTAAGAATTTTATTTTCAAGTTTTTTTCTTTAAATGATTAATAAATTTTTTAAAGAATAATAAAAAAAAGGGATTATATACTAAATAGTAATAACTCCCCTTTTATTAAGTTAATTCCACAGACCAAAAATTAACTTATTCATTAATATTTTTTTGAGGTTTCTTTCTCTTTGGAACCTTCTGTCTTGCCTTCCTCCTGGCGTCCAGTTTTTCTGCTACCTTCCATTTGGTTTTCTTTTTCAGTACCGCTGGTTTCTTTTCTTTTTGATTGCAAATTGTCAATCTCATCGCTTATTTCTTCTTGTGTTTTCCCAAGTTTTTTCGACAGAGTTGCCAATAATGCATCTTCTTTACCGGGTGTAAAATTTAAATCCGTATCAGTTAAGTTCGGATATTTTTGTTTTAATTTTGTTTTTAGTTCGTTCCAGTTTCCAGTGATTTTAAGTGTTGTTTCCATTTTTTTTAAGGTTTTAAGGTTAAATTGATTTATTTATATTTTTTTTGGCTGTTCTCTTTACAGGATGAATAAAATAATTAGTTCACCCTCATTAATTTTAATAAATTACTTATGTTGTTTTTTGGTGACTTTTTGGTGGCTTTCTTTTGAAGATACACCTCTTACATGACTTTCTTCCATGCTGCTTTCAGATTGTAATTTATCAATTTATTAATCATTCTTTAGAATTGCTTACTTGCATGTTTCAATTATACTTTTACACTTAGTGAAGAACTCTGAAGATTTTGTATCTTGTCATGATCGGCTCTTAATAAAGCATATTGTTTGCTAATTATTTTGTAAATAGTGGATTCGGAAGGTATATTTTTAATAGCTTTTTCACATAACTTCTTTTTTCCCATTTACAACTTTCATCACTTTTCCATTCTCCATGATGTAAGCACAATCTTTATTTTCCTTGCCATCTTTTTGATTTTGTTTGTTCTGCATGTTTTCATTTTTATTACAATATTCTAATCTCTTTTATTATTGGTGGAATCTGTTTGTGCGAAGGAACCCATATAAATGGCCGACATTAAGCATACGATAGTAAATTTTTTTATTTTGTTTTTAATTTTTATTATTTTATTGAGTTAAAAAAAATTCGTTTTGGATATTTATATTAATATTCTATCTCGCTTAATTCTTTTCTTTTTTCTTTTCTTTCTGGTTGAAATTCGTCTGCCTTTTTATTTTCTTCTGTTGCGTCTTTGTTAATCGAAGCTACAGCGATTTGCGATAATTTTTCATTTGAGGATTTTTCTTCATTTAATGATTTTTCCAATAAAGCTACAGCTTCATTTTCGCCTAATGTTTTTGCAAAGGAAAGAAGAGTACCATAGGTAGCAATTTCATAATGTTCAACTTTTTGACCTGCTAAAATAATTCCTGCATCACGAACAATTCCTCTCTTGTTTTCTTTGATTATTCTCTTAGCTTCTTTGATTAAACCTGCCATTGCATCACTTTTTTTCTCAATTGCTTTTTTTCCAATGGTAGAAAATAAATCTTCCAAACGTGTTACCTGTTCTTCTGTTTGTTTTAGGTGGCTTGTAAGAGCTTTATTTAATTCTGCAGAAGTAACATTCTTAATCATTTTCGGAATTGCTTTTGTCAATGCTTTTTCAGCCCAGTATATATCTTTTAACTGCGCTACAAATAAATTACGTAAACCCTGCGTTGTGTCATTTTTAGATTTTGACTTTGTTACGGTATTTTTCATGTCTTTCATAATTTTTTATTTTTTTAGGGGGTATTTTATTTATTTTGTCGAGATTTTAAACAATTTTACTTATTTAAATTTTTCAACAAAAATATACCAACAACAAAAAAACGCAAATGAAAAAAATCACTTCATTCTTTGATTAATGTCATTAGAAATTAGTTAAAACTCAAACTCAATTTTCATTTAATTCCAAAGTAAACTATAGGAAGTTAAAGTGGTGGGTATGTTTCCACCAAAGGTTGCCCGGAAAGGGATAAAAGACTCTATCCTGAATAACGCTTTTTCAGAATATCTAAAAATCATTGTTTTCAAGGATTGCATCAAAGAGGCTTATCAGGAAATTATTAAACACATTGCAAGCAGCGGTTTAGAGAACAAAAGGTTGAATCTGGAGGGATATAAATCCCAGAGTGCAATGTTCTCAAATGGAAAACACTTTTCTTGGGTTCATGAACTATCGTGTAAGTCTTTGGGCGTTTTTTGGGTAACAATCGGGTAACAAAAATTGCTAAAAAAAGCCTAATTTTACCTAATCAAGCAGAAATCAACAATTACCAAGCAGCCCGTGAAATAAGGACTTATGAGCCTTTAGTTAGGTTGGGTATATTTTGAAATTTAAACACCGTTTATTTTGTCAAACTTGCAGTAATGGTATCATAATGTGTTGTGGTAGTCCTAACATAATAAGTTAAATTGATCAACGTAGAATTTGTATACACCCCATTTCCTGAAATAGTTCCTGCAGGGAATGCCTGACTGGGAATTGAAAAATTACTTCCACTGACAGTTGCATGTGTTTTAACATTGTAACCATATAATCCTGACAACAAAATAAATGAAGCATTAGTAGAATCGGTTATATCGCTATAATAAGTAGATGCCCCAAAATCCTGACTATTTTCTGTCACATACCAATGTCCATGAAATTTTGCACGAGGATCTGATGGATCATTTGGTGTTGCAGGATCTTCCTTGGCGCAAGAGGAAAAAAATAAAACTCCCAAAAGTATAGCTGCTAAAGAAATCGAAATTAATTTTTTCATGATCATCGTTTTTTACTGAATTTTTAAACAAATTATTAGCGTCCTTTTCCTCCTCCACTCTTTTTTTCCGGTTTCGAACCACCTTGTTTTTGAGCAGGCTTGTTGGAAGGTTTAATAGCCGGTTTATTGCCAGGGCGGGAAGCCGGTTTATTTGCATTAGGTGATGGTTTGTTTTCAATTTTCCCTGCCGGAGGATTTCTATTTGGTTTAGATGCGGGTTTATTCATTTGATTATTCGGTTTCTGTCTGTTATCAGCAGGTGAAACTTTATTCACCGGTTTGTTTTTAAAACCGGGATTTGAAGTTCCGGGTTTAATTTTTCCATCACCGGCACGATCTTTTGAAGTATATGTTTTATGATAAACATTGGTGGTCCTGTTTTGTTTAACTGTTACTGAAACCGACTTACGCGGACCATAATAACCATGAGCAATAGGAGCGCGATAATAATTTGTTCGATGATAATATCCATAATGACCATAATGGTGGTGGTTATAATGATGCCAATAATAGTTATGCCAATACCATGGTGACCATGAACTCCACCATGTGGGATAAGAATACCAGTGCCAGGGAGAAACATAGACTACATAAGCAGGAGCATATACATAATGAACAATAGGCCATTGGTTAACTACAACATATGTATCGGGAGAATTACCGGAACCGTTATTATAATAATTATTTGTTGTATTATTAATTACTGTTTTTTCATTTCCTGAAACAGGTGCTTTTGTTTTTGCAGTGGGATCATTCTCGGTAGGTTCAACTATATAATCCTTACCATATAACTCCTCGTCTCCTATGATCTGTACCAGTATTTTTCCGGTTTTGTCCTTATCGATTTCTATCACAGCAACGTCCTGGGTTTCTTTTTCATTGATTGGAACCTGCAACACAACAGCATGTGATTCGCCAGTTTGATGATCAATAACTTTTATATAATCGATCTTGCCGTCATTATTTAAATCGAGGTTATTAACTTTTGAATCTTCTGTGTTCAATTTTTTCTCAAACACTTCAAATGTTTCTGATTTTTGAAATAAATCTAAAACTGCAACTAAATTTAAATTATCACCCGGGAGTCCAAGTGAATCGGCTTTTTCAATTTGCTGAGAAAAAGAACTTTTAGTTAAACTGATCGTAAATACTAAAAGCAGAAAGGCTAGTTTTTTCATGATATATAATTTATTTGAATTATTGACCTAAAAAACCTTTAAAGGTTTAAGCTTCTTTGCCAAAATCATTCCAAATCTTTTATCAAGACAAAAATTAAAATAAATCATTCAGTAAATTATCATCAACGATATTAGGCAACGTTACTTTTAAATTGGGTGAGCGCTCCATTTCCCGTTTGATGGCAAACAATGCTTCTTCATTTCTGGCCCAACTTCTGCGCGCTATTCCGTTATTGACATCCCAAAATAACATTGATTTTAATCTTCTATCGCTATCCTCTGATCCATCCAATACCATCCCAAATCCACCATTGATCACTTCCCCCCAACCTACTCCGCCTCCATTGTGTAATGAGATCCAGGTGGCACCACGAAACCCGTCACCTACAAAATTCTGAACTGCCATATCAGCAGTAAAACTAGAGCCATCATAAATATTCGATGTTTCACGATAAGGAGAGTCGGTTCCTGATACATCATGATGATCTCTGCCTAAAACAACAGGAGCAGAAAGTTCGCCCGACTTAATTGCTTTGTTGAATGATTCGGCAATTTTTATTCTCGCTTCAGAATCAGCATATAAAATACGAGCCTGAGAGCCAACAACCAAGTTGTTTTTCATGGCATCCTTTATCCAAACGATATTATCATTCAACTGTTGTTTGATCTCTTTTGGAGCAGTTTTAATCATTTCTTCAAGCACAACAAGCGCTAATTTATCTGTTGTAGCTAAATCTTTAGGATCACACGAGGTACAAACCCAACGGAACGGACCAAACCCATAATCAAAACACATAGGCCCGAGAATATCCTGCACATAGGATTTATATTTAAAAGTTCCGTCTTTATTCACAATGTCGGCCCCGGCACGAGAAGCTTCCAATAAAAAGGCATTGCCATAATCAAAGAAATACATTCCTTTTGCAGCTAATGTATTTACTGCATTTGCGTGACGTATCAATGTTTTTTGAACTTCCGTTTTAAACTGAGCAGGATCAGTAGCCATCAATTCATTTGATTGTTCATAGGATAACCCTGCAGGATAATAGCCCCCTGCCCATGGATTATGTAATGAAGTTTGGTCTGTTCCAATATCAACATTCATTTTTTCGGAAACCAAATATTCCCACAAATCAACTACATTACCCTGATAAGCAATGGAGACCGCTTCTTTTGAGGATCTTGCTATTTTTATCCGTTCGATCAATTTGTTGAGATCTTCGAACACTTCATCAACCCATCCTTGCGAATGACGGGTTTTTACAGCCTTCGGATTAATTTCCGCCACAACAGTAACCAGCCCGGATATTTTTCCTGCTTTAGGCTGTGCACCACTCATTCCTCCTAATCCGCAAGTAACAAAGAGTAACCCCTCCCCAACCCTCCCCGCAATGGAGGGAGATGGATTTTTGGAAATTTTACGTGCCGCATTCATCACAGTAATGGTTGTTCCGTGTACAATTCCTTGCGGACCGATATACATAAACGATCCGGCTGTCATTTGTCCATATTGTGTTACACCCAAGGCATTAAATTTTTCCCAATCATCGGGTTTGCTATAATTCGGGATCATCATACCATTGGTAATCACCACACGAGGAGCATCTTTATGTGAGGGAAACAAGCCCATCGGGTGTCCGGAATACATTGCCAATGTTTGTTCATCGGTCATTTCCGACAAATATTTCATCGTAATAAGGTACTGGGCCCAATTCTGAAAAACCGATCCATTTCCTCCATAAGTAATTAATTCATGCGGATGTTGTGCCACGGCATAATCCAAATTATTTTGCAACATTAACATGATGGCTGCCGCTTGCTTTGATCTATGCGGATAATCATTAATAGGTCGTGCATAGATTTTATAATCTGGGCGAAAACGATACATATAAATTCTACCATACGTTTTTAACTCATTAGCAAATTCTTTTGCTAAAACAGAATGGTGCTTTTTATCGAAATAACGCAAGGCATTCCGGATTGCTAATTTTTTTTCTTCCGGATTTAAAATATCTTTTCGTTTCGGAGCATGATTTAAGGAAGCATCAAAGCTTTTGATAGCAGGCAATTCATTTGGGATGCCTTGTGAAATTTGTTGTTGAAATTCGGTATTCATATCTATTGTTTTGTTGACATTTTTCAGATTGTCACATTTTTAAATTCATTTATTCTTTTTTCTTTTCAATTCTCCCTTTCGTTTTATCGAAACCATAAGGACAATGTTTGCATCCATTCTGGCAGCAATATCCCCGTTTTAATAAATATTTTTCGGTAAACACAATGTACCCTTCTTTACTATAATAAAATTCGTCCGGCTGCAGATCTTTATGTTTTGAAAACTCTTCCATTCTCACAAAAATAAGTATTTTTATGTTATGCAAATCGAAACCGTAATTCCACTATTACAGCCTGTAAATGATGAATTGCTAAAGCCGTATGGAGTTAATTTATTTGTATTGCGTACTGATCTAAACCATCCGCATATTAGTGGAAACAAATTGTATAAAATGAAATACAATTTATTAGAAGCAAAAAAACAAAATAAAAAGACAATTCTCACATTTGGTGGTGCGTTCTCCAATCACATTGCAGCAACTGCTGCTGCCGGTAAAGAATATGGATTTAAAACAATTGGACTTATCCGGGGAGAAGAATACCCGCAATTAAATCCAACCTTACTATTCGCAAGTGAATGCGGTATGCAGTTACAGTATGTTTCACGTACATTATTCAGGAACAAAGCGGAGCTGAACAAGTATGCAACTGAAACTTTTCCGGAGGAAAATATTTATTTTATTCCGGAAGGAGGCTCTAATGAACTTGGTGTTATCGGCTGTAAAGAAATCACACCACATATTCCAATTAATTTTGATTATATCTGTTGTGCATGTGGCACAGGAGCTACCATTTCAGGGATTACGTTTTCTTTAAAAGAAAATCAAAAAGCAATAGGGTTTCAGATCCTAAAAGCAGAAAATTATATACAATCAGAAGTAGAAAAATGGTTTGAATACTTTGATCTTCCTTTAACTGCAAACTGGCATATTGATGAGAATTATCATTTCGGAAAATATGGGAAAATAAACCCTGCACTCAGCAATTTTATAAACCATTTTGAGAAGGAAAATATTATTCCGCTTGATTATGTATATACCGGAAAAATGATGTTTGGAATTTACGATTTGATAAAAAAAGGTTTTTTCAAAAAAGGACAAATAATAATTGCTATTCATACGGGTGGCTTGCAGGGGAATGCAGGGTTTTTATCCAAAATATAAAATTCAACACCCAATTGTTAAAAATTTTCCAATTAAAAATTACATGCTTTTCAAATAATGTTACTTTTGAATAAATGCAAAACATATTTTTTTCCATATTATTATTTTTAAGTTTTCAACTATCTGTTGAAGCTTCAAATAATGAACGTGCATTATTGGCTGAAAACTATATTCAAAACTTTAAAGATGATGCTATAAAGGAAATGATGATATACACTATTCCTGCAAGCATTACACTTGCTCAAGGAATGCTTGAAAGCAGTTTTGGAACAAGTGATCTTGCTAAATTTGCCAATAATCATTTTGGGATAAAATGTCATAAAGAATGGGAAGGCCCGGTTTTTATAAAAGATGATGATCAGAAAGATGAATGCTTTCGGAAATATGAATCCGTTTTGGATTCATATACTGACCATTCTATGTTTTTAAAATCCCGATCACGTTACTCCTCTTTGTTCGATTTAAATCATACAGATTATAAAGGTTGGGCAAAAGGATTGAAAGCAGCAGGTTATGCAACCGATCCCAGGTATGAAAAACAACTGCTTGAACTTATTGAATCTTACAAATTATACAAGTATGACATTGTTGAAAAAACAGATCCAATCAGTAAAAACAATACCATTAAACAAACAGAAAAAAAACAAAATACAGTATCCGAAAAAAAAAGCAGCAAAAAAGAAACAATTACAGCACGCGAAATTTTACGCGATGGAATTATAAAATATATTATCATTAAGCCCAATGATACTTTTGAAAAAATTGCAACCGATACAGATAAAGACCTTTGGCAGCTATATAAATTTAACGAACTTCGTGCAAATGACAAATTGATTGCAGGACAAAAATTATATCTCCAACCAAAGCGTAACAAAGCGAAAGAGCCTTTTCATTTGGTAAAAAAAGGAGAAACAATGAGATCGATCTCACAATTGGAAGGCATAAAATTAAAAACGCTGTACAAAAAAAATAATATGAAGTCAGGAGAAGAACCGAAAACCGGAGAAACACTTTACCTGAGAAAATCCAAGCCTACTGATTCTTTTTAGTTTTTTTTAATTTGTTACCTTTCAAAATAAAACCTGACACGAATTGCACAAATAAAAAAAATAATTTGCGGAATTTGGTTATACATAACCTATGCTAAGTTTACTTAAAAAGAAACCTCTTTTATTTATTCTGCTTTCTGCGTTTGCAATAAGGATAATTTATTTTCTGGCAATCATTATACGAAACCCTGCAGGCATTTATGTTTACGATTCAAATGGATACTGGAACATTGCATACAATTTAAGACAATACGGAGTATTTAGTCAAAGTGCAAACATTCCTTTAGAACCAGATTATTATCGCACCCCCATCTATCCCATTTTTATTTTTTTATCGGAGGTACTTGGGCCGGAAGGTTTTTCAATTATATTTTTCCAAATTATTCTTTCTGTTCTTACTTGCTATTTTACATATCGAATTGCAAAAGAAATTACACATTCAAATTTCATTTCCTGCATTGCTGCAATTATTGTTGCAATTGACATTCCCTCCATAGTTATGAGTAATTTGGTTTTGACTGAAACCTTATTTACTTTTTTATTGATCACATGTATTTATTCCTTCATCCGGTATTTAAAAACTGAAAGAATGCAAACATTAATTATTGCCTCCATTTTATGTGGCGCAACCATTTTATGTCGGCCAATAGGTTTCTTTCTACCGCTCTTTTTATCGTTTTTTATTATTTATCATTTTCGAAAAAAAATTACTACCGGATTGTTTAAAACTGGCATTCTTTTCTCATTAGTATTGCTAAGCATTTCGCCCTGGTTAATTCGGAATAAAATTACATTCAACCATTATTTTTTAAGTGTTATTCGGGAACATGATATGCAGAATTATCAGGCTGCGGCAATTTATGCAGAACTGAATAATCGTTCGCTAGCCGAGTCGCAAAGTATTTTACGTTGGAAAACTTTTAAAGAATTTAAAGGAGATGCGCATAAACAGCCTTACGAATATGCAAAACACATTGAAAGTGAAGCCATGAAAATTGTCTTCCAACATCCCGGCATGTTGATAAAACATCAGGCGGTTCAATTTGTACATTTTTTCTTAAAACCTTGTCGTTCTTATCTTGATCTGCAACTTGGTAACTGGGGTAAAGGGTTTAATATGATCCCTAAAAATGTTTCAATTGTTGATTATTTATTTAAACATACCAGCAAACTAACAATCACCTTGGTAATTTTTCAATTAGGAATATTATTGATACTATATATTTCATTGATTTTCGGAATGTTTTATTTCAATAAAAACAAACAAATATTATATCTGTTATTAATCGGACTATTAATTTTTTGTTTTGCAAATTTAACCTTACCCGAAGTTACCGAATCCAGATTTCGGGTTCCGGTTGTTCCTTACATTGCGATACTTAGTGCAAGTGGGATTTATTTTTTGAAAGAAAAATTCAGAAAAAGATTAGAGCTACGAGCACAGAAAACCACAGAGACACGGAGAACGTAGAGAAACACAGAGAGTATTGTTGAAAAAACAACGTGTTTATTTAATAAAATTGCCACAGATTCACAGATTAATAAAATGGTTCTATTGAGGTTAATCTGCAAATCATAATAACTAATTTTAAAATTTATTTATTAAAATTTTATATGCTGGGGTTTAAACGGGAGACACGGAGAACATAGAGAAACACGGAAGGGATTGTTGAAAAAATAACGTGTTTATTTATAAAATTGCCACAGATTCACGGATTAACAAAATGAGACAATTTAGGTTAATCTGCAAATAGTAATTAATATTTTAAAAAATTATCTGCTGGTTTTAAATTTAATCTCTTGAAACTAATTGTTCTCTTTGTCTCGGTGGTGTTGTTAATGAAAAAATAAATAGGAAATATAAATTGCCGCAATCACTCCCGCCAGATCAGCAATTAAACCCGCAGTAACTGCATAACGAGTGTTTTTTATTCCGACCGAACCAAAATACAATGCAACAATATAAAAGGTAGTGTCAGCTGCTCCCTGAAAAACACAGGATAGTCTTCCAACAAAAGAATCCGGACCATTAGTTTTCATTGCCTCCAGCATCATTGCTTTTGCACCGCTACCGCTTAGTGGTTTCATAAATGCGGTGGGTAATGCGGGCACAAAATCTGTATTAAATCCCATGGCACTAACCAAATAACCAATTCCATTTATCAGGTAATCCATTGCCCCGGAAGCACGGAATACGGCAATACCAACTAACATTGCCACTAAATAAGGAATCACTTTTATGGCAGTTTCAAAACCGCTTTTAGCTCCTTCTATAAATGCTTCATACACATTTACTTTTTTTCGTAATGCACCAAGGATGAACGAAACTATGATGGTAAGTAAAATTAAATTAGCACTTAATGTGGATATTTTTGAGATCTGAGCTGCGTCCAAGGTGCTGAAATACCATATAATTCCAAAGATAATGGCGCTTATTCCCAGCAGCCAACTTAGTACAATTCCATTTAATAAATTTATTTTTTGCCAAAGAGAAACCGTAAGAAGTCCTATCATTGTTGAGAAATAGGTTGCAATTAAAATTGGAATAAATACATCAGAAGGGTTTGCAGCACCCATAATTGCACGCTGAGCCATAATTGTAACCGGAATAATAGTTAGTCCGGAAGTATTCAAAACCAAAAACATAATTTGCGCATTGGAAGCTGTATCTTTTTCCGGATTGAGTTCCTGCATACTGTTCATCGCTTTTAAACCAAGCGGTGTTGCAGCATTATCAAGGCCCAGCATGTTAGCAGAAAAGTTCATCATTATTTGTCCGTTTGCAGGATGAGTCTTAGGGATCTCCGGAAATAACTTATTGAAAAACGGACCAACAATTCGGGATAAAAAATTAATTGCGCCTGCTTTTTCGCCAATATTCATTAGCCCCAGCCACAAGGTCATTACACCTGCCAATGGCAATGAAATATCCATTACCGCCATTTTTGACGAATCGAATGTTGCTTCTATTATAGTTTTAAATACTTCGGTATCACCGGTAAAGATCAATTTTAGAATAGCAACAATAAAGGCTATAACAAAAAATGCGATCCAGATATAGTTTAAAATCATAGAAAGGTTCTATTTTTATGCTATCTATTTATTCGCAGCAATATACAAAAACATTAAATGAAATTTGAAAATTAATCAGCATAATAGTTGCCAAATTATACAAAAATTGCTGATAAAAATCAGCGTTTGGCTTGGGTATTATTTTTACTTTTGAAACGATAATTTCTAATTATAAATCAATAATCAAAAATTTATGGGTTTTATAGCAAGCATTCAGGCTCGTCAAATATTGGATTCACGTGGTAATCCAACAGTAGAAGTAGATGTAATAACTGACCAGGGTATCATGGGACGGGCAGCTGTTCCTTCGGGAGCATCTACCGGTATTCATGAAGCAGTTGAATTACGTGATGAAGACGAGGGTTTTTATCTTGGCAAAGGTGTTCTTAAAGCAGTAAACAATGTTAATACTGTTATTCGGGAGGAATTAAACGGTGTGTATATATTCGATCAGAATGCGATTGATAAAAAAATGATCGATCTTGATGGCACTGATAACAAAGGCAATTTGGGTGCAAATGCCATTTTAGGCGTTTCGTTAGCCTGTGCAAAAGCAGCGGCTGAAGAAGCTCGTCAGCCATTGTATAGGTACATTGGAGGCGTAAATGCAAATTTATTGCCTATACCAATGATGAATATAATTAACGGTGGGTCACACGCTGATAATAGTATCGATTTTCAGGAATTTATGATCATGCCGGTGGGTGCGACCAGTTTTTCGGAAGCCATACGTATGGGAACCGAAGTTTTTCACCATTTGAAAAAAGTACTAAAAGCCAAGGGTTATTCAACCAATGTAGGTGATGAAGGAGGGTTTGCACCTAATTTAAAATCAAATGAAGAAGCAATCGAATCGGTTTTAACAGCTATTGAAAAAGCAGGTTACAAGCCGGGAGAAGATATGTTCATTGCGATGGATGCTGCGTCTTCAGAATATTATATTGAAAAAGAGAATGTTTATCATTTTAAAAAATCGAGCGGAGAAAAATTGACTCCTTCACAAATGGTTGATTATTGGGCTGACTGGACAAAAAAATACCCTATTCTTTCTATTGAAGACGGGCTTGCAGAAGACGATTGGAAAGGCTGGAAGTTAATTAGCGATAAGATTGGTGAAAAAATTCAATTGGTTGGTGATGATCTTTTTGTGACCAATGTAACCCGCTTACAACAAGGAATCGATAAAGGAATTGCAAATTCAATATTAGTAAAAGTAAACCAGATAGGTACATTAACAGAAACTATTAATGCCGTCCAATTAGCGCAAAGCAATTCTTATACAACTGTAATGAGCCATCGTTCGGGAGAAACAGAAGATACTACTATTGCCGACCTTGCGGTAGCTTTAAATTGCGGACAGATCAAAACAGGTTCAGCATCACGAACTGACCGGATCGCTAAATACAACCAATTACTTCGTATCGAGGAACAATTGGGTGAAGCAGCTCGTTATCTTGGAAAAGAGTTTAAATACGTCAAAAAAAAATAAACTTATCTACATCATTTTTTAATTAGACAAAAGATTCTATCTTTCACAAAAAATTTGAAAAACACATAATTCATATAAAATAAAATGGATTCATTAAAAGAAAAATTCGCTGCAAAGGCAGGGCCTGTGGCAGCAGAAGTAAAAGCACTCATCAAAGAAAAAGGTGATTTTAAATTAGGTGAATATACTGTAGAACAAGTGTATCATGGTATGAAAGGAATGATCGGTTTAGTAACCGAAACTTCAAAACTGGATCCTGAAGAAGGAATTCGTTTCAGAGGTTATACCATTCCTGAGTTACGTGAAAAACTTCCAAAGTCTCCCAACCATGGTACAGAGCCATTGCCCGAAGGTATTTTTTACTTAATGCTTTTGGGAGAGCTTCCTACTCAAGCCGAGGTAATTGATATTGGTAACAATTGGGCACGCAGGTCAAATGTTCCGAAGCATGTTTTTGATGTATTGGATAAATTGCCCGCATCAACTCACCCTATGACACAATTTGTAATTGCTATCACAGCCATGCAAACTGAATCATTGTTTGCTGCAGCATACAAAAAAGGAATCAATAAAAAGGATTATTGGGATTATGTGTATGAAGATTCAATGAATCTGATTGCTCGTTTACCACGCGTGGCAGCATACATTTATCGTAGAAAATATAAAGATAATGTTCATATTGAACCTGATCCAAAATTAGATTGGGCTGCAAACCTGGCTCACATGCTGGGTTACGAAGATTTTGATATGAAACGTTTAATGCGGATGTACATGACCATTCACGTTGATCATGAAGGAGGAAACGTTTCTGCACATACTACCCACTTAGTAGGTTCTGCATTAAGTGACCCTTATTTAGCTTTTGCAGCCGGTATGACCGGACTTGCAGGACCATTGCATGGTTTAGCCAATCAGGAAGTATTGAGTTGGATCTTAAATTTACGTGAAGAATTAGGTGGTGGATTACCAACTGAAAAGCAAATTGAAGATTATATTCATAAAACACTTGCTGACGGAAAAGTTGTTCCGGGATACGGACATGCAGTATTACGTAAAACTGATCCACGTTTTTCTGCTCAACAGGATTTTTATACCCGTTATATCAAACCAAATGGTAAAGATGATTTGTGCGAAATAGTACAAATGATCTATAAAGTAGCCCCTCCAATTTTGGAAAGCACAGGAAAAATTAAAAACCCCTGGCCAAATGTTGATGCACATTCTGGTGTATTGTTAACACATTTTGGAATGGTGGAGCATGATTTTTACACCGTATTATTTGGTGTCTCACGTGCATTGGGTGTATTGGCTTCCTTGATCTGGGACCGCGCTTTGGGTCATCCATTGGAGCGCCCGGGTTCAATAACCACAGAAGGCATCAAAAAGAAAATTGCGGCTGCCGAAGCTTCAAAAGTAAAATAAAAGAAAGCCCCGAATTTAAATCGGGGCTTTTTAATTAAATTTCCATCCTAAACCTTAACCATGCAAAACCAATCACATTCATTAGGAATAATTCCTGTTTCGTTCTCAAAATTACTGGAACGATTAGGCTATTATGGAATGCGAAGTATTTTGGTTTTATTTTTATTAAAAGATTTAGGCTTTACAAATGAAAAATCAGCCCTCATTTATGGATATTTTACAGGGCTATCAGTAGTTATACCAATAATTGGCGGACTAATTGCGGATTTACTTATTGGCACAAAAAGAACTGCAATTATTGGAGGTTTTATTCAAGCGCTTGGTTGTTTTACACTAGTAATCCCTTCTGAATTTGCTGTTTATTTAGGGTTATTTTTTATTGCTCTTGGTACAGGATTTTATAATCCAAATATCATTTCTTTACTTGGATCGATCTATTCAAAAAGGTTACAAAAATTAGATGCTGCCATGCTTATTTTTTATTCATGTATTCATGTTGGAGCCCTTTTCGGTCCATTATTTATAGGAGTTATTGCTGATTTATTTGGCTACAAAACAGGATTTATTATTTCAGGTACGATTCTGATACTTGCACAACTATTACTTCTGTTTTTAAATAACTTATTAAAAGAAGCCCCAACCTCTCCTAATATTTATTTAGAGGAAGAAAAAAGAGAGACAACGCCCGGATATAGGGCAATTATAATTATTGCCATTACTTTATTAATTCCTGTTTTTTGGATTATTTACCAATTGGATATCGAACCTCTTTATGAACGTATGGATAAAATTTCAGAATCGTTTAATTATTTCAGATCCATTTTTTCTGCAATAGGGCCCATTACAATATTTTTTGTAGGAATTATACTTGCAATCATTTTTTCATTTGTAAAATTATCGTCATTCCTTAAAATATTAATTGGATTTATTATTTACGCTACGTCAAGTGCTCTTCTTAATTTTTATTATCAATTAGAAATTTCTAACAGTTTTTTATTTTTTGTATTTTTTGCTCTATTTCTTCAAGGCATTTCAGAAGTATTTATTTCTCCAATAGCCTTGTCGATTATTTGTAAATACGGATCTACAAAATTTAATTCCACACTAATTGGATTATTTTTAGCAATTAGCACACTGGTTTCTTATTTTGGATCTTTTCTGACAGGGAAAATTGGCATATTAGGTTCAAATGCAGTATTGGTAATTTCTTTGAGCACTATTTCTATCTTAGCATCTGTATTTTTTGTTCTCTACTTTTTCATTAAAAAAAGCAAACCAAATTATTAGAGAAATGACATCAACTTAGTTTCTGCTTTTGTTTTACTAAAAGATTGCAGGATTAAATAATATTTTCAACCATTTAATAAAAGAAGCGTCTTAGTTTGGTTTTGTAGGAAGATTTAGTTTATTATTGCTAAAATAATAAGCGCAATGAGTTGTTATAATATAAATGTTATAGCCAATGCTAAAAGACAGACAATATTGAATACGAATCAACATAAGGACAAAACGCCCAACACACATTTAGGAACATTTGGCTGCCCAACACACGGGCGACCGCTTCGCAGCCAAAAGAGCCTGAATTTTTCCGCCCACAATTTTTAAAATATGGCGACACGTTACGTTGACAATTCCACAATTAAAAGACTTTTTGCAGACAGCAAAGGTATTTGTGCAAAGTGTGACACTGATCTGTTTCCTAATGGGGACTTGGTTGGAGAAATTTGCCACATTGATGCATATTCACCAGGTGGAAATAGGTTTAATAAATTCTTGAAAAAGGAAAAAAAGGAAAATAATTATGAAAATTTAATTGTTCTTTGTTCAAATTGCCATAAAACTATTGACCTAAAAAGTAATGAAGAATTATACGACACAAATTATTTAGTTTCATTAAAACAAAACCATAATAAAAGGGCTCCAATAAAAGATTTTCAAGAACTTGACGAAACTAAAGCGGATTTAATTTCAAATGAATTTTCTTTATCAATCGAGAAAGAACTTGCAGAAATAAAATCAATACTAAATTTAATTACCGGAAATCATTGTTTCGGAATACTACAAGAAAAATTTAAACGAAAGAGTATTTTTTCTCCATCAATTGAAAACATTAACAATTTCTTTTTTAGCAAGGTCGACTTGTCTTTAATTGATATTATACATAAGGGAACTGAACTAGAGCAACCCCAATCTTACATTCTAATTGGCCCGCCTTCGTCAGGTAAAACCACTTTAATGCTAAAAATAGCAAATGAATTACCAAGTACATTTACACATTTCTATTTAAGTCTAAACGAAGAACATAGTCTTGATTCAATTAGAAAGGACTTAAAGTATATTAAGAACTTTCAATCGGTTGTTTACCTTGATGATAGCCACCTTAATAATGATTTGGCTTGCGAAATTTATTATGAGTGTTCCAATCATTTGAATATAACATTGATTTTTCTTTACAGAGAAATTGCTGATGTGTCAAGAGTTTCGGAGAGTGGTTACAATCTTTTTGAAGATACGGTCTCTCAAATCTTTAGCATTGACCCTTTCGCAAATCAGAACGAAAAAATTGCCGCCTTAATAGAAAATCGAAGAAAAATAATTCTTGAAACTAAAAACATTAATGCGTCAGTTGGAAATCGCGAGACTATTTACAAATTTATTGATAAAAACCTGCTCAAGCTTTCTCTCCTACTAGATGAGTGGGAAAAAGAGCCAACTGAAATATTAGATAAAATAAATGACAGCAAACTAAACCGCTTACTTTACAAAAGGTTCTTAAATACACGATATGAAAAAGAAGAACAGGACTATTTAAAAATCTATACAGCAATAAATAAATTTGAAATACCATTTAGAATTCTTGACAATTCAAAACTTGAAAGTCAATTATTAGAAGATGCACTTGTTAATACAAATGATGAGCAAGAGTTTGAATTCTTTCATTCATCTTTTGCCAATCTGTTGCTACTATCGTTAATCTCTGAGGATTCTAAATTTACCCTAAAGTATCCTAATGGCATTAAAGAATTTGAAACGTCAGCATTTAAAGAATATCTAAAATTACTCACTAACATTAATCCAGATAAGTACCCTTACAAAATCGCTTTTATATTAAACAAAGTTTTAGCAAACCATGGGTTTGATCTATTTAAGTTTTTAGTACGTGATGAAGAAATTAAAAAACAGATTGTAAAGTACTTTAAGTCGGTAAATGACCCTGAACAATATTCTTTGTTCTTTAGAAACATTGCCATAAGTTGTAGTAACCAATACAACTACTACTACGCCAATATTGTTGACAGCACTAAACTAAATCAGTTGCTTAACGCAACTCCAAAAAACATAAAAGAATTTAAGACCCTCCTGTTTATTCTTCGAGACAAATCATACGCCAGATATAAAGATGCTATTCAAAATCTACCGAAGGAAGAAATAAAGAAAATGATTCTCGCATCAAGGCTAAATGATATTACTTATACCGTGAGGTATATCTCTGATTTTGATAAACCATTTGCTGAACTCCTGATTTCAGATATTACAACTAATGAGTGGATTTCATTATTTAATCAGGCATCTGTATCTACGATATCGAATTCAACTATAGAACTAAAACAGTTAAAGAATAGGGAGTTTGCCAGCCATATATTGAGCCAAGTAGACACTGATAAAATTATTAATAGTTCTAAACGCGAACCCATCGAAAACATAACTAAGCTTATTAAAGAGCTAAGTGAAATTAATGAAGGAGTTGCAAAGAAAATAGCTAATTCTATTACAGAACAATTTTTATCTGAAAAAATTATTAATCAACCGCTAGGGAAAATAAGCAAGTGCTTGCAAGAATTATTTCCATATAAAAAAGCAGAACTCAAGTCTATCCTTGGCAAGAAAAATGGTGATGTATTAATACAAGAGTTCGAAAACTATAATCTCTCCAATATTGGAAGAATACTATCAGAATTATACGACATTAACAATGAGAAAATTTCTGGATTAACGACAAATACAAAATTTCAAGAATTACTATTAAGTAAACTTTCTTTTGAAGATAGTTCAGGTCAAGTTGGTAAGGCAATCGCAGACTTAAATAAAGTTCAACCAAAATCAGCTATTTTATTTGTTTCAAAACTTACGTTTGATAAAATCAAAAATTTAATTGAAAAATCCTCTTTTGAACAATTATCCGTTTTTATTTATAATATTTTCACTACCGAAGGTTACCGAGAATTGGGCATTCAAATATTTAACTCGATCCCCTCCAAAATTTTTGCAGGAAAAACTTTGCATAAGCAATTCAGAATAACACATTATGAATCTACTTTTTCTCAACTAAACAAAGTTAGCCCTGATAAAGCAAAAGAAATTTTGGATTGTATCCCAGATAAGGTTTTAATTTCAAAGTCAATTGAGTTCCAAGTAAGCGCAAGAAAAGTTTCTCAATCTCTGAAATCCCTCAATTTTGTAAAACCAGACAAACTTAAGCGGATTGTTAATGTACTATTTAATGATTCGGACTTCGATAAAAAAATCAATGATTTATCAAAGTCAGACCTAATACACACTTTTGCTAATTTTCTAGCCATTGACAGTGAAAAGTCAAATGAGAAATTTATTGAAAAAATTCAAGATATAACCCCTGAACAATTAAAAAACGAGGAGATTTCAACTTTTTCAGACGGATTGAAATTATTGAAAAAGAATTTAGTTTTAACAAATGACTCTTCAATTGTTAAAACATTTGAATCGCATTTAATAGCGAATTATAAACACTTTCGCCTCAGACAGATTTCAATTTCTTTTATCAATCTAAGTTCCATTGACAAAATATACGCCTTTGAACTTATAGAAAAGTTAGACATCAAAATTCTTTCTTTAAAGGCGGTTGAAATCGACAGTGAGGAAAATTTAAATGGTTGTCTTGGCGAAATTAGAACGGTTAATCCAAAGTATTGGGAACTATTGACAAATGAAATTAATAACATACAAAATGACCAACGCTAACAGTCATAAACATTTGCAAGCCACACTGTCCCCTCCTAAAAATGCGCCTTTATAAAAACAGACAAAAAAAATTCCCTTTACATTAATTTCAATATCCTCATTGGACAAGCTGTTGTAATGTAAAAAAACACCACACCGTTTTTTGCACCTGAGATTTTTTTACCTTTCAACCCTATTTGACTTTCTCTTTTTCAATCTCTTCGATTGCCTTTTTACAAATCAAATTTAGTTTCTGATTCAGCTCTTTTATTTTTTCAATATCACTTTCCTTTTCTCCCAAATCCATCATCTCCTGCAAAACAGGAGTAAGTGATGAAATCCCCATTATGGAAACAGAGGATTTCATCTTATGAGCAAGGCTCCTTATATGCTGATAGTCTTTTTTTACTACTGCATCATTAATTGATTTAAGATCTTCGGGTATTTGTTTAAGAAATGTATCCATTATTTCTGTTATCAAATTTTTTTTCCCATTCACCATTTCTGTGAGATAATTAAAATTGCATACATTTTCTCCAATGCTTTCTTTTTGAATGCTTATCGGGGATTCGGTTTTTATCATTGTTTCAGGAATTAATAGTTAACTCATAAATATGGGTATTATCGTAAATTTTTTCAAAAAGAAGGTTGGCATTGACTGGTTTTGAAATATAATCGTTCATGCCCATTCTTAAAGACTTTTCTCTTTCTCCTGCCATTGCATTAGCTGTCATTGCAATGATTGGAATATTGCTTTTCATTTCGTTGCGGATATACATTGCCGTTTCATATCCATTCATTATTGGCATTTCAATATCCATGAGGATAATATCAAAACCTCCTAATTTAGTTTCATCTTCATTCCTAACATTTGCCGGGTTCTGATTTTCTTTCAGTTTGTCAACACATGCTTTTCCGTTTTCCGCAACCTGCAGCTTTAACTTATTTTCAGAAAACAAACTGGAAATAAGTTTTACATTCAACAAATTATCTTCAACAAGCAGAATATTCAGGTTTCTTAAATCCTCCATTTTAAATTTCTCCTTTGCAAACATAGGCGCTGACAGCATTTGCTTTGATTTTTTATAAGGAATCCAAAATGAAAAAACAGAACCCACATTAAATTCGCTATTAACGAACATAGCACCACCCTGTAGATCCACCAATTGTTTTGCAATATTCAAACCTAGTCCTGTACCGCCATATTTTCTGGTGATATTTGAGTCTGCTTGCCAGAATCTTTCAAAAACATGTTCCAATTTATCTTTTTGTATTCCAATGCCGGTATCTTTCACATAAAATTCTATTACCGTATTTTCCTCATCCAGATCATGAGCATTAACATTCACCTGTACTTTCCCTTTGTTTGTGAACTTAATTGCATTGCTTACAATATTGATGATAATTTGACTGAGACGTTTGGAATCTCCTACTAAATTATCGGGAACATCATCATCATAAATAAATATTAATTCCAGATTTTTTTCTTTCGCTTTTATCTTCAGCATTGCATGAAGCGATTTTAAAATATCTTTCAGATAAAAAGGATGCTCTTCAAAACTCATCATGCCTGCTTCGATCTTTGATATGTCAAGTATATCATTGATTATATTCAGCAGATTTTCACCAGCCATTTTTATAGATGCAACATATTCCTTTTCCACAGCGCCCAAATTTTTGTTTGACAGAATATCTGAAAAGCCGATGATAGCATTCATCGGTGTACGAATTTCGTGACTCATATTGGCAAGAAAACGATCCTTAAATTGATTTGCCTCTTTGGCTTTTTTCGCCTCCAGTTCCGCTTTGGTTTTTTCTTCAACTAAACTAAGTGCCAGGGCAGATGCTTTTTTTTGTTCGGTAATATCACGAATAACAGCAGAAACTAATATCCCTTCAGATGTTTCTATTGGCCCCAGACTAATTTCTATCGGGAACTCTGTTCCATCTTTACGTAACCCAAATAAATCCACTCCACTCCTATCTCCCATTAATCGAATTCGAGGATGAGAAAAAAATGCTTTAAAATGTTGCCCGTGTGGACCTTTAAAACGAGAAGGGATAAGTATTTCCAGATCTTTTCCAACTATTTCGTCTTTCTTATAACCAAAAATATTTCCGGTCTGTGAATTCACTAATTGTATGATTCCCTTTGAATCCACTATTAAAATACCATCCGGTGTAGATTCCAATAATCCTTTAAATTTATCTTCAGACTTTTTCCGTTCTGTAATATCCATTGAAACTCCCAATAAATAAAGGGGATCAACTGATTCATCATAAATTGCGATTTTTCTTGTATGCAGCCAACGTTTACCATTTTTAGTATCAACTAATTCTTCCGGAATCTCAAAAATTTCTTTCTGTTTGAGTACATCTCTATCTTGAAAAGTAAAAGAATCAGCTTGCTCTTTTGGAAAAAGATCATACGCATTCTTCCCGATCAAGTCCTCTTTTTTGTGTCCAAGTGATTCTTCAACTGCTTTACTTAAAAAAATATACCTAAGATCTTTCGCATTTTTCATAAAGATCATAGCCGGGATATTTTCAAGAATAGCATTTAAAAAATAATTTTTTTGTTTTAGTTCATCTTCTGTCTTTTTTCGTTTGGTTATATCATGAACTATTTTTGAAACACCTATTATATTTCTCGATCTATCTTTTATAGGAGATAAAGAAACGTCAACAGGGATAATGTTGCCGTCTTTTTTCAGGCGTTCTGTTTCATAGTGCTCACTAAAAATTCCACTTTTTATTTTTTCTAAGCGCTGTTGATCTTCATTGGCAAGGTGCGGAGGACTCATTATAAAAACAGACTTACCAATAATCTCTTCGCTTGAATAACCAAAAAGTTTTTCTGCTCCGCGATTCCAACTTTTAACCGTTCCATCAAACGTTATACTTATAATAGCATCGTCAGAGTAATTAACAATAGTAGCAAGTATCGCTTGTTTTTCATCCGCAATTTTTCTCTGGGTAACATTTCTGAACATTCCTAATGTGGAATATGGAACCCCTTCTTTAAAATAACAGACGATGGATCCTTCTATATAAATTTTTTTTCCTGTTTTACTTATGAAAGCTCCATGTAAGTTATCAACCTGTTCTCCTTTACTTATTTTTTGAGAAACAATTTTATAATCTTCCATGCTATCGGGATGAATAACATTTGTGACAAAAAGTTTTTTTACTTCTTCTTCAGTATATTCAAGTGTTTTGAGCCAGGCAGGGTTTACATATAAAAATTTCCCATCCAGGGTATTTATACTTTGAATCAATTCAGAGGTGTTTTCAAAGAGATATTTGAATTGTGCTTCGCTTTTCCTGGCAATCTCTTCCGATTTTTTTACTAATATTATCTGCTTCTCTAACTGATCAGTCATCCTGTTAATAGCACTTGCCACAACACCAATTTCGTTTTGCGAATAAATTTTTGCCCTTGCACCATAATCACCTTTGGTAACAGTAATGGCAGCTCTATTTAATTCATTCAATTCTTTTTTTATTTCGTGATTCAGGGACATGGTAAAAATCAACACACTCAGTCCAAATAAAAATGTAATACTTAAAATTATTAGTAAGATCAGCCTTGACACCCAGCGTGAACCTTCTCCTAATGTATCTGAAAATTCATCTTCCAGCCGGGTAAGTTTCAGATTGAGGGGATATATTTCAGAAACAATACTGTCAATTTTTTCTGTTGATGAAGATTCTGAAATTATTTCTGCATGGAGTTTTTCTCCGACAATTATAAGTTCGGCTAATACTGAATCAGCTTCTGCCCATATTATCCGTGCTTTATTTATGAAAGAAATATTAGGAAACCGGGTAAATAATTTGATCATCCCATCAATGTCTTCGGGCTGATTACGGCCTTCTAAAAAGCCTTGTCGGGCAATTTCGAAATCCGGATTTTTTTTTGTGATTTCTATAAGTGCTTTATGGTCGCCCAAGGGTACTTTTAAATAATTCAGAAAAGCTGCATAGTGTTGTTCATCATAATAGTTTTGTTTAGCATGTTTCGTTCCATATAGCTCCAGGTTATAAATAGCATTTTTCTGAGATTTTGACCAAAGGCCTTCCGTACGTGTAAAAGCTCTTATTGAAGAAAGGGTATTTAATGGAACCATAAACACCAAAATCTCTGTGATGGTCATAAATGCAATAACAGCCACAATAAAATAGAGTTTTTTTATAATGGATAAATCACGAAACCATTTTGTAATTGAAAACTTCCGCATGCTGTAAGTGTTTTCGGAATTATGAATTCGTACCTTTTAATATATTACTCAAAAAAATATTCCTTTTTGAAAATATACGCCATATTTCACCTTTAAACTCAGTCGAAATGATCGTGTTTTGAAAAACTGAAACTGATTTCTTGTACTAAATTTTAAATCTATTTTTAATTTTTAGAGCCTGTTTAAATTTAATTTCTAATAATTTATATCACCCCTAAAGGGGTTTTTGATGTTCTTTTTTGTCATTACTACCAATATATAGCTCCTAACGGAGCAAAAAATAGTCCCGGAGGGACGAGATATTGGTAGAAAATCAGATTCGTATTAAGATATTTCCCGTATGGGACAACACATAAAATAAATTTAAACAGGCTCTTATTTAAAATTTAGTATCAGTTCAACCAAATTGGTTTCCATAAGATGTATATAATTAAGCGTATTGGTTTTGTTCTGATTTAGATTTGTTCAACATTGCTTCAAGAGAATCATAATATTCTATTAAGTTTTTCAGGGTTATTCCCAAATCTTTTTCATATGGAATTGTCTCCTGCATCTCTTCTATATTTTTATATAGCTCCGGATACTTTTCCATTATCTCCATTGTAATTTTCAAAATTTTCGAGCTAAGTTCTTTTTCCATGCTGTTTTTAAAAATATTCTGAATGCGAATTAATGCAGTTTCGCTTTTTACAACATATTCATAAGCCCCGGAAGCAATGCTTTCAGTAGCTATTTTAAGCTTATCTTCAGAAGATAACATGACCACAATAATTTTGGAGTTAATTTCTTTAATTTTTTTCAGAACATCAATGCCATTCATTGCATTTTTATATTCAGTATTTAAATGATAATCCAATATCACCATATCCGGTACTATATCAGGATTTTGCTGGATTTTTATGACACAATCTTCACCTGTTACAAAAGATTCAATTCGTATCTCCGATTTAAAATTTTCATTCAGGGAAAGTGCTAATGTTTTTAAAAACACCTCATTGTCATCCACTAAAAAAACTAATATTTTATTTTTTGTTTCCATTTTTACTGTTTTTTAGCTTTATATTATTAAATAATTTTTGTAGGATTAATAACAAAGTTGCTTAATTAATCTTCTCCCATAAATAATCAAGGTCAGACATACTGATGATTAATATCATCGAAAGTAAAAAACATTGAATACCACAATTAACAAGGTTAACCCAGATTTATTTATGATTAAAATCTCTATTATTCTTGTCTTAAATCATTACCTTCTTTAATCCCATTATGTATTCTTGTACTTCGAATAGATATTAAAAAAAACTGTTAGCTAGCTAATCTTTAATGGAGAATTAATCGTAAGAAATTTATATGACAAATAAATTAAATACATCCGAAGGAGCTGATAAATCGAAAACATCCGAATTTAAACTTATTAAATCCCAAACCGGTATTCAAGGTTTAGATGAAATTACTTATGGTGGAATTCCCGAAAACCGAACAACGCTTTTAGTTGGTACCATTGGGTCAGGAAAAACAGTGATTGCAATGGAATACATTGTAAATGGAATTATTATGTTTAAGGAACCGGGAGTATTCATGACATTTGAAGAAAAAACAAATGAGCTGCTGATAAATCTTGCAACTTTAAACTATGACCTGAGTACACTTATTGCGGAAAACAAATTATATCTGGAACACTTACACATTGATCAAAATGAAATTCAGGGGACAGTCAGGTTTAATATTGAAGGATTATTTTTAAGACTTAGGCAAGCAATTGACAAAGTAAATGCAAAACGCGTGGTACTTGATTCGCTGGATACACTTTTTTCGGGCCTCGATCCGAATATACTCCGTTCCGAATTTAAAAGACTCTTTTCCTGGCTAAAAGAAAAAAAAGTTACTGCGATAATTACTTCAGAAATTGGAGAGACCTATCTTACCCGTATAGGATTGGAGGATACTTTAGCTGACTGCGTAATAGAGTTGAATAATCGGGTTACTGATCAAATTGCAACCAGGCGATTAAGAGTCGTCAAATACAGAGGCTCCTACCATGGTAACAATGAATATCCTTTTGTAATTGATCAAAAAGGAGTTACTGTTTTTCCTTTAAAAAATGAAAAGCTTCAGCAGAAAGTGAGTTATGAAAGAATCTCTTCAGGCATTAATCAATTAGATGAAATGCTTGAAAAAAAAGGCTTTTACGTTGGAAGCAGCATACTTGTATCAGGATTAGCCGGCACAGGTAAAACCAGCATCGCTTCCAGCTTTGCATCTACTGTTTGCAAAAATAATGGACTCTGCCTCTACTGCACATTTGAAGAAGTTCCAAATCAGATAATAAGAAATATGAGTTCCATAGGACTTCTTTTAGATCCTTTTGTAAAATCAGGAAACCTCCAGTTTTATTATTCAAGACCTACTTTACAGAATCTTGAATTGCACTTTATTGCTATAAAGAAAATTATAAAAGAAACAAAACCTGCTGTTGTTATTCTTGACCCAATCACGAATTTAGTGCCCCATGATGCTGGAAATGATGTAAGGAGTATGTTCTCAAGGTTTGTTGATCATTTAAAGAAAGAGCAAATAACAATCATGTTTGTTGCGGCAATAACAAAAGGTTCAATAGAATTAAATCCGAGCGATGAAGGTATTTCATCTATGGTTGATACTTGTGTAATGGTTGAAGAAAAATGGTCAGAGGGCAATCATCAAAGAAGTTTGTATATCATGAAATCGAGGGGCATTAATAATTCCAAAGAAGAAGTTGAGTTTTTTATAACACCTGAAGGAATAAAATTAGCCCCCCATCAACAAATGGTAATAAACCAAAATGGATCCTTGAATGGATATTCAAAAAGTGGGATGGAGAACGAAAATATATCTGCTAAAAAAAAATCGAATGGGCTTGTTAGAATTAAACAAAGCTGACTAAAGAAAAACAATTTTTTTGATAAAAAAATAACAAAGGAACATCTTGATTGAAATTAAAAAAGGCTCCTATTATTTAAAGTAAAAACATACGCCAATGTTAGAAAATGTAAAAAAAACCACAAATATTAAGCAAAAACACAATGGTGTAGCAAGCGAAAAAAATGTTTTCCATTTATTTGTTGCCGGAAAATCGTCAAGCTCCGCCAAGGCAATTGTAAATATAAAAGCAATTTGTGAAAACTATTTAAAAGGCAAGTGTGAATTAAAGATAATTGATATTTATGAGCAACCTACTTTGGCTTATGAAGAAAAAATTATCGCAATACCGGTATTGATAAAAAAATTTCCATTACCCGAAGAAAGGGTGATCGGAGATTTGTCAAATCCGGAAAAAGTACTTAAGGGATTGTACCTTATTTAATAAATAATGGCATAACCTGAAAAAAAACAACCAAGAAAGAGCTGATTCCCCTTCAATTTAAAAAAAATAAAAAAACCGGAAAATAATAACAAACTTGGAAAAAAATTATAATACCGAACTGGACTTTGTTCTCGAAGAACTTATTGTAGCCTATGAAAATCAATTCAGAGGGGTTAACTTCTATGCAGAAGATAGTCACAAAACAATAAAAGAAGAAATAAGCCAAAAAGTAGCTGATAAATTCGGATTAAAAGATTGGGAAATAAATTTGCTCTATCAAAATTTATTAATAGATAATAATATTAAAAGTATTGAACCTATATCAATTTCATTAGGCGGCTTAGTATTTAGAAACAATGGAGGATATACTCAAAGAGATCTTCGTCTCAATTCCGAAAACCTTCGTATTCAAACTGTTGAAAATGATTTAAGAAAATCGTCACGCGGACTAATGATATTTACTGCATTGCTGGCCTTTGGCACGTTGATCTCAGCATGGTATTTTGCAATTGAGGTTTGGAAATTTTACAATTCTCCCTTGCATCCTTAAGAAAAGATATCCAAGAAAAAAATTGCAAAATAATAACCCTTCTTCTGTAAAAAGAATTTTTGTTTATTTTTTCTACTTTTTTGCCGTCCACACTTCTATTTATTAACCTCAGTCGATTAATAATGTCTCGAAAATATCAACAAACAGAGCTATTTATGAAATTAGGTGTTTGTTGTTTTGTCATGCTGAATGGAATGAAGCATCTTGCCAATAAAAAAAAAATTCGCAAGGTTTATCCTGAGCGCAGCCGAAGGGCTCAAAATGAAGGTGCTTGTAAATAAAGTCCTCCCTATTTTTAAAATCAATTATTAATCGAGCTCAGGTTATTATATATGCTGCCCATTTGCAAATTATAAAATGGTGCATTGGAAGAAAATCAGAAATCCTAATTTTTCTTTTGAACAAATCCTGTTATTTTTATTTCTGAATCCATATAAAACAAAGCTCCTACCTGAGCAGAAATTTTAAAAAAGATTAATTAATCAGACCCACATCGCTCAGCATGAAAGGAAATTAGGTAATTTTAGGATGACAATATATCTTTTTACCATTTTTGCGTTATATCATAAAATCTTTTTATGAAAAAAATAATTTTATCCGCTGCATTTTTTATAATCATCTATTTTGCACATGCACAAAGTAAATTCATTATTTATTTTGATTCCAATAAAAGTGAATTAAAAAAAGATTCGAAACATTTGCTTGATTCATTGGTGAATGTGGTAGAAAAAACGAAAAGTTTTCAAGTACTAATTAATGCCCATTGCGATAATGCGGGAAGTGACCAGCAAAATCAATCACTCTCAGAAATGAGGGCAGATGCCGTTTTTAATTATTTAGAAAATAAAAATATTGGTTCACAATTCATGATTAAAAAAGGCTTTGGTGAAACATTGCCGGTTGCAAACAATGATAATGAAAACGGGAAAGCAAAAAACCGCAGAGCAGAAATCAGTGTAACTATAAATGAGCCAATTTCTATACAGGCAAGTTCAGCTCCTCCGGATATAGTATATAAAACAGAAGAGCTTAAAAATTCAAACACTTTAAATGACCTGGAAGTGGGGAAAACACTCATCCTTAAAAATCTTAATTTTGAAGGGGGTACCGCTATATTATTACCTGAAGCTAAACCTTCATTGGAATTATTACTGAGAACAATGATAGAAAATCCAACCTTGGAAATTGAAATTGCCGGGCATGTTTGTTGTGCAAATGATATGCCCCTATCTGTATTACGAGCGAAAACCGTCTATACTTATTTAGTTAAAAAAGGTATTAACGAAAAACGCATGGGATACAAAGGATATAGCCGGAACAAGCCAATATTTGAAGATGATAACAATGAAACCAATGCGAGAGCGAACAGGCGTGTGGAGATCACTATTTTAAAGAAATAATTTTAAGCTCCAATTCCAAAATTACAGGGATTGATCTTATGATTAGCAAATTTTTGTTTTCCAGTTGCAATAAATATTAATACCATTGTTTAAAATAAAAAAGCTCCAAACTATTATGTTTGGAGCCTTATATAATTTATTTTTTTTTTTATTGTACGATCAATTTTTCAACTTTTAAATCTGAACCAACATTCAATTTCACAAAATAAATCCCTTTTGATAGATCCGTTAAGTTTATTTGTTTAGTGTATGTAGCAGAAATATTTTTATCCAATTCGTTATAAACAACTTTTCCCTGTATATCTACAATTGTTATTACCACCTCGTCACTGTTTGCATTTTCAATAGTTAATGTAAACAATCCGCTTGTTGGATTTGGAGAAATAGTGATAAATTGGGATCCGTTTGATGAGATACCGGTAACAATAATATTTACACAGGTTGATGTATCAGAACAAATACCTGCTTCTGTTATAATCACCGCATAATTTCCACTTACAAGTGCTGTAAATGATTGACCGGTTTCGCCTGCAATAATTGCATTTCCATTATCACAATCAAGCCATTGATAAGTTGCAGTTGCTGAATTTGCAGTAATAATATTTCCAACAACAGAAGTAGAAACATCAATTGGTGAAACAACAGTTAAGTTGGTGACTACCGTACTATCGCAGCCATTCACCGCGCCAAAAGGTATCACATCTGTAAAAACTCCTGTGGTGTTATGAGTGTTACCTGCTATTGTTACTGAACCTCCTGCACATACTGTAATGCTTGTGGAGCTTGTTGCAGCGGGTAATATTGTTAAGTCAGAAGTTACTGTACTATCACACCCGGTTGATGCACCACCGGTTACCACATCTGTATATATTCCGGTTGAGGTATGAGTGTTACCTCCTACTGTAATTGAACCTCCGGAACATAAAGTTAATGTTTGTGAACTTGTTACAGCCGGTCTTACAGTTAAGTCAGTAGTAACTGTACTATCGCAACCTGTATATGAACCTCCCAGTACAACATCTGTATATATTCCGGTTGTTGTATGAGTATTAGCTCCAACTGTTACTGAAACTCCTGCGCAAACAGTTAATGTTTGTGCTCCTGTTACAGCCGGTCTTACCGTTAGATCAGTGGTTACTGTACTATCGCAACCGCTTGCTGAACCTGCAATTATTACATCAACATATGTTCCGGTAGCAGAATGAGAATTACCTCCTACTGTTACTGTAACTCCTGCACAAACTATTAATGTTTGCGTACTTGTTACAGCCGGACTTACCGTTAAGTTAGTAGTTACGGTACTATCACAACCAGTTGCTGCACCAGCAGTTATTACATCAATAAAAGTACCGGTTGTTGTATAAGTATTACCTCCTACCGTTACCGAATCACCTGCACAAACTGTTATTGACTGCGTTTTTGTTGAAGCAGGCAATACGGTTAAGTTAACAGTTGCAGCTGATGTACATGTTAAAGCTGATGTAGAAGTAGCTGTGTAAGTTACCGGACCTCCAGACGTGTTTGATTTAAAATAAACAGTTGGAGAAGCAGCTCCTGTATATGCAGTTGTGGCTGCGGCATCTGAATATAGATTTGTTACCGGAGACCAGGTTATTGCCTGTTGCATAGTTCCGGAGATAGAAACATTATCTATTCCCCAGAAATATCCCCATGAATCCTCGAATTTAAATCTGATTTTTACACTGGCTTGATTTAATGCTCCTGCCGGTAAAACCAAACTTGCCTGAACAAATGCTCCAGATGTACCTTGCGTGGTTGTATAAGCCTGAATGATTGTCCAGGTTGTTCCATTAACAGTATATTCAACATTTGCCAAAGAAGGATTATATAGGAAATGATAAAAATTTAAATTGGCTGATGAAAATCCAACGGTACTAAATGATGGAGATTCTAACAAGGTAGATGTTGTACCGGCTGAACCCTGAGCATCACTATTTGTTAAATAGAATTGTGAATTATCATTCGAATGCCAGGTACCATAAGTTGTATAAACATAGCCATCCGCAGTTAAGGTCCATGCTGCACTTGCAGGAGTACCACCTGTTGAATTATTAATTGTTGTCCAGGTATTGGTGGCTCCATTAAAGTTTTCATTCAAAATGGAAACATTATTAAATGAACCTCCTGAAGCAGTTAAATTCTGGATTGCATTATTACAAATACTCATTGGACCTGCTGGTGCTATTGTAACTGCAGAAGGCAGAGGATTTACCGTTACTACAACAGTGACGGTATTTATACAACCACTAACACTGTTAAAAGCAGTTAATGTATATGTTAAAGTTGTTGTTGGGTTAAAGATCCAGCCTGAAGTTGAATTTCCGGATACATTTGCTGATGGTGACCAACTATATGTATCATAATCAAGAGCTCCTGAAGCAATGGTTATTGCGGAAGAACTAAGTCCGGAACAAATAGAAGTGCTTGCACTACTTAATGAAAATACAGGAGGAGTATTTACTGTAATAGTAACTGGTGTTCTATCACTTTCGCAACCTGTAGTTGGATTTGTAACAGTTACATAAAAAGTATTTACACCCAAAACTAAAGTTGGTGATACTGTTTTGTCTGTTGTGCTTAATACTGTTGTTCCACCTGTCGCAGCACTATACCAATTAAAGGTTGGTGTAGTATAGCCGTTTAATTCCGTTACATAATTTACAGCAGGAATAGGAGTTGAAGTACCACATTGCGTTATGTTTCCACTTACAGGTGCTGTTGGTTTTGGATTTACAGTAACATTAACTGTTTGACTTGAACTACAGGTTGTTGATGGATTTGTAGCAGTAACAGTATAAAGTAATGTTGATGTTGGGCCAGCAGTCACAACGTTAGTTGTTGTTCCGCTCAATCCGGTTGATGGTGACCATAACCAGTTTAATGTTGAGGTTAAATTGGCGCCAACCTGGCCACCAAAAATAAACTGAGGTCTTTTTGAATAAGATAAATAAAGTGTACTGCCTGAACAAATAGATGACCCCGATGTTGCTGTGGTATTGTGGGCATTAAGGCTACTTACGTAACTTGTTACATCTGCTTTTACAGTATTTGATTGAGTGGCAGTTGTACCACTATTTCCCCAACAAAATTTAAGTAATATGTTAGAAGAACCATCCCAATTAAATGGTGTGCTGAAAGTAATGGTATTAGTATCTATTATTGGTGTTACACCACTTACATTTGTATATACAGTGGTAAATCCGGATGTTGTTAAAGTACTCAATGCATTTAAAGCTGTATTTTGAATACCTAAAGCAAAATCAGGCATATTCGTAGTTCCGGCAGTTACTACAATCCCTAAAGAAGTAAGATTCCCTGCAACTAAACCTGCAGCAGCCAATTCACTTCCTTTCACTAAAATTTGCTCCTGCGTGTGTGACCAATTACTGAAGAAAGGATTATCATAAGTAGTTGCGCTTGAAACACCTGCACCAATTGTTGCAGTTCCACTTACAGCAGGAATGCTAACTGCAGTTAAGGTAGTTGAATCTCCTGCACAAAGTGGTTCCACTGATGTGGTAACTGAAGTAATAAGTGGCAACTCATTAACTGTAACAATAATGGTTGTGGTGTTTGCGCAACCGGTACCGGAATTACCGGCTGTTAATGTATAAGTTGTTGTTGCACTTGGGTTAAATGTCCAGCCTGAGATTTCAGTTCCGCTAACATCTGTTGCAGGAGCCCAAACGTATGAATCAAAATCAGCGACAGTAGAAGTGACAGTTATTACAGAAGATGTTGCTCCCGTACATATTGATATAGTTGCTGAACTTAATGTTAACGCAGGTGGCGACCCTACTGTTATTGTAACGGGTGTTCTTGCACTTTCACATGTGTTTACTCCGGATTCAGAAACATACAAAGTAGTTGTGGCGGCAATTGAGGAACCATATGTAGTGGCAGTACTTGATTGTAAAGCAAGTCCCCCGGTAGCATTTGCGTACCAGTTAAATGTTCCTGTTCCATCAACACCTGCAGCAGAAGCAACAGAAGCTAAAGGTATTTGTGTTCCACATTGAATACTGTTGGTTGCTGTTGGTGCAGTTGGTAAAGGCAAAACAGATATTGCAACAGAATTTGAAACAATAGGGCAACCTGATAAAATTGCAGTTGCAGTGTATGTAGTATTAGTGGTTGGACTTACTGTTAATGGATTAGTAATACCAACAGTTGAAGTCCCATCACTCCATGAATAAGTTGCACTTGGTTGAATAGATAATGTGTATTCTTCATACTCACCCCAACTAACTGCCATGTTTGGTCCTGTAACAGGATCCTCATTAACAACAATTCTCATTCGAGTGCTTCCAATACTTGCTGTCGCAGGAACAATAAATGAACCTGTTTCTGTATGAGCACCTAAAGTAGTTGTTGAAGAAACATAAACAGCCTCACCGGCATCAGTAAATAAGCCATTTCTATTATAGTCAATATAAATACCAACCGCATTACCATAAGCAGTTGCTGCCTGTAAAGTAGAAATTGAGAAATTATAGGTTTGACCTGCATTAATATTATAAGGACCGAAAGATGAAAAGTCTGAATAACTACCTGCTGTCCCTGTTGCAAGTCCAATTGTTCCTGTTAATGAATTAATTACAGATGAATTATTTAAAATTGTAGCAGCACCTTTAGTGATCGTGATATTTCCTAAATCTTCATCAGTTGTTGGATTAGATACTGCAGGTGGTGTCGTGTAAGCTGGAGTTGCTGTAGAAGAAAACAAAACGCTTAACACAGTCGGACTTCCGTTACAAACTGTAGTTAAAGAAGCACTTGCACTTGCTGTAACACCTGTAGTTGGCTCATCGGAATAAATTGTGCCTGTATATGTTGTATTCAAACCCAGTGAATTTGTTGCTGTAACTGACCAGGCAACATTGTCATTCCCAATTGTCGGGGCTAACATTGTACCTGTCCATGAACTACCAGCAGTATTTGTCATTGTAATAGGGGTTTGAGCGACCCCATTATGAAAATAATTCAATATTGCTCCAGTGATAGTTCCTGTAGAAGTAGTGATATCAACCACAATTGCTCTGTCTGCTTTTGTGCAAAGAGAAGGGGCAAGAGTTGGTGTGGCTGAAGTAAATACAATAATTGGTGCAGGGGAAATCCCTTCGAATTCATACGCACCAAGATCCGGATTTGTTCCAGTACCAATATACCCGGCATTTCCGGCACGAGTCAGGCCAGAATAATCATCAGTTATTAAAGGACTTGAAATATTACTTCCACCACTTTCAACCTGAGTTGTAATACCGGCCACAGGGCGTAAGAAATCAGAACTGGAACCGGTTAAACTGATAAAGAAAGAACCGGGAGTACCATAAGTAAATGCAACTTCTCCGGTAAAGCTATTTGCGTCTCTTGGTGTAACGGCTGCTTTGTAACCGGCAATTGTTTGTTGAGGAGTTGTTCCGTCAGTAAATATTAAATTAGATGCGGAAGGGGTTCCTGCATAGAATAAATTATTATTTGAAGCGGCAGCATAAGAAGTTAATGTAGCAGTTGATCTTCTATATGCAACTGCTAATCCTGCTCCCATAAAACCTGAGTTATTAATAAAAATATTATTTCGCAAAGTAAGTGTCGGGGTTGTTGATGCTGAAATTGCACTTGAACCAAACAGCGCTCCGGTACTGCTTCCACTTAACATAACGGTATTATAAAATGCATTTACCGTTGTTCCTCCGATAACGTTGATACCATTTAAAGGATTTGCAGCATTGGCAGAAGGTGTTCGAAGGTCACTAATAAGATTGTTGTAAACATTTACTGTTGTTCCGGAACTGATATAAATCCCTGAAACAATTGAACCTGCTCCGGCTGCACTTAAATCAACTATTTTGTTTTTTAATATATTTATAGTAGCTCCGGATGCACTATAGATACCATAAACAGATGCAGCACCGGTTGAACTATTAGAATAAGAAAAACCATATATGGTGTTTCCACTCCAACTTTTTACTGAAGAAGCAGTTGTATTTAAATATATTCCGGAAATAATTGAAGTTGTGCTGGTGGTACTTCCGGTTACAGACTGATTGTAAATTGTGTTATTAGTTATTGTTTCAAGGGTAGGTGATGACAAATCATAAATACCATGAACAATACCTGCAAGAGTTCCAGCGTTCAAAGGAATTGTATTGGCATAAATAATATTACCGAAAATGTTCAACATTGTTGTTCCGGCCCGTAAACAATACATGGTTCCACCCTGGTTGTATATTACATTTCCAGATATGGTGTTGTTATTAATTGTTGTATTTACAGCACCTCCGGATTGGTATAATCCTTGGAAAATGCAAACAGAAGCGACTCCGGAAGTTCCCATTATAGTTCCTGTAACCGTATTTCCTGAAATAGCTGAAGTGGCAGGTGAGGCAGTATTCAACACACCGGTAAACGTTCCGGTAGTTGCTGTTAAGTAGGAACAACCTGTTATGGTGTTATTATTTATTGTAATAGTATTCGAAGCAGCTGTTGAACCCGAAGCATTTTCAATAGCTGTTAAAGCTGATGTTATTGCACCGGACAGGACTGTTACTGTATTATTGCTTATGGTAGCAGAGGCGCTCACAGCAGTATTCAAATAAATGCCCCGTAAAGTAGTAGCATGATTAACACCACTGCCATTATTGTTATTTACGGTATTGTAAGAAATGTTTATTCCATATTGAGCTAACGTGCGGATAGCTGCTGCAGGATTCGCTGCCGCACCTCCACCATAATTTAATATGTTGTTTCCTGTGGCTAATGAGGTTCCACCAATATCATTATTAAAATCACAAGCTGTAAAAGGACTTGCTCCTGCATACCCTATCAGGCCCATCCCGTAGTTACCACCATTCGTTATATTTGAATAGAATTTGTTATTAGAATTGGAACCGGCAGCTGTTGTCGGTGCCAATGCGGTTGTAGCAGCAGTTGATATTGAATTGATCATCAAAATACTCACAGCACCTTCAATCATTGGAGCCGAACCGGAAGCATTATTGATCCGTTGCATATTAAATATACAATTCTTTATAGTATTGTTTTGTGCACCATCCGACAAGCTAAGTTTGAATAAAGCAAGCCCAAACTCCATAGTAGCGGGATTTGTAACATTACCATCGGTGAAAGTTATTCCATCAATGGTAATCCAGTCGGCTCCGGTAATTTTAAAAATACCATCCGGAGCAGCAGTTCCTGGGGTAGAAGTTCCAACACCTGCATTCAAAACAACTAGGCCTTGCGCAAGCAAAGTCACGGTATTTGTAGCACTCAGAACGGGGTTCAAAGTAGCACTTCCAATCGCCAGACCTGTTGCAGGAGCAGTTTCACTACCGGCAGCTAATGTTAAAGTTACCGGTCCTGACATTGCAGAAACAGCATTTAAATCTGACAAAGCAAGTGCAAGTGTTGTATAACTTGCAGCTAAATTAGGTGTTGTATTAGTTGGAACATCAACTGTAACAGCTATCTGAGCTTGAACAGTCAGACCTGTAAAAGCCATTAAAAAACACGTTAACATTATAGTCAGTTGTGTTTTAAATTTGTAGTTTCTATTCATTTTGAATAAATTATTTAATTTGAACTCTATTATTTAATATTTGGGACTGCGAATATAGTTTAAAACTGCTTTTGGAGCAAAAAAAGTAATTCACATTTCGGCTCAATTCTATTTTTTTTTGACATAAAAAAACAAATTGCGTCTTAATATGTGGTTTTGGGTTCTAATAACCTAAGCCTGACCAATAACTGCAATTTAATATGGAATATGCCATGATTTATATGAAACATTTTAACCAAAGGAAAAAATCTCAAAAAAAAGCCATCTGATAGTACATGATTTTTCGAATTATACCAATTGGAATATAAAATGAGAGTCCCTTTTTTAACCTCACCCAATCCCCTCTCCTTGAAAAAAGGAGAGGGTGATTGGACTCCTATTTTCTATTTCAATTGGTATTAGTTGAAATTGCATAAAAGCAAAAAACTATTTTATATAAGCTAATTTATTATACAAAAAAACGGGCTAAGTTTTATAAAAAACTTAGCCCGTTTTTGATTATCAAAATTTATTGTTTTTTGCTACCAAACTTACTGAATATAAATTCAAGAAGATTTATAAATTTCTTTAAAAGATCAAAGTAAAGGGTAATAGCTAATCCAAAAGACATACTCCAGATCACAAAAAGATTAAACCAAAAAGTGTTATAATATCTGCCAAAAAACTTTTTGTGTGGTGCAAAGAAGTGAGCACGACCAAAATTTGAATCAACAGGATCAAGATAAATCGGATCCATTTTTTGTATGAAAGCACCATTCAAATCTAAAATTTTATTAAATGTATTTTTATTCGTTACCAAGTCGTTTAAACTTTCATTTTCAAACATGTCTTGATTGTTTCTGAAAGCTGCAGTGGATATACTATCTTTAGTCAGCTCCCCGATAGCTTTATCTTTTAATTCACTGGCTTGTTTAAATTTATTTAAAAAAACATTTCGAAGAGTATTATTAAAGAAATTATGAATTTCAGCGGCAACTGTTTGACTAAAAGATCCGATGTTCAACTTATCTAAGCCGGGACATTTTAATTTTTCGTTTCCGGGAGCTTTTAATTCTTTACGAATTTCATTACTGATCATATTTAAGGCATCAATTACTTCAGCCTTATTTTCAGGTTTTTTGAAGTTATTTTCGCAATACTCTAATTTCGTTGATATTGCCGGCAACCAATAATCCTTTTTATAAGTTGCGATATTTTTCTGTTTATCGTATTTGTAAAGATTTTTATTGTACTCATTATCCTTAAACTGTTTTACAGCCAATGCTTCAAAAGCCCAACGCGATGTCATTATTTCACCAGTAAAAGGCACCATACTTTGCGATGTAATACTAGGATTGAGTTTATCAAATTTTACAATCACACCACTCAATAATAATTGTGGAATGATTAAGAATGGAATTAAAATGTAAATAGTAACTGCTGAATTAAAACTTGCTGAAATATTTAATCCAAGCATGTTAGCAAAACAAGAAGTGGTGAATAATACCATCCAATAAGCCCCGGTCATTCCGTGTAATTCCAATACATAATTGCCAACCATCACAAATAATATTGTTTGTATGGCTGATAAAACAAACATGATAATGATCTTTGACCAAATGTAACTTCCTTTACTCAAATTCAAAAATGATTCGCGTTTTTGGATTTTCCGGTCACGGATAATTTCTTCAGCGCTAACAGTAAGTCCAATGAACAGGGCTACAACAACTGCCATAAATATATAAGCCGGTAAATTTTCGTTTTCACGGAATTTGTATCCTATTTTATTTGACAGATCCGTATTATAATACTTAACGAGGTATGCCAGGATAAAAGCCAATACCGGGGCTTCCAATAAGTTGATCAATAAATATTGCTTGTTTGTCAGCTTTGACAAAACATCGCGGGTAATAAATACTTTAAACTGTTTAAGTTTATTCGGAATTTTAAAAGTGCTTTCAGGAATTTCGGTTAAATGATCAACATTGTCAATTTTTTTCTCCAACTTCTCCTTATAGTATTTGTTCCATTCAGCTGGCGAAACTTTCCGATGGTGAGTGATGTTACCATACTCATCCAACACCTTTGATTCAATAATATTAAATACCTGTTCGGGATTCACATTACCACATTCAATACATTCACTTTCATTGCTGTTCACATGATTAACAACAGTTTTAAAATAAATTACTGAATCCACAGGATTACCATAATAAATCGGATACCCACCTACATCAAGGATCATCAGCTTATCAAACATTTTAAAAATATCGGAAGATGGCTGATGAATAACAACAAATACCAATTTACCTTTTAGAGCAAGCTCTTTCAGTAAGTCCATAATATTTTCTGAGTCGCGCGAAGAGAGACCAGATGTTGGTTCATCAACAAACATAACGGAAGGCTCACGAATCAATTCCAATGCAATATTTAAACGTTTACGCTGCCCGCCTGAAATTGTTTTTTCCAAAGGACTACCAACTTTTAGATCGCGTGTTTCAATCAAACCAAGGTTTGTTAAAACCTCCACAACCATTTCTGAGATCTCTTTGTCTTTTTTATTACCAAAACAAAGTTTGGCATTGTAAAAAAGATTTTGAAAAACAGTTAATTCTTCAATCAGCAGGTCATCCTGAGAAATCATACCTATTACACCTTCAATTTTATCTTTTTCGGTGTGGATATTAATTCCATTTATTTTTACAGAACCTGCACTTGGAACTTCATTGCTATTTAAAACATTTAACAATGTTGATTTTCCGGCACCTGAACCACCCATGATACCAATTAGTTTTCCGGAGTCTTCACTAAAATTAATATCACGTAAGCCGAGTTTTCCTCCTGTAAATTTGTATTCTAAATTTTGGACAACAAAAGATACTTTTGCTTTTGTGGTATCACTCATAAAAGCACTAAGAATATCTGAGTAATAAACAGGTTTAACTTTTGAGCTTCTTAAAGATGAACCAGGAGTTAAAATAAACACCTTGCCTTGAGTTAAAATTTGTCCGTTAAGATATAGGTCACTTTTACCAAAATAGAGTAATGCATAAATATTTACGCTGGAAATCCATAAAATACGGGCTTGTCCTGTAATTCCTTCGGCATAAATATGTTTTGTATTTTCAAAGTTATGCTCCAGTTTATTGTCAATAACAAGAATTTGATTGGAATCCGGAATGGATTCTTCTTTTGCCTGAATAAAGTTTAAACCTCTTTTAAACTCTTCGTCTTTTATATTAAAAGTTTCAGCAACAGTAGAAACAAATTCTAATTCCTGATCATTAATATCCTGATTTGAATTAATAAATTCAATCAAACGAATTAACACTACCTCTTTTTGAACTTGAGTAAGTTCCGCGTTAATTTGAGTACAGATCTTTAAAACTTTTACAGAATTAAGCGATGTACGTTTTGCTGAACCATCTTTCTTTTTCGTAACCGAATGATGTGCCTCTAAAAAATCATCAAAAATGGCAAGGTATTGATCCACCAATTCTTGATTTAATTGTTGTTTTAAGAATGATTGCACTATTAAGCGTCCGGTATTATTTATACCATCCACTCTTGCAATAATTGCAAACATTTGCATTAAGGCTTTTAATATTCTTTCGCTCATTTCTTAAAAATTAATAATCTTTAGAAAAAAAAAGACATTAATACCGCAGTAGTTAATGCCTCTTAGTTGATTTAGTAGTATAATTTATTTTTGTTGTTTAAATCCGATTAATACAACTGCCCTTCCTGAGCCGGCAGCACTACCGTTAAGTTTTGCTTCAATTACACAATCAAGGGAATTTTTGATTTTAAAATCCCAATATGGAGCATTTTTAAATTCGCTATTGGTAAATAATAAATTTCTTTCTGTATCATAAACCGAAAAAATAAGATTTCCATCATTTAATCCGCTGCAAGCTGCAATTCGATATACTGTACCGCCATATAAAGTGGTATGGAATTCGGCTGTTTCATCCGAATTCATCAATAATGCTTTATACTGTTGTCCATCAGAAATAAATTGGCTTTCCAGATGTCTGGCACAGATATTTGAAACTGTATCTGAAATTTGTGCTGATGCTGTGTTTACTATAATTAATCCACAAATTACTAACATCATTTTAAAAATTCCTTTTTTCATATTCTAGTATAATTTTATTATGTCCAATGATTGAGTTTGCTTAAGTAGCTATTGTATTATTCTACAATTTGGTTTCTAATGGCTTTTGTTTTTTGTGTAATTGACTCAATTTGTTCAGGAGTTATTTTCACTTCTGTTTTGCTATTAATTGTTGTAACCTTCTTTTCTGCATCAGTAGTTGGTTTCTCATAGGAATAGGTAAATTCAACACCATCAAAAACTGAGGAAAGATCGTTTAAATTGTCAACAAATTCAGTATATTCAGGTTGACTATAGTATTGAGTTAATAATTTTATTAAACTTTGTAATGAAGTTTTTTGTTCAGCAATTCTGCGTTTTACTTCTTCACTGGGCTTAATTTTATACACATTAGTTGCAAAAAACAAACTCTCCAACCAACCACCGGCAAGTATTAATCCGGAAACATCATTGCGGTCGTTATTTTTCAGATAGGCATCGCTTGAACGGTAAGCAACACCGGTTAATACGAGCATCGAATCTTTATTACCAAGATTTTTTGTAAAACGTTCTATTGTTTGAGCATCAAAGGCTCCCGCAACACCCAATTCATCTGCTAATCTTTTTGCAGCATTCAAGTATCCGATTGCATCCTGAGTTTGATCAAAAATAGTTACATAACCTAAATCGGCACCATAAATACCTAAATTCATTGCCTTAGAGAAATTAGTAGAATATTGAGCTGATTTGCTTGGAGCATTTATTACTTCTTTGCTATAAGCCGCACCGCTATTCTTAATTAAAAAAGCTGTTTGTATTGGTGAAGGAATACTAAAAATTTCACCACTTACATTCAAAATAGTACTTTGCGTGCTGTCAACCGGAGGAAGTTCATCAGTTTCTTTGGTGGTTTCATTGCCGCAGCTACTCATTATTAAAGCAGACGCGGATAACAGTATAAATGTTCCTCTGAATGTGAAAAGTTTCAATCTCATTTCCTCTTGTGTTTTTATGATGTTTTTATAATATGGTCTAAATGTAATAGAAATTTAAAGAAAGCTCAAAAATAATACTTTATCTATTAAATCAAACAATTCAACAGTATTTTTTTCAAATCTATTTTAAAATGATTTAATAGACAAAAAAACAGCTAAAGGTTTGATTTTCAACAAGAAGATGAAATGCCGTAGTAAAAAATAGAAATTTAAAACGGTGCTAAAATTTGAAATCGATTAATTTTTTGAAGAAAAGCATTAAAATTATAATCGGTTTCGAAGATCCAATAGCGTGTTTTTAATTAAATGTAATTTGCTTTCAATTATATTAAAATGGCTTTTTTCAGATTTTAATTCATGCTTCACAGATTTTCGGTTATCCTTCAAATATTTTTTTGCTCCTTCTAAGGTTAAACCTTGTTCTTTCACAAGATTGTATATCACTTTGAAATTATCAATGTCTTCCGGAGTAAATAAACGATTTCCTTTTTTATTTTTTTTGGGTTTGATAACATCAAATTCTTTTTCCCAAAAGCGTATCAGAGACGTGTTTACATGAAACATTTCAGCTACTTCACCAATAGTGTAGTATAATTTAATAGTATCAGTTTCTTTGTAAGGCAATTGATCTAATTTATTATCGAACTTTAAAATTACTTAAATCGGGCAAGTGTTCTTTTTTTCTTTTCAATTCATAAATATAAAAAGAATTTCCCAAATCAGCCAAAAAAGGAAATCCAATTGTTTTATATTCATATTTTCCATCATTGATTATTCCATCTTCATTTACATAAATAACTGCTGATAACATAAATTCAATTTTCCTGTCTGTATTTACAATGTATGCGCAATCACTCAAATAGCCGTATGATTGTCCCACAATATTGAAAATTCTGATGGTATCATTTTCAATTTTTTTATGATGGGTCCCATAAATAAAATATTTTTTATAACTGTCCTCAAAATCTTTCATCTTGTATTTCGGATCATCCGATTCACGAGGATACATGGAAAGGTATTTATATAAAAAATCATAATCCTCTTTGGTTAAATTAAAACGTTTTTTTTCCTCCACTGAATTAGGAAACATAAGTGATTTCAATACCTCGGTAATGTCTTGTAAAGACATGTTATTCATATACGTATAGTCCTTTGGCTGCATTTGCAGTTTGCCCTTCTTATCGATGTATCCAATTCCTTTTTTTACAGTACCAAAAGGATTACTTAATTCGGTTTGGTTGGTTTGTTTTGTTTGGCTGTAAACACATTTCCCCTGATCATTATAAAAAGAAACAGGATTAGTACTCCTATTTTGTGCCGTGTTACATGCTGCATCAAAACGATGAGTGATACGAATATCAGGATACCCTTTTTTCCATAACTCTTCATTCATATATTGCTGACCCAAAAATTCGTAGATACGTCCGTAAGCATCATTATCACTTATAAGCAACATGCGTTTAATGTAATGTGCCACAGTCGGATCATTTTTGAAAGCGGTTGCATCATAAATAACTTTTTTTTGACAAACAGCAGCACTATCGGTCTGCATTCGTATGTTTTTATTTAGTTCAGGAATATTCAAATTATTTATTTTTTCAAGTGCTAAAGCTGAACAGGGTAGTTTTACAAGACTTGCAGCATAAAAATAATTTTCGGGGTCCAGCCGATAGGTATATTGCCGGAAGGAAGGAATATTCTTTTCATCCCTGTTTATTTGAGTATAGATGATCTGTACTTCATACTTGTCAGGATATTTAAGTATCGTATTAAATTTTTCAGGATATTGTTTCAGAAAATTTTCGATAAAATTATCTTCAACAATTTTAGTCGCAATCTTTTTTTGGGTTTGGCTAAAGACCAATGTATTCGCTAGTAGGCAAACAATTGTGAAAAGAAAAAAATTGGAGATATGATTATTTGTTTTCAAAACTTAGCAAATTAAAAAATTAGTTAGAACCGGTTTTTATTGGGTTCAAATCATTTATTCATAATTCGGTTGTCAGTTCGATTAACCTTTCTTTTTCAGGAAGGTAGGTCTATCGACAATGTGTTTGGGCTGATTGTTTTACCCCTTCGCTTATCGATACGCTCCTTTTAGTCGCAACCAATTGACCACGCAATTTAGTTTCTCCGTATTTATCAAATTCAAACAGCAGGCTGGTTTTTATTTTTTCTTAAATAATAACAGATTAGATTCTCCAACTTTATACTTGTAACCAATACCAAAATCAAGAGGTTTTGGAGATGTATTGTTTTTATAACAACTATCCAGATCTTTCTGAAATTTATTAGGGAACAAAGAGATTGCTCCTGAATATTTTCCATAAAAAGTTGGTGTCCATTCGTCAGTTTTAAAATAACGATATGGAATTCCTGAATCATCTTCCAAAACATACTTGCTCTTATTTAAAATCAGATCACGAATAGCAGAAAAATAACTTGCATGCATCAGGTATGAAGCTGATTTAATATAAGTAACCACATCATTTTGCTGATTGATAAATGTTGTGAAATTTTGGTTTTTATTCAAATGTTCGTTATCCAGATTTACAGAAAAATAATACGCCTTTTTTAATACACTATCGCTATTCACAAAGTCAATTTCAACACCTTTATTGCTAACTGTAGTTCCATTTTGTATTGGACTTATTTCTCCGTTTTCATTCACATCAACAGGTTTTATATCCACGATCGAATTGCCTGTTCTTTCCATGAATAAAAGGATAAGATGAATGGTGCCATTCAGATCTTTATTTTTAAAATCTGCTTTCATACTTTTTGTTCTAAAAAAACTAAAATTAATAATGGCATACAGGGATCGGTTTACCTCTTGAAAATAGGCCGCCAATGAATCTTTCGGCATTCCCTTTTGAAAATCCGGTAAAGTACCAACCGGCTCCAGACCAACCAGAATGTATTTATCTGCTGTCGGAAAAAAAATAAAACCATTTAAAAAATCAGCTCCTGAAAAAGGATAAAAAACTGTTTTATAGCTCAGCTCTTTTAATTCTTTATCTCTCCACTTTTTCATTTTAACAATTTTGGTTGTATCCAATTTCCTCCAGCTTTTATCGAAATTTGTTGCATATTCTTTCCAAATAGGATCGTTTGTAAGTGCAGTATCAATAACCTTGGAAGATTGCACTGTCATTCCTGCAATGTATTTTGCAACATCATCGTATAAAGGGTTTATCGGAGGAATTACTTTTACTTCTTCCCTTCCGATTTTAATTTTGGCTGAATCAGTAGTTTGAATGTTATCCACATTTTTATCTGCCTTTGTATTTGTATTATGTCCACAACTAATAAAAAAAAGAAGTGTGATCAAAAACCCTACTGTTAATTTAATTTTCATTTTTTTGATGATAGATAATTTGATTGAGATAATAAAATACTAATCCAACTAATACTGTTGCGATACCAATAAGTGATTCATAGGGTTTATTGGTAATTCCATAATAAAGCAGCCAGCTATTAAATACTAAAAACAAAATAGGTGTTATCGGATAAAATGGCGTTTTAAAAGAATCAGAAGTATTCATTTTTTTTATCCTGATAATAAATAATCCAAAGACTGTTAAAAAAGTAAACAGCAGGAGAGTAAAACCAATGTATGTAATTACCTGACTAAATGTAGCAGTAAAAATAAAAAATAAAGAAATTACACATTGAAAAACAGTAGCATTAAACGGGGTATTATTTTTTGATTTTTTTCCTAAGAAAGCAAGAAGTTTTGTGTCACTCCCCATTGTTTGAGAAACACGCGGACCGGCAATTATCATTGAGCTTACGGATGATACAAGTAAAATTGCAATGGTAATAGAAATAATTTTACCTCCAATATCTCCAAAAATAAAATTAGCCGAAACAAAACCTACATCGTCTTTTCCTGCCAACTCAGCAATTGGAGCCGTATATAAAAAGATATAATTTAATAACACATAAAGTACCGTTACAATTGCTGTCCCAAACAATAATGATTTAGGCAAGTTACGCTGTGGTTCATCAATTTCGCCAGCTATATAGGATGCTGCATTCCATCCGGAATAAGAATAAGAAACAAAAAACAAAGCAATGGCAAATGCGGCAGTAGAAACATCTCCTAATGTTGCTGAATTTAACACAAAACCGGTATCACCTGTATGCCCCGAAAAAAATCCACATCCAATAAATAAAATGATCAATAAAACTTTTATGCCTGTAAAAACAGTCTGAAATTTGCTTCCGATATGTATCGTAAAAGCATGAAGCATCGTTAAAGCAATCACAACAAAACTTGCTGTAATTTTTGGATCAACAGCAAAAACATTGTTCGAATATTTCCCCAGGGCTAATGCTGCCGCAGCAACAGGTGCTGCAAATGCAACGGTTGACGAAACAAAGCCCGACATAAATCCAATTGCAGGATGATATATTTTAGACAAGTAATTATATTCTCCACCTGAACGAGGAAATGTGGTTCCTATTTCGGCATAACACAATGCCCCCAGCAAGGAAACAATTCCACCAATTATCCAAAGTAACAGAATGCTGCTTCCATTTTTTATGTCCAAAACCTGATACCCCAGGCTTGTAAAAACACCTGTCCCAATCATATTGGCAATAACAATGGAAGTTGCCGTATAAAAGCCGATTGCTTTCTTAGTCATAATTAATCTTTGGAAAGCATTAATCGAAGGATTGAGAAGGTCTGGAAGCTAAAGTGATCATTTCCTGATATTCAGCAGGAGAAAGATCATTAAAGAAAAAGTTGATCGGATTTATTTTTTCCCCGCTTTTTATAACTTCATAATGTACATGTGGCCCGGTTGAACGCCCGGTATTTCCAACATAACCTATAAGTTCACCACGTTTTACTTTAGCACCGATTTTTACGGCAATTTTACTCATATGACCATACAAGGTCTGATATCCAAAACCATGACTTATCACCACATGATTTCCATAACCTTGAGCTGCAGCATCCGCAGTAATTACAATACCATCCCCGGTAGCATAAATTTCAGTTCCTGTATTAGCAGTAAAATCCAATCCTGCATGAAATTCAGCTGTTTTATAAATTGGATCGGTGCGCCAGCCGTAACCGGAAGGAACATGTTTCAAGTTTTTATTAGAAATAGGCTGAATGGCTGGAATACATGCCAAAAGTTGTTCTTTATTTTTTACTAATTTCGCTAATTCATCAAATGATTTCGATTGAATATAAAGCTGTTTACTTATCTGGTCAATACGTTTGGTGCTTTCAATCATCAGCTCCGAATTATTATAACCCAGCAATGCTTTATACCGGTCAACTCCTCCAAAACCGGCTTCACGGATGCTCGCAGGTATTGGCTCAGCTTCAAAAATGGTCCGATATACATTATTATCACGTTCCTGGATATCACTCAATACTTCACTAATCTGACCAACACGATTATTCAAAAGTTCATATTGTAGATTAGTTTCTTCAATTTCCCGTTTTAATTGTTTTTCTTTAGGAGAATCAAAATAATTGTAGGCTATAAAAATTGTAATAGTCGCGAAAACGGTACCGGTAGCCACATACGACAAAAACTGCCATACCCTTTTTCGGATAGAAACAGTGATTTTTTCGTAGGTTAATGACTTGGTATTAAATTTATATTGGATCTTGCTCATTAATTTTTTATTTCAAGCAATGCGAATTTACGCAAATAAACTAAATTTGCAATCGCTTTTGCAGGGAATAGGCAATAGTGAAAAGTCAATTCGTTAATTTGAAAATTTGCAAATGTGCCAATTGGGATCTTTAGAATTTTAGGATAATGTATTTGAATCATCAAACATTAATGTAAACAAACTAATTTAACCCAATTAACAAATCACTTAATCAACCAATTAAAATGCACCAATTAACCAGCACCAAAGTACGTCAAACATTTTTAGATTTTTTTAAGTCAAAAGGACATCACATTGTGCCTTCTGCCCCAATGGTGGTAAAAAATGACCCTACCCTGATGTTTAACAATAGCGGCATGGCACCTTTCAAAGATTTGTTTTTAGGAAATGCACCCATCAAATTTCCGCGTGTTGCCGATACTCAAAAATGCCTTCGTGTTAGCGGAAAACATAACGACCTGGAAGAAGTAGGGGTTGATACTTACCATCACACCATGTTCGAAATGCTTGGTAACTGGAGCTTTGGCGATTATTTTAAAAAAGATGCAATCAACTGGGCATGGGAATTACTTACTGAAGTTTATAAAATTGACAAATCGCGCTTATATGTAACTGTATTCGAAGGAAGTGCTGATGATGGATTGGGCTTTGATCAGGAAGCATACGATCTATGGAAACAATTTGTACCCGAAGACAGAATTTTACGCGGGAACAAAAAAGATAATTTTTGGGAAATGGGTGATATGGGGCCTTGCGGACCCTGCTCCGAAATCCATTATGATGGAAGAACTGATGAAGAAAGAGCAAAAATTAGTGGAGCAGAAAGAGTAAATAATGACGACCCGCAAGTGATTGAAGTATGGAACAATGTATTCATGGAATTCAATCGCAAGGCTGATGGAAGTTTGGAAAAGCTACCTGCTCAACATGTGGATACAGGAATGGGATTTGAGCGACTGGTCCGGGTTTTACAACAGAAACAATCGAATTACGATTCAGATGTGTTTACTCCATTGTTGAATAAAATTGAAGAATTAGCCGGATTAAAATACAAATCGGAAAATGAAAACGCTGAAACTACAAAAGAACAATTAACCATCAATATCGCGATGCGTGTTATTGCAGATCATATTCGTGCTATTTCATTCAGCATTGCCGATGGACAATTACCATCTAATACAGGTGCAGGATATGTGATACGTAGAATTTTAAGACGTGCCATCCGTTATGGATATCAATCACTAAATTTGAAAGAACCATTTATGTATCAATTGGTAAATGTTCTTGCAAACCAAATGGGTGAAGCATTCCCAGAATTGATCTCTCAAAGATCATTGATTGAAAAAGTAATTAAGGAGGAAGAAACTTCTTTTTTTAGAACACTTGAAAATGGCTTGAAAAGAATTGAAAATGTTTGCACCAGTTTAATAAAAGAAAACAAAAAAATAATTGATGGTTCAACTGTTTTCGAATTATATGACACCTTCGGTTTTCCGCTCGATTTAACTTCCTTGATTGCAAGAGATAATGGTTTGAGCATTGATGAAAAAGGATTTCAAATAGAATTAGAAAAACAAAAAGACCGTTCACGCGCTGCAACAGCAATTGACACCGGAGATTGGGTAGAAGTTGAAAGTTCAAAGTCAAAGATTAAAAATGAGGAGCCCGAATTTGTTGGATACAAACAATTGGAATGTGAAAGTAAAATCATTCAATACCGAAAAGTAAAAGCAAAAGGCAAAGAGCAATTTCAAATCGTATTAGATAAAACTCCGTTCTATGCGGAGAGTGGCGGACAAGTAGGTGATAGAGGAACATTAGAATCAGCCAATGAAAAAATAATTATCAGTGATACAAAAAAAGAAAATGGGATCATCATTCATTTTGCTGATAAATTACCGGAAAATTTTACGCATACTTTTATTGCCAAAGTAGATCTTGAAAAACGTCAATTAACCGAGAACAATCACAGTGCTACACATTTGTTACATGCAGCATTACGCAAAGTTTTAGGAACGCATGTAGAACAAAAAGGCTCCCTGGTAAATGAGGAACATTTACGTTTCGATTTTTCACATTTTTCGAAAGTAACAGATGAAGAAATTGCTGAAATTGAAGCGATCGTAAATCATAAAATCCGTGAAAATATTTCAACCAACATCACAGAGATGCCAATTGATGATGCCCGAAAAGCCGGTGCAATGGCTTTGTTTGGCGAAAAATATGGCGATGTGGTACGTGTTGTGAAATTCCCCGTCCGAACTACTGATGGCATTCAGTCGGGCGGGGATAAAAACTATTCGATTGAATTATGCGGTGGTACGCATGTGCCTGCAACCGGACAAATCGGGTTATTTAAGATAACCTCAGAAGGCGCTGTTGCTGCCGGGATAAGACGTATCGAAGCAATTACTTCTGTGAAATCAGAAGCGTTTTTCAATCAACAAAGTAATTTAGTAAATGAAGTAAAAGCATTATTAAAAAACCCAAAAGATGTTTTGAAAAGTTTACAAAATTTACTGGAAGATAATTCTGCTTTGCAAAAACAAATAGAGCAAATGCTTCGCGAGAAAGCAAAAGGATTAAAAATTGAATTACTGGCAAAAAAACAAATCGTCAATGGCATTAACTTTATTGCTGAAAAAATTGACCTGGATTCTGCTGATGCAATAAAAGATCTGTCGTTTGAATTACGCAATCAAATTGATAATTTATTTATGGTGCTTGCTGCTGAAGTAAAAGGGAAACCAAGTTTATCCATTATTATTTCCGACAATTTAGTAGCTGATAAAAAATTAAATGCCGGAACTATTGTTCGTGAATTAGGAAAAGAAATACAAGGTGGCGGTGGTGGTGCAGCATTTTATGCAACTGCCGGTGGAACTAACTCACAAGGAATTTCAAAGGCATTGGAGAAAGCGAAGAGTTATTTGAATTAATTGCAGGCACGGGTTTTCAACGATAAGTGTTCGAAACCTAATTAGTGTCTGTCCATAGAGTGGGATTAAATTAAAACAAAAAAATAGAAGCCGCAGATTCGCAGATTAAAAAGGAATCCGCTTGGCGGATAATCCGCGAAAATCAGCATGATCTGTGGCAAAAAAGTGCGTAGTAGTTCAATTTTAATCTGCGAATCTGCGGCTAATTTTTACATTATGAACAGACTCTAATTAAGTAGTGTTCCATAAGTGTTTTGCTTTATTAGGATTACCGCCACACTGAAAATCGACCTTCGTTTCTATTGCTAATTCATCAAAAGTATTTTCAGTCATTAATCTTAATAACTTGTCCTACAGTCCTATTAAAAACTACAACTGTTTTCAAATCACACTTTATCCTTTTATTATAAACAAAGGCTTGTGGAAGGTTTCGAACACGTATGGGGTCAAACTCTAAGTGACTGTGAGTTGTCAGTTCGAGTAGTAATTTTTTTTCAAAAAAAGCAATATAAAATCACGTCTATTTCATTACTTGCAGGATTATGTCCCCATTTGTCCGAAGAACTCCTTTGGAGAATGAGGCAGGGAGATGAAATTAAATTGAAACAGAGCCAATTATAAAACACGTCAATGGTAGTGTTTTTCTTTTTCGAAAAATGATCAGGACGTGCGAAAAACTTTTAGATGTGTTCTAAGAAAACGATGAGAAATTTAATACATCACTAAATTATTTCTTCCCTTTTTTCGCTTTGTATTGTGCATTTAAACCTTCCAGGATATCATTGGTAATATCAAGGCTGTCGTTGGCTAATAATAATGGACTTAGCGGGCCTTCGCTGAAAGCAAAAACATAATTATAATTACCTTGTTTATTATATTCTTTAATATATTCCTTCATGTTCGAATTCATTTCATCGGTCTTCTCCTGAATTTTTTCCATCATCGCTTGCGATTTTGCTTCCAGTTGATCCAGTTCATCTTTTCTTTTCATTAAAGCTTCTTGCTCTGTATTGGCTTGGTTTTCTGACAATAATCCCTGCTGTGCTTTTTGTTGAAACATGGAATAATCTTCCTGTAATTTTTTTGCTTTTGTCTGGTAAGTTGCTTCCAATGCTTGTTGTTCGGCTTTTGCAGATTTACTTAGATCTTTAATATATTCATATTTTTCATTTAATACATCCAGGTTTACATACACAATTTTTGATGCTTTAATTTCTTTCGGACTAAGCACTATTGGTTTGGTGACAGCAGTTGAATCATGTTGAACTGTTGATTCACAGGTTTGTTTGCAGGTGGAGAAGTGTAAGTAATATAATACTGCGACAGCAATAATTAATACAACATTCAGGAGTAAAGAAAAATTTTTGTTCATTGTTTTAGTTATTAATAATGAGCAAATATAAATCAAAAGCGCCTTGGTTTTCACCGAGGCGCTTTTTTTTAATGATAAAAAGTGTTAATAAAATGCCATTCCGACTAACCAGCTTTGCTCCGGTCGAAATAACACCATTGTATTATATGAATGAAAAACTACAAGCAAAAGAATCATTCGTAATTCGATCATTCGTAATTCGTAGTATTTAGTGTTTAGCTAAATAATTTGCAACACCATCATGAGTAGCTTTCATGGCGGCATCACCTTTTTGCCAGTTTGCAGGACATACTTCACCGTTTTCTTCGAAAAACTGTAAAGCATCCACCATGCGTAATGCTTCATCTACGCTTCGTCCTAATGGTAGGTCGTTAATCAACTGATGACGAACAATTCCGTTTTTATCAATTAGATACAACCCTCTGTATGCGATCATTGGTCCGTTTGCAATCAAAGTATCCGTTTCATCCACTTGATATTCGCCAAATAAAACATCAAAATTCATGGAGATAATCTTTGTTGTATCTGCTACAATCGGGTATTTTACTCCTTGAATTCCACCTTGGTTTTTTGGCTGTTGTAACCATCCCCAGTGTGATTGTTCTGTATCTGTAGAGCAAGCTACAACAGCAACATTGCGTTTTTCAAATTCGGCTAATTTCTCCTGAAATGCATGTAATTCGGTTGGACAAACAAATGTGAAATCTTTAGGATAGAAAAACATGATCACATGTTTTTTTCCAATGTATTGATCAAGAGAAAAATTTTCTACAAATTCTCCTCCGTTTACTACTGCTTGCGCCTTAAATGAAGGTGCTTTTTTTCCTACTAGTGACATATTTTTAAGTTTTATTGGTTTAACAAAATTTTCAGGTTACGAAGTTACAAAAAGTGCGGATAATATCATGATATTAATCATGTTTTTTCGCAAACAATATTTACCTTTGCGCCCGAAAATTAAATATACAAATAACACTTAAAACATTAATCATGAAAATAGAAGTAGGCCAAAAAGCGCCATTATTTACCCTAAATGATACGGATAAAAAAGCTGTTTCAGTAGCAGAATTCAATGGCAAAAATGTAGTAGTATTATTTTTCCCTTTAGCATTTACCGGAACGTGTACTGCTGAATTATGTGCTACCCGCGATGATATTGCAAGTTATAATACTGCAAATGCACAAGTGCTTGCTATTTCTGTAGATTCTCTTTTTACATTAGGGAAATTCAAAGGGGAACAAAATTTAAATTTCCCTTTATTATCGGATTTTAATAAAGAGGCTTCAGCAGCTTATGGAGCATTGTATGAAGAGTTTGTTTTGGGAATGAAAGGTGTTTCAAAGCGCTCTGCATTTGTAATTGATAAAGAGGGAGTGGTTCGTTATGCTGAAGTGCTGGAAGATGCAGGACAACAACCGGATTTTATGGCAATCAAAGATGTCTTGGCGAAATTGAATTAATAATTTTTGAATATAAAGTAGAAAGCACCTGTAAGGGTGCTTTTTTTGTTTTTTTGACATAGAAATAGCTAATATATGCGGTACACAGAAGTTTTTCTTGTTCTTTGAAATATTGGAATGGATTCTAGCAGCAATCAATGATTATGATTTAGCAGACATGCGTTAGGGATAGCAGCGGAAATCCTTTTGAGAGGAACGAACAAAAGATTGCAGCGGATAGCCCGACCCGCAGGGAAACGCCACAAAATAAATATCGAACAGAGGTATTAGCTTTTTTTAATCCTCTGTTAATTGAATACTATAAACTACGTTTTAAATGCAACAGCGTTTATGCAATCTTATGGAGAAGGGCGCATACAGTTTCATAAATCTTTTGAGGAGCAGGAAAATGATAATTACTTGTGGTTGAAATCATTAAGTCCGGAGCAGCATTTGTATTATGCTACACAATTAATAAAGCGAGTGTTTGCCAATGAATTAAAACAACACCCTGGTCTGGGTAACAAAATTAAATTTGAAAATTAATGGATATTTTGCTGAGTTTTTATGATCTTAAATTACTCATGGAATTTAATCATATTCATCACAAGGATAATATTAACTTCTTACGTTATAACAATCATTTTTAATCTTATCAATCTCGCGAGGATCCGCGTTCCCATAATACACATCGCATCATTACCAGATTAGCGTTAGTAAAAAACTTAACATATATACTATCTGATTAAAGAAGAATAATTAGATCGATTTAATTGATTCGGATTGCAAATTAAATCCTTTTACATACTAACAATCGCAAACCCGGCACCCATTAAAATCACAATAAATTTAATGAGGTTGAATCGGTGATTTTCGCTCGACTCGAAAAGAATGGTAGTGGAAATATGCAGAAAAATCCCTACTACTACAGCCATTATTCTATCAAAATAAATAGAGATATTCCCTATCATATTTTCACCTATAGCATAGCTTGTAAAGCTGCCTAGTGGTGTGATCAATGCAAATACAATTAACCAGAAAATGGCAGTTTTTTTACTGATGTGCGATTGCAAAAGCATGGTCATTAGAGCCATTGCAATAGGAATGTTGTGCATGATTATTCCGGTAAGCAAGGAGTTGTGTGTATCTGTTCCTGTATTGGAAAGTGGCATCCCTTCTAAAAAAGAATGGATAGAGAGTCCGATCATCATCGCATATGGAAATGCCTGATGGTTGTGTCCGTTATGATTATGCACATGAATGTGACCATGCTCGATACCTTCGGTAAAAAACTCCAGTAAGATCTGAGCAAAAAATCCTATCAGAATATATATACCAATATTAGGAGTTCCCGAAATATAAATTTCGGGAATAAGATGTAACACACAAATGGCGAACAAAAAGGCACCACTAAAGGAAAGGATAAGTTTTAAATTTCTGCTGCTGATATTAATAAACAAAACACTTATTCCGCTAATGATAACAGATAAAAAAAGGATTATGTACATTAAAAAATTCATATTTCTTATGCTTCTTTTTTAGCAATGATTATCAATCTGTCGGAACTGTATTCATTGTATTTTTCCAATTGATAATTGCCGAACAAATGTACTATTTTAAGTTTGTTAGCGACAAAGTATTTCTCGAAATCGGTTAATGTAAGCGCTTTTACTCGTTCCTGAAAAGAAAATTGCTTGCCATTATCTGTAACTAAAATATTTTTGATAATAAAATTGTTTTGAATATGTCGTGTGATCTTAAATTCAATGTTATCAATCGTTTTTGTTTCAGTATCAACCAGATTGGCAATTACTTTTTGCACATTAAAAAAATCAAAAACAAATACGCCATTTGGTTTTAATGCTTTATATATAGCATTTATTGTATCAGAATCATCTTTTTCATTTTCAAAATATCCGAAGCTGGTGAATAAATTCAACACATAATCAAAATAGTTTATTCGAAAAACTTTGCGCATATCATGAACAAAGAAACTTAGTTTTTCATTTTCAAATTTCGATGCCTCTGCTATACTCTCATCGGCCAGATCTGTTCCGGTTACATTAAATCCTTTTTGATTCAGATAAATTGCATGTCTTCCTTTGCCACAAGCCAGATCAAGAAACCGAGCCTCTTTTTCCGGTTGCAAAAAGTTCATCAGATTATCGATAAATAATTCCGCTTCATTACAGTTACGGTGTTTGTATAAAATATGATAATAGCCGGAGTTGAACCAATCTTCAAACCAGTTGACATGTTTACTTTCTGACACTTTTTTTGATTTGTACAAAAATAGAAATTATTAAGGTTGATTGTTTTTTTATTAATTATACCATTTACCAGTATAAACTAGTCCAATTTAAATTGCCTCGCTCGTTTCTCGACTCCGCTCGAAATGACAGCGCTGGTGCCATTTCGAGCATTCTGCGTTGAAGCAGATACATCGAGATTGTGTTGGGCTAAATTTCGGAAATAATATATTTAGAATGGGTATTAAAGCACATAAAGGCTGTTTAATTTTTTTGAAACATTTTTTTTAATCACTTTGTCATTTCTGACCACTTCGACTTTACTCAGTGTAAACTCCACGGAAAAATCTTTATACCCGCTTGCAATATATGAGTACTAAATATAAAGATTCCACTGCTATGGTCGGAATTGACACTCTTCACACAGTTAAATTACCTTGATAAATCAAAACCGCATCTCAATTAATTCATAACGCATATTCAAAATAAACCCCATAATTTCATAGGATGAAATTGAATTTTATATCTTTACTTTTAAATATCATATATGTTTTTTAAAAGAGCATTAAACTATTTCAAACTACTCTTCATTGTTTTACTTCTTTTAGGAAGTTTTAATTATGCTTCTGCACAAGAATTAAAATTTAGTCATATCACTGCCGATCAGGGATTGTCGATGGGCGTGGTAAATTGTGTGTTGCAAGACAGCCGCGGATTCATGTGGTTTGGAACACAGGATGGATTGAATAAATACGATGGATATAATATCACCGTTTTTAAGCATAATCCGGTTGATTCCAATTCGCTCTCAAATAATTTCATCTACTCACTTTACGAAGATAAAAAGGGCATTCTATTCATTGGAACCAGCGGTGGCGGGTTGGATGAATACAGTTTAATTACCGGAAAGTTTAAACATCATACTTCAAAGTCTGAAATAAATAACAGCTTAAGTAATAATAATATCAGGGCGATTTTAGAAGATAGTGAAGGTATTATTTGGCTTGGTACAGATGAAGGATTAAATTCCTATGATCGGAAATCAAACAGATTTACACGTTATCTGAATGATGAAAATAATGCTAATTCGATCTCCAATAACAATGCCTGGTGCTTGCATCAGGGCGAAGATGGTCGTTTGTGGATAGGTACTTATGGAGGCGGACTAAATTCTTTTGATAAAAGAACCGGAAAGTTCGAAACTTATTTCGAGCTGGATACACATGGCAAATTACTACATGAAAATAGTAATAAGATACGTAGTATTTATGAGGATAAAGATGGTATTTTTTGGATCGGTACTTATGGAGAAGGAATTCAAGTGTTTGACCCCGGATCAGGTAAATTTTTAAAAAATTTAAGAAAAGAGGAGGGTGGCTTATCTAATAATCAGGTAATGAGCATTGCCGAAAATGCAAACGGAATAGTATGGTTTGGAACCTATGGTAACGGGATCGATGTATATAGTAAAAAAACAGGTTCCTTCAGACATTTGGGGTATAATGAAAAAAATCCAAGTGGATTAAATAACAATCAGATAAAATGCATCTATTATGATAACGTTGGTACCATGTGGGTTGGTACCGAAGGAGGAGGCGTAAATGCTCATTTTCGTGGATCCAATAAGTTTAAATATTATAAAAAAAATTCTGATTCGGATAATGGTTTAAAAAGTAACACCGTTTTATCCCTTTTAGAAGATGCTGATGGTTTGTTATGGATCGGTACAGCAAATGGAGGACTTACAACACTTGACAGAGCTACCAATACCTATCAACAGTATCCAAAATTATCAACTGGGACCACCAATTCGATCTTATCTCTTTGTGAGGATAAAGAAGGCAACATTTGGGTAGGATCATGGGGTAGCGGCCTTTCATCCTATAATAAGAAAACAAAGAAAATAATTTCATATCCCGAATTTGATCCTGTAAATTCAGCCACAGTGATGTGCATTTTCGAGGATCGGAAAAATAATATCTGGATTGGAACATATGGCGGAGGAGCTTATGTGTATGATAAATCCACTAAAAAATTCAAAAATTATTCCACAGAAAATGGATTGAATGATGATAATATTTTCAACATATTTGAAGATAGCAAAAACAATATCTGGATCGCTACCGAAAGTGGTGGAGTAAATAAATTTGATCCGGCAACAGGAATTTTTAAAGCCTTTGTCCGCGATGAAAAAAAGAACAGCATCAGTTCCAATGCAGTGAATTGTACGTTTGAGGACCGGCAAGGAAACATTTGGTTCGGGACCACAAATGGGTTAAATAAAATGGATCCTAAAACAGAACATTTTGATCATTATTTTGAAAAAGATGGTTTGCCGAACGATTATATCTATTGCATTTTGGCTGATGCTAAAGGAAACCTATGGATGAGTACCAATAAAGGGGTTTCAAAATTTAACCCCTTTGTAAAAAATGAAAATGGTTCCGCATTTCGGAATTATGATGTAAATGATGGGGTGCAGGGATTGGAGTATAACCAGGGAGCCTATTTTCAATCTAAATCGGGAGAAATATTTTTAGGTGGTGTGAATGGATTCAACACGTTTAAGCCGGAAAAAATTACTGACAATCCTAATATTCCATTGGTACGGATTATTTCATATAAGCGTTTTGGTAAGGAAGTAAATTTAGATACAGCAATTTACGATAAAAAATATCTTGAACTCTCCTGGCGCGACAACTTCTTTTCCTTTGATTTTGCTGCACTTGACTATCAGATGCCCGGAAAAAATAAATACTCTTATATGCTGGAAGGTGTTGATGCTGATTGGTCTCCTCCAAGTACACAGCATTATGCCAGTTATACCGAATTAAGCGGTGGGGATTATGTTTTCCGGGTAAGAGCTGCAAATAATGATGGAGTCTGGAACAACGAAGGTGCCACACTTGTTATTCACATCAAACCTCCGTTTTGGAAAACAAAATGGTTTTTTGTTTTGTGTGTGGTGTTTATCATTAGCTGCTTTTGGGGCTTTTTCAAATATCGTACAAATGCAATAAAACGTGAAAATAAAATATTAGAAGAAAAAGTGGAGGAGCGGACACAGGAACTGGCGCAGAAAAACAAAGATATTACAAGTAGCATTCAATATGCAAAGCGTATTCAATTAGCCATTTTACCCCCATTGGAACAGATCTATAAATATTTCCCTCAGGCATTCATTCTTTATAAACCGAAGGATATTGTAAGCGGGGATTTTTATTGGTTTGGTTTAAAAAATGGGAAAAAAATCATCGCAGCTGTAGATTGCACAGGTCATGGTGTTCCCGGTGCATTCATGAGTATGATCGGACATAATTTGTTGAATCAAATAATTTCTGAGAATGGAATAACTGAACCTGACCAAATTTTAAATTTACTTCACCGAGGTGTTCAGAATGCATTGAAGCAAGGGACAAATATTGTTGATACAAGTGATGGAATGGACCTTGCACTCTGTACAATTGATGAAAAAAATAGTGAATTACAATTTGCAGGGGCATTCAGACCCTTATTTATTATTAATAATGGCAAGCTCGAAAAAATCGAAGCCGATAAATATCCAATCGGAGGTTCACAATTAGAGGCCGAACGCAAATTCAGATCGAATACCATAAAATTAAATAAAGGGGATACTATTTATATGTCGTCTGATGGTTATGCCGATCAGTTTGGTGGGGAGAAAGGGAAAAAATTCATGGTGAAACGATACAATGAACTTTTACTTTCAGTTCAGAACAAAACAATGCAGGAACAAGCAATCGAATTAGAACATACAATTGAGAATTGGAGAGGAAATTACCAGCAGGTAGATGATATATTAATAATCGGAATCAGGTTTTAATAATTGATATGAGATTAATTTAAATTTCACTAAATTTGTTCCTTGGATAAGATTATAGTATTAAAAAAAAACGAACATGAAACGAATATTATTTTTATCAGTTGTTGTCCTTGGCGGACTGGTGTTTACACTAAATTCCTGTAAAAAGGAAAAGCCCGATACCGAAACCCAATCGTCTGTAGATAATAGTTTTTGCGAAGGGGAATTTACCCGAACCATGAATACCGTTAATGGATTTGGCATCAGGGAGCAGGGAGTAAAAAGTTTAATGGATTATGGGCGTTCATCTTGCCCAACCATAGTAATTGATCCTGCCGATACTTTAAATGGATTTCCTGTAACTATGACCATCGATTATGGAACAACAGGATGTTATGATTCAATTGATCATAAAACCAGAAAAGGTACATTAACCTGTGTGTTTTCAAATTACTGGCATTTGGTTGGAAGTTATATTAAAGTTAATTTGACTAATTATTCTGTGGATGGGGTTTCATACAGTACAGATAGTATTAAATTCATACATAGTGCCCCATCAGCGTTTACTACCCAGGTTTATCATGGCGTTGTTACCAACTCCAGCTGGACCATGGAATGGGCCTGTAACCGTACGATTACCCAGACAGCCGGAAATGCAACTCCTTTGAATTTTTATGATGATGTTTACTCTTTGTCAGGAAGTGCGAATGGCAAAAATCGTAATGGTTTGGCTTATACTTCCGTTATTACAACAAATATTGTTAAACGTACTTCCTGCAGTTGGATCGAGTCCGGTAGAGTTGATTTGACTCCTGATGGATACGCAACACGTACTGTTGATTTTGGTAGTGGAAATTGCGATAATCAGGCAACATTGACAATAAATGGGAATACCTTTACATTTACCATGAATTAACAAAAAAACCTGTTAATCATTTTTTTTGAATAAATTGTATTAAAAATTAAAAATCTACTGTTTGATTATTTAAACTTATTTCTATATTTGCTTAATTTTAATTCAGGACAAATAATAATATCGATAAAATAAAGATCTTATGATGTTAGACATATATGATTTCTACGATAAAATGGAGCGTAATAATATTATGCTCTCTTTTAAAGGCGATATTACCTCTGAATTACTTACATCCATTTTGCAAATAATGGAATCGAAGTTGGATAATTTGCAGGAAGAACCAAAAATAAAAAAGAAAGTTTATAACGTATTGGTGGAGTGTCTTCAAAACCTTTATCATCATATGGATGAAATAGCTCCTAATCAAAGTGATAAAATACGTTCTGCAATTTTTATGATCGGGAAAATTGATAATCAATATAATATTATTACTGGAAATTATATTAATAACTCAGGTGTAGAGGGATTAAGAAAACGTTTGGAAGATATTAATTTACTTTCTAAAGAAGAATTGAAAGAGTATTATAAATTAGTTTTAAATAATGGTGAAATGTCCCTGAAAGGTGGAGGAGGATTAGGAATGATAGACATTGCACGCAAGACAGGTGAAAAATTAAATTTCAGTTTTTTTCCGGTAGATGACAAGCATTCATTTTTTAGTTTAAATATTAAAATTTCTCAATAACAAAAAGCATATGGAAACAATTTCAATTGAAGGAACACCAAAAACTCCAACCATCACTTTTGATACAGGTAAAGGATTTTTAGAAATTAAAGGACGTTCGATTCCTGAAAACTCAATCGAGTTTTATAAACCGTTGGTAGATTGGTTAGAAAAATATGCAGGCAAACCACAGTCTGCAACAAATGTTAATATTCAACTTGAATATTTTAACACAAGTTCTTCTAAATGTATTTTAGATGTGTTTAAGAAATTAGAAGCAATTAATAAAGGCGGAAGTCAGGTTACAATAAATTGGTATTACGAAGAAGATGACGAAGATATGTTGGAAGCCGGTGAAGATTACCAGGCAATTATCAATGTGCCGTTTAAAATGGTTCAGGTAGCTGAATAAAAATTTGTTTACTTAATAAAAGAGAAGATGCCTTTCCGGAAATGGATTGGCATCTTTTCTTTTTTTTTATATTTTATTCAATTGTTTTAGGAAGACCTCTTTTTTTCTTTTCGAAACCGTTACATTATCGCCATTGCTCATTAACACATATCCTCCTTCTCCTTTGAAATAATTTTTGATATGATCGAGATTAACCAGATGGGCGTGATGAATTCTGCAAAAATTATAGGAACTTAATTGTTCTTCAAAGTCTTTCAGTCCCCTTGTAGAGTGGAGTCTTTTTCCAGAGCTTAAAAAGCAGAACGTATATTTCCCGTCAGCTTCACAACGAATAATATCTTTTATTTCAACAAACTCTAATCCACCTTGTGTTGGCAAAGCTATTTTGTTTGTTTTATTGGTTGGTGAATTATAATTTTCAATCAGATTTTTTATAGAGCTCTTAAAATTTGTAGTTGAGGTTTTGTCGGTAACTTTATTTACTGAAGAGATTAATTCTTCAATATTGATCGGTTTTAGTAAATAATCAATTGCATTAAACTTGAAGGCTTTTACTGCATATTGGTTATATGCTGTTGTAAAAATAATTCCCAGATTTTTATCTGCTATTTTTTCTAACAGGTCAAAACCCGATCCACCCGGCATCTCAATGTCGAGAAAAACCAGATCAGGAAATACTTTGTTGATTAATTCAAAACCTTCGTTGGCGGATGATGCTTGTCCTGCAACATTCACATTTTTACAATATTTATTTAGCATATTATAGAGCATGGTGCGCCCCAGCTCCTCGTCATCAATAATCACTGCATTTATCATAATTAACTGTTTTAAATTGGGATTTTAATAATAACCAGTGTGCCCTCTGCCTCCTTGTTTATATTCATTTTGTCAATGATCTGTACATCAATTTTTAATCCTTCCATTGAATTTAAAACCTGGATGCGCTCCTTGATAATTTCCAAGCCTCGCGATACATGTTCTTTTCTGATTTGTTGATTTTGCTCATTTGCTTTTTTTCTCCCAACACCATCATCTTCGATCATACCGATGATCAGGTTTTCTTCGAGTTTAAAAGTAATTATTAAATTCCCTTTTCTTTCAAGATTAAAAAGCCCGTGATGGATAGCATTTTCAACGAAAGGTTGAAATAACATGCTTGGGATTTCAAGGTTGAAGATATCGATTTTTGGATCAATTGTTAATTGAAATTTAAATCCATATTTACTTCGTAGCAGTTCTAGTTCAATATATAGCCGCAAGAGATCGAATTCTTCCTGCAAGGTAATCTGGTTGGATTTGGAATGTTCTAAATATTTCCGCATTAACATCGAAAATTTGGTAAGGTATTTACTCGCTGATAATTCATCATTTATCATTATAAAATGCTGGATCGAATTTAAACAATTAAAAATAAAATGAGGATTCATTTGTGCTTGTAAAGCCTTTAATTCGATAGAGGTGTACTTTTCATGTAATAGCGTTTTTTCTTCTTCCCTTTTGCGGATAGTATTTATTATTATGTAGGTGATCAATAAGATCATCGCAATAAAAATAAGTACGGCAACAAAAATAAATTTTGTTTGTTCCCAAAATGGAATGGGTTTGATAAGGGTAATTATTTTTTCTTTATTGCTGTTCCCATTGCTCACTCTGACACGAAGAAGATGAGTGCCCGTTGGTACTTCCTGTATTTTAATTTCACGTGAGGTTCCGATATTGATCCAGGCATTATTTTCTCCTTCTAATTTGTATTGAAAGCGTAATTTGTTGGCATTATTAAATGAGGGAGAGGTAAATGAAAGGAATAATTCATTGCTTGATAACGAAAGGTTCAGTGTATCAGAAATGCTTATTATCTCATTGTTTATTTTAATTTGTTCAATGATAATTTGAGGCATGTAACTAACCTTTGGCAGGTCAGAAGGATTGACAATTGCGACCCCTTTTACAGTTGGGAACCAAAGTTCTCCATTTGCCCTTTTCAATACCGATGCCTGAAATCCTCCATTGAATTCAATGCTTTTTAAACCATCTTCTTTAGAAAGATAAATTGGATTTAAGTTTGGATTATTATTATCTGCAAAATCATTCAGTTCATTTTTGCTTATAACATACATTCCTGAATTAGAAGGAATCCAGAATTTTCCTTGTAAATCTTCTGTTATGCTCCAAACATTATTATCTAAAGATGTTGTTAAAGAGGAATAAGAATATGTTTCCCCGTTTTTCAGACGGATAAGTCCTTTACCATGTGTTCCTATCCATAAGACCCCGTCAGCATCTTCATAAATATAACGAACATTCACATTTTTCAGATCTCCGGTTTCAATCAATACTATTTTATCATTATTAATGGTTGCCAGACCTTTATTAGTTGCTAAAAAAATTTGTTTGTTTCGATCCTCAAAAATTTGAGTGATGCTATATTTAAATGTTGTATCAAAGGCTGTAAAACGATTATTTTTATAATAACATAAACCGGTATTTGTTCCTATCCAAACAATTTTTTTTGAATCTTGAAAAATTGAAAACACAACGCCATCAATCAATCCATCAGATTTGTCATAATTTTTCAGGATCCCATTCTTACTGTAAACAAAAACTCCGCTACCATAAATTCCAAGCCATTCATTTTCAGTATCATCTTCTAACAAGGACCAAATGCAAAATCCATCAGGAATCCAGGATTGTTTAATAAATTTTGAATGGACATATTGGCTTATCCCTGCACAGCTATTTCCAATAATAATTCCTTTGTTTTTTGTTTCAATAATGCTGGTAATGCCATCACCCTGCATTCCATCTTCTTTCGAAAGAACTTTAAATAATTTTGTTTTTAATTTATTTAACCCTCCATTGCTTGTTCCTACCCAAAAATTATTTTGTTTATCAACAAAAACGGAAGTAATATCATTTGATGATAATCCATTCTGGATAGTAGTAGTTTTTATTTGGTCATTTTCAGCAGTAAGAATACCATTGTTTGTTAATACACAGAGTTGTTTTTTTTCATTGAATCCAAGTGTGTATTCCGTTAGGACATCCAATAAAATAGGGATCTCGTAGGATTCGCAATTTTGAGTTTGTATTAAATACAGTTGATTTTGTGCATTTGCCAATATATCTGCATTGGGAGTCTTATATAAAGAGAAAATATTTTTTCCTTTTAAAAGAAAATAGGTGTTCCATGTTTTATTTAAATAGGCGTGTAAACCATTGTTACTTGCAATATATAGTTGATCCCCATATTTTGTTTGAATGGAATTAATCGTTTGTATGTTCTCTGGAATCTTAAATTCCTGAATATCATGTTGGCTTACCTTATAAATTTTATTGTTATCGCACACAACAAGTACTGAGTTTTGAGCCCATTCTGCTAGTGTATTACTATTGTATTTTACTTTTGCGGGTAAGTCGTATGTTTTAAAAACAGTATTGGAATAACTGATCAATGCTCCTTCTGTGGTGATTATCCATAATCCATTTTGATTATCGGAAAATAATTTTTTTATCGAATTTGATTTTAATTCCGATGTGGTAGATGTGTTATAGATCTGAAATTTTAACCCGTCAAAACGAACTAATCCATCAAAGGTAGCCAACCAGATATATCCATCGTTCGTTTGTGTGATATCATTAATTGAATTTTGTGGTAAGCCGTTTTCGGTATTCCAAATTTGCACCGTATATTTTTCAGTAGTTGCCAAACTTTTTTCTGAAAAAACAGGAGTGATTTGTGCATCACCATAAATGCTCTGCAGAATAAAAAAGAAAAGAATAATTTTTTTCAGAATATACATTTCCCTCAAACAGTAATAGGATAGGCTAAGTTAATAAGTCTTTTAGTATCCTCAATAATATTTATTGATCCTCAGATATTTTATAGTTTAAATAACTCCCGCTTTTTGTAAAAATCACTCCACTTATTCCCAATAAATTCCACTTATAAACTTTGAAGTTGTTCTGGTTTTAGGTCGTACTAAATTTGAATAAAAATAGTCATCCAATTTTTTTTGTCTAAACTTTAATTTTAAAATCTAATGCTGAAACATATATACCAAACACTTTGTAAGATCTTAATTAAATCAGTTCTTTTTATTTTTTTATTTTTTGTTTGCTTTGATGCCGGTGCGCAATGTTCCGGTGGTACTGCAAGTGGTGCGCTTTCGCCCATACCATCCTCCTCGTATCAAACTATGAATGTTACAACCGGTAATTATTATACATTCATCGTTGCTGCAGGTTGTATTCCAACATATGATTTTTCATATTGTGCTGCTGATGGTAGCAATGCAAGTTTTGATAGTCAGATCACCATATTAGATAATACAGGAAATTATGCCGGTGCTTACAGTGATGATTATTGCGGGTTACAATCTCATGTAACCTGGACGCCTCCTTCAGCAGGAACATTTCGTTTATTGCTAAGCACTTATTCTTGCGGCTCAGGCAATTCAGCAACTATTGCATATAAATATACTTCTCCGGCTTCTCCTTGCACAACTCCGGCACCGGGTATTACTATTTCGTCATTAAATCCTGTTTGTTCAAATGTTGCTTTCCTGCTGTCTATGCAAAATAATACAGCCGGATCATGTGTTAGTTATCAATGGCAATCATCACCTGATAATTCAACATGGGTAAGTATAGGAGGAGCTACAAATCCAACTTATTCAACCACACAAACGTTGGCAACCTATTATCGTTGTAATGTTACTTGTGCCGCTAATTCTAGTGTTACAGCCTCAACTTCTTTACAAGTTACACTAACAACCAGCGGTTGCCCTGTTGGCCCCGGTGGAATAACAAGTGGTTTGGTGGTTTGGTTAAAACCTGGGGTAGGAGTAACAACTTCAGGTGTGAATGTAACCGGATGGACAGATCAAAGTCCTGCTGCTACGGCAATAACTGTGAATGGAAGTCCTGATCTTGTAAGTTCCGGTTATAATTTTAATCCATATATTAATTTCACTTTAAGTAATGTAGCCGGAGACGGGGGAGATTTTTTAGCAACTCCGGATATGAATGTTCAGTCTTTTTTTGTTGTTTCAAAATTAAATGATATAAATAGGAAATCCACACACATATGGACCTATGATCAGGTTACGTATGCAGGACCATGCACCGGATGTGCCCTTCATGGCGGGGAGAATGGTGGATCAGTCGCACAATATGGTGAATTGGGTTATGGAAATGCCAATTTTCAGGCTTCGGGTGTTTGGCGTAAGAATGGAGACCCAAGCGGAATAGCATACAATACAAGTCATTCAGGGAGTTTTGATATCATTTCATCACTTGGAACAGGAAGTGCTTCCGTTAATCGGATAATGGGCGGACAAGTTGATAATCCTGGTTTTTTTGATGGCAGATTAAGAGATTGGAATGGGCCGGTTGCTGAAATAATTTCATATTCTGGTACAATTACTACTTCGCAGGCTATAAAAATTGAATCCTATCTCGCTGTAAAATATGGGATCACCATGGGTGGAAATGGATCTGCAACAGTTTCCTATACCAGCACAACAGGCTCTACTATTTGGTCGGCAAATACAGGATACCATTATGATATAACAGGGATTGGAGCTGAATCAAGTGAAGGGTTGCAACAAAATAAATCAAGAAGCATTAATTATCCTGCAGTTCTTAGTGCGAACGATTTGCCGATAACAATTGCACATAATACAATAGCTGCACCCTCAAATATTGCAAATGGAACTTATATTATAACAGGACATAATAACGCCAGTATCACTACTAATTTATCGGTGGGTTATACGCATGGGACAACCCCGATTCAAGTCCGCTTAGCAAGAATCTGGCGTATGCAAACTCTTAATGTTCCCGGTGGTAAGGCCGTGAATGAATTGGAAATTGAATTTGATATGAGTAAAGTTCCCGGCATAGGTGGTTTTGGTTTAGGAACCTCAAATGCTCCTGCTGACCTAAGATTATTATTAGATGACAATACAACGTTTGGTCAGGGTGGTGGGAATGAACGGGCATATTCAAACTCCGGTGTTTCCGGTAACCTCATCAAATTTAAAATATCTTTTAGTGATCTGCCTGCAAATGGAGTGTACTATTTTACAATCGGTTCTGTAAATAAAAATACAGCGCCATTACCAATAGAATTGATAACTTTTGTAGCAAATTGTTTAAATGAAAAAGTAAATGTATCCTGGACAACAGCATCAGAAATTAACAATGATTTTTTTACGATTCATAGATCAACAGATGGAATAAATTTTGAATCTGACGGAATTGTTGATGGGGCAGGAACCAGTGCTCAAATAAATAATTATTTATGGATCGATGAAATGCCCTTGAATGGGAACTCTTATTATCGTTTAAGTCAAACTGATTTTGATGGAACTTCAAAAACGTTTGACGTTGTTTCTGTAACATGTGATGAAGAAACCGTTGATGAGCTGGAAATTACTGACGCTTCTCTCAATTCAACGCTTCTTTTTTTTAATTTTTCTACTTCGTTCCAAGGGATGCATTTGATAAAAATATACGATGCATATGGAAATCTTTTAGAGTCAGAAAAAAAATATTTTTTAAATGGAACTAATACAGAGAGCTTTGATGTTTCGAGATATGCAGCCGGTATTTATCAGATAAATATTAAAAATAATAATAAAACCGCTTTCAGAAAGGTAATGGTAGTAAAGTAATTAGATTGTTTGAGCTATTAATAATCTGGTATTGGATTTTTAATCAACTTTTTGTTGCTCGCCATTTACCCATTTTTCTTTGGAGATTTTTCCTTTTTCATCATAAATTGTCCATTCTCCGTCTTTTTGATAATCTATCATCGTTTTACTATATTTCATGGTGCCTTCAGCCTTTATGTTCCCATTTTCGTAATATTCTTTTTTGCTGTAAATTTTTCTTTTAGGATCAATAAGTTCAAATAATTCCTGAGGTTTTCCATCTTCCAGATAGGACTTTCGTTGAATTATATATTCCATGTTTTTTGTGCTTTCCTCGGTATATTCAATTTGTCCGTTCGGATAATAGTCCGTCCAGATTTGTGGATTCCCTTCATAGTAGGTAATGTCAGATTTGGTTTTCCCATCCGGATAATAGATCAGCATGCGACATCTTTTTAGATCGCTTACTTTGAATTCCCGCTCAACATTACCGTTCTCAAAAAAGTTTTTATAGATCTTTAAATGCCCATCTTCGTAATATCCTTTATGAATTATTTTACCGCTTTCATAAATATCCTGAACCCAACCCTGGCAAGCATATCCTTTTTTATCATTTCGAATGGAATCCCCGCCTGTCTGAAAATTTAATTTTTCATACATCGTAATACCATAATCAGGATCAACAACTTTTGCAGCATTATATTTTGTGGCGTCTGATAATTGACCCGAAAATTGTGCGTACGAAAGTTTAATTGAAACAATTAAAATAATAAGAAGTAAAAAAATCTTTTTCATTAAATAATAAAAGTTTTTGTAATAAAAGGTGAATATAAAAAAAATAATGCAATAGTTCCACTCTTTGGAACAGTTGGAGTTTTTTTTGAAAATTTAATTAATGGATGCCTAGTTCTGAAAGATATCGTTCAGCATCCAATGCGCCCATACAGCCACTTCCGGCAGCAGTTACAGCCTGACGGTAATGCCTGTCCTGTGCATCACCTGTGGCAAAAATACCCGGAATATTTGTTTTGCTTGTTCCGGGAATAGTTTGTATGTAACCTGTATCATCCAGATCTAACCATCCTTTAAAAATATCTGTATTCGGTTTATGTCCGATCGCTACAAAAAATCCGGTAATAATTAATTTACGTTCTTCTCCTTTGTTGTTTATAATTAAAGCAGCTTCTACTCCTTTATCTCCGATTATTTCTTTTGTACTTGAATTGTAGATCAGTTCAATATTTGCAGTTTTCTCTACCCGGTGTTGCATTGTTTTTGAAGCACGCATCTCTCCTTTACGAACGATCATATACACTTTATTGCAAAGTTTTGCTAAGTAACAAGCTTCTTCAGCGGCAGTATCACCGGCACCAACTATGGCCACATCTTGTCCCTTAAAAAAGAATCCATCGCAAACAGCACAGGCAGAAACACCATAGCCATTTAAACGTTGTTCTGATTCCAGCCCCAACCATTTAGCGGAGGCTCCTGTTGCAATGATCACGGTATCGGCTGTAACGGTAGTTTTTTCGTCAATTACCACTTTGTGAATTGGTCCTATGAAATCTACTGATGTTGCTAATCCCCAACGAATGTCTGTACCAAACCTTTCTGCCTGGGCTTTAAAGTCTTCCATCATTTGCGGACCATGGGTTCCTTTTGGATAACCCGGGAAATTTTCAACTTCGGTAGTTGTAGTTAATTGTCCGCCTGGTTGCAATCCTTGATACATCACAGGTTTCATATCTGCTCTGGCTGCATAAATTGCTGCAGTATATCCGGCTGGTCCGCTGCCTATGATCAGGCATTTTATATGTTCAGGTTTTTCAGTCATAAATTTGTTTTTTTATTTTTTGTAAAATTACTATTTGTTACAACTAGCGGGATCAAATTTTGATATTTTATTCTAACGGGCATAAATGGTATCGTAGGTTGCTCCATATCCTGCCCATATTCCTAATTGTTCTTCGCCATCAGAAAATATATTACCTAAGATGGTTACCGGTGATGCAAATGGATTTCCGTTTGTTCCGACTGATTGTTCGAAGGTTTCGTAAAAACTAGTGGTAGCATGATCGATGGAACAAAATTTCACATAAATGGTGTCCCCGATTTTATAGTACCCCCGTTCATGGTCCGATTGTGAATCTGTTGTGGCAGGAGCCGTAGGGTCATTTCCCCTGTAATAATAAAAATCGAATGTTTTTCCATCTACCCATTTATCATCCGTAGTTGCACCATAAGGGGCGATAAATCTTCTGTCTTTTGTTGCACGCTTGGCTGACCATTTATAACCATTACCAAAACCTGCTGGTTCAGTCATTCGCGCCCAGGCAAACCCTAAACTATCATTTGGAGGTTGAAGCATGAACCATACTGAATCCAAAGGAACCGGAGTTGGAATAGTAGTAATGGAAGTGTATGTTTTCCCATCTGCTATTACGGTCAATCCATAAGATTGCCCGGGAATGCCGATAATTGAATGACCTTGGTAAACAACAGGTAATGAGGCTGCAGAGTCGATGGATAATGATAAGGTATCGGTGATGATTCCATTTGTAACATATACTTTTGCATCTAACACCATATAATCAGATAAAGTTGTGCTGCTAATACTTGAAAACAAAGGCTTATTGCGTGTAATGATCAGTTCAGCAAATTTCCCGTTTTCAATATTTCCTTCGATCACTATTTTCTTTCCTGCTGATGGAAGATTTACTTTGATGTCTTCCTGACAGCTCGAAAGTATTGTAATTAAAGCAATTCCGATTATTAAATAGTTCTTCATTTAAAAAAAAATTAACCACATAGATACATAGTTTTTATTTTACTTAGAAGTTGTTTAAATTTAATTTCTAATAATTTATATCCTACCAATATATAGCTCCTGACGGAGCAAAAATAGTCCCAAAGGGACGAGATATTGGGAAAATCAATTCGTATTAAGATATTTCCCGTATGGGACGACATCTAATAAATTTTGAAACAAATTTAAACAGACTCTTAACATTTTTTTGTTTTACACTTCTTTCAAACATAGAAACCTATGTATAAAATTCATTTTCTTTGTTTTATCTTATTTCTATGCATCTATGTGGTTAAATTGTATCCCAACAAAAAGAAAACATAGTATATTAAAATTTAAAATTCCAGGTAACTGAAGGAAGAATAGGAAAGAGATAAACACTCTTTGCTTTGATATGTAAATTCCCTTCATTTAAACTTCCTTCATTGGCAAAATAAATAATATATGGATTGTGCCGGTTATAAACATTGAATACACTGAAGTTCCAGCTGGACTCATAATCTTTAAAATATTTGGTAGGGATTTTTATATCCTCCACAGTTACTTTATCAGCTAAACCAAAACGTTTTAATACTCTTTGTTTTCTGCGTTCGATATGTTTTTTTCTATCCGGAGTGAAGGTTGCTGATATGTCCAAACGGTGGTAAGCCGGCATTCTAAAACTATTTCTATCACCATATTCGTAAGTAATATTTCCATCAATAACATAATAAGAAATAGGGACGTTAATTGCATTTCCTGTGCTATAAACCCAGATCGCAGAAAAGGTCCATTTTTTACTTAGGTCATAACTCAATACTACCGAAACATCATGTCGCCTGTCGTATTTTGCATAAAACTCTTTACCACGATTCAGATCAGGAAATGTTCGTTTGGTATATGATAACGTATAACCCAGCCAACCATTTAATTTCCCGACCCGTTTTTTAATAAAAAATTCGGCACCGTAGGCATGTCCTTTTCCAAAAACAAAACTATTATCGGCATTGTCGCCAATATCATTCCCCGGTATGCTGCCATCTTTATATTCAATTTGGTTTTGAAGGTCTTTATAATAAATTTCAACCGAAGTTTCATAGGTATTGTCTTTGAAATTTCGGAAATATCCTAAGGAAACCTGGTTCCCTTTTTGAGGTTGAACGCGTTCAGAGCATGGCACCCATGTATCGATAGGAAGTGTAACAGCCGACAGAGATGCAAGATGGATATATTGTAAGTTATAGGTGTAAGAAGCTTTAATGGAAGATTTTGGATTTAATTCGTAACGTATATTAAATCGAGGTTCCGGGCCATTATATTGTTTTACTTTTTCATTTTTATTATAGTGAATGGTTTGAGTTGTTTGTCCGGAAACAGGGTCTTTAATATAGCGATCAAATGGTCCTACTTGAATAAAATAGGAATAACGCAAGCCGGCATGAATTTTCAGTCTGTCAGTAACATCAAAATCATCGGATAGATAAACTGCTGCTTCATGAGCAAATTGTTTTTTTGTATTTTTTATATCAAAGGTAACATCGCCTTGTTTTGCAGAAGCACTGAATGGAGTGAAGGTGTGATAAACATAATTTACACCGAATTTTACTTCATGACGAATAGTTGGGTAATACCCGAAATCAACTTTGCCGTTCCAATCACGGATACCGGTGAATAATTTAAGATCAAAACCACTTTGTCCGGCACCGAATGTAAAATTATAATCACTAAAAATAGCCGATGTATTTACAAATAATTTATCGTTGAAAAGGTGGTTCCATCTGATTACTCCTGTAGAATTCCCCCATTGAACATTCATGTTAAACCCGGCATCTTTGTCTTTAAATGTCATAACATCGCGTCCAAAATATCCACTGGCGAAGATCCTGTCCTTATCCGAAAGTCGATAATTTACTTTTGCATTCAGATCATAAAAATAGTATCCCGAATGTCTTAATGAGGAACCTGGTTTTGCAAAGGGTTTTGCCAATACATCAATATAGGTTCGTCTGCCGGAGAGCACAAAGGAACCGGTGTCTTTTTTTATCGGACCTTCAATCGTTAAACGCGAAGATATCAACCCAATTCCTCCCTGAGCATGGTAGGCTTTGTTGTTACCTTCTTTCATGGAGATGTCGAGCACGGAAGCCAGGCGGCCACCATATTGTGCAGGCATACCACCTTTTATCAGGTTAACACTTTTTACGGCATCGCCATTAAATACCGAAAAGAAGCCAAGTAAATGCGATGCATTGTAAACTACTGCTTCATCCAATAAAATAAGATTTTGGTCGGGACCGCCCCCACGAACATAAAAGCCTGCATTTCCTTCCCCGGCTGATTTTACTCCCGGAATTAACTGAATGGTTTTTAAAACATCTACTTCACCTAAAAAAGCGGGGATCTTTTTTATCTCTTCCATATCCAATTTCACAGAACCAACATTGGTACTCGAAACATTTTTATCACTTTTTTCGGCAGTTACTTCAACTTCTTTGACATTAATTATTTTTGGTTTTAAATCCACATTCAAGCGAATGTCTTTATCGAGTATTATTTCTTTGATAAAATCAGCATAACCAATATATGAAACTACAATGTGATAGGATCCTTTTTCAACAGTTATGGAATAAAATCCATATTGATTTGTATTTCCACCTTTCAATAATTCTTTTACATATACATTGGCGCCAATGCTGGATTCTCCATTTGATGCATCTTTAACGTAGCCGCTGATAGTAAATTTTTGTTTGTCCTGAGATTTTAAAACAGAAATTGGTGCTAAGAAAAATAGTATTGAAATAAAAATTGTGCCGGCTAAAAAATGTTTCATTACAAATGTCCGAGTTTTAAAAATGTTCCCGATTTGTATCAGGATTTGAGCTATGAAAAATCAATGATACGTAATTAAAAAGAAATAAAAAAGTTTTTGATGAGCGTCACTAATTAAGGCGCAAAACTATGGAAACATTTTTTGATTTGAAAGTTTCCAGCCGTTTAATACCAATTCTAAATATATTATTTCCGAAATTTTTCCCTGCACACGTTTCTCGACTCCGCTCGAAATGACTAGCGCGCAGTCATTTCGAGCGGAGTCGAGAAACGTGCGCGACAATTCAAATTGGACCATTTTATAATGGAAAATGGTTTAAAATTAAAAAATTGTTTGTTGTGATTTTCAATTGACTTTTTTCAATATGTGTGTTAAATCCACGAATTACAGCCTTCAACAAACTATAGGGGACAACGGATTTACAATGTGTATAGGGTTGATACTATTCAGCTTATTGTTTGCCCTCTTGTCCGAAGGAGTCCTTTGGAGAGAAGTGCAAGGGGGGCTTTTTTGAAAAATAGTAAATCCCAATATCAGCTATGAAGTGGTTATAATGCATAACCATAAAATGATCTATAAAAAGGCGGGACGCCTGTTAAGAAGGACGCAGCGAGACGCTACGCCCAACAACAAATATTTTTTAGACACGCTACGGTACTGAGTTCAATTAAAGAGTTTGAAGAATTAATTTTTCTTTTGCCTTGAAAAAAACAGGAATCTAAAAATCCAATGCTCCTTCTAACACATCAATTCTTTCCAAAAAGGTCATGCAGTTTTTAATGTAGATATCTGCTGCAGGAGATTGTTCGATAGCAACATCATTCAGGAGCCGTGTGTTATCGAAAACTTGACCCAGCTCCATAAATTCAAGGTAGGGATCTAATCCGGCAAATAAAATCCGCAGACTTCCGGAATCAGTAAAAGCTTTTTCCCAATAATTAAGATAAACAGGATAGTTATACAATTCGCTATCAGGTTGTAACCTGTTTCTTGTCCAGTGTTTCATCTGGTTCAAGATCGGCTTTTGTACAAAATGAAAAGGAGGTAACTCTGTGAAATAGGCTTCCAGATTTTTAGTTACTTTAAATGCGGTGGTAGCTGCTGCTGCCCCGGATGAAATATGATATACCGAATGATTTCTTTTTGCAAAAAGTAATTTAACAATTGCTTCGGTAGCATAATCAACAGGAATGATATCCAATAAAGCATGTTCATTAGCAGGAATAAGTCGTAATTGATTTATGGTAGCTACGGCCCATAAAATTACAGGTGAACGAGGTGTTACCTTCCGGCTGTCGCCCATAATAATTGACGGACGTGCAACAAGAATTTTGTCTTTTGGCAAATGTTTGTGTAATAAAAGTTCACCATGCATTTTTGTATAGGTGTATTTTACTAAATGATTTGCCTGCAGGTTTGGAGATTCATCTTCGAAAACAATTCTGTTCTTAATATCTTTTCCACAAATGGTAGCCGTACCGATATATAAAAAAGTGCTCAGATGAGGCAATGTTTTGGCCCAAAGAAGAATTTTTTCCAAGCCACCCATGTTTGCTTTTACCACCATATCGTCATAAATACCCGAAAAGGAGGTGTTTGCAGCCGAATGAATAATTACATCAACATCTTTTATGGTTTTGTTTTCAATCAGAGAAGCACTTAAATTCTCGTCAAAAAGATCGCCAAGCACCGGGATGATCTTTTTTCTATCGAAAAAATCATTGCGTAAATTAAAGATCTTTTCTAAGCGTAAAATAACTTCCTCTTCCGAGGAAGATCTTATAAAACAATAAATCTTATTTACTTCATTAAGCTTTGAAAGACTTACAAGTAATTCTCCTCCAACAAATCCGGTTGCGCCTGTTAAAAAAATATTCATTCTATTTCTTTGTTTTTTTATTAATCAAAAAGTTCTAATCCAAGTATTCCAAGTATTATCAATACCAGTGATACAATTTTTATGGTTGAAATTGTTTCGTGAAAAAAAACAATTCCTAAAATGGCAATCAAAACAATGCCGGCACTTGCCCAAATTGCATATGCAATGCTTACCTGCATTTTTTCAAGCACGAAAACCAAGGCGGCTAAACTTATTCCATAAAATACAAATACAAAAATGGAAGGAATCAGCTTTGTAAATCCTTCAGCGTATTTCATGCAAATAGTTCCAAGCACCTCAAAAACAATACCTAAGGCAAGTATCCACCACTTCATACGTTTTTATTGTTTTCGGAGTAAAAAGATTTTAAATAGTATATTGTTTATCATTAAAAACTATAAATTTTTATACTTTTTGTGATCTATCGTTCTTTTACAAATATAAACGATTTTTTTAACTATAAACGATTTTTGAAAATTAAAGAATTTAGTACTAAATATAAATTAAACTTACAATTTTTAATATATATCGTACGAACATTTTTCAGTAGTAAAATCATATCTTTACGTCTTAATCAATGATTTATTATAAAAATGGATCTAAGTAAATTAAAAAAGCGACCTGCTTTTCCTTTCGAAACGATTGCCGTGGCAATTTCTTTTTCTCCACGTTGCCCGTTAATATTATCTGAAGCCAAACGTCTGTCAGATATTCTGGGTGCAACATTATTGCTATTGCATATAGGTGAAAAAAACATTGAAAAAGAACAGGAGCTGGATGAGATGATGGCAAATGTTGGGATCGATAGCAATAAAAGCCGTGTAATCTGGATGGAAGGCGAACCTGTTGATACCATTTTAAAACTCTGTAAATTAAATATTGTTGATCTGTTAATTATCGGAGCGCTTGAAAAAGAAAATTTGTTGAAATTTTATATTGGTTCAATTGCACGTAATATAAGCCGAAGGGCAAAGTGCTCCGTATTATTATTGACCAACCCAACAACCAACCAATTTAAATTTAAAAAATTTGTAGTGAATGGTGTTGAAAATCCAAAAACTGTTCACACAATCAATGCTTCTATCTATCTTGCAAAAAAATTAAATGCAAAAGATATTACTATCGTAAATGAAATTAATGTACCGGGGATGGCAATGGCAATGGCAGAGGATAGTACGGCTCCTCAAGCAAAAGAGATACGAAAACATTTAACCGAAGAATCAGAAGAACAAATTAATGAAATAATAAAAAATGCTGATGTGGGGGATGTAAAAATTACTTCCAAGATCATTAAAGGGAAGCAGGGGTTTGCGATCAGCAAATATGCAAGAGATAAAAAAGCAGACTTGCTTATAATAAATTCTCCGGATACACATCTGCGCATATTAGACAGGATTTTTACACATGATATTGAATTTATTCTGGCCGATCTTCCATGTAATTTATTAATTGTGCATTCAAGGCTCTAAACGTATATGACAAAACTTGCACATTCTGAATTAATAGTATTGTTGCTTTCTATCAGTGCGATGCTCATTATTTCCCGCATTGTTGCCGAATTAGGAAAAAAATTAAAACTTCCGGTGGTGATGGGCGAATTAATTGTGGGTATTATTCTTGGTCCAACCATTTTAGGGATGCTTTATCCTGATTTTTTTAATTTTTTATTCCCACATACCGGTAATGTTCCAGTAGCAATGGATGGTATTTTTAGCTTATCGGTCATTATGTTACTTTTTGTTGCCGGGATGGAAGTGCAGTTGTCTGTCGTTTTAAAGCAAGGTAAAATTGCGATATACACCAGTTTATTCAGTATGGTTATTCCTTTTTTTACAGGCTTTGCTGTAGCGTGGTTTTTCCCGGAAATCTTTTCGATAAGTACCGATCCACATGCAAAGCTTTTATTTGCATTATTTTTTGGTACCGCATTATCCATTTCGGCATTGCCTGTGATTGCACGTATTTTAATGGATATGAATCTATTTAAAACTAATATCGGAATGGTTATCATTGCCTCCGCCATGTTTAACGATTTAATTGGATGGTTAATATTTTCATTCGTTTTAAGTTTAACAAATGGAAGTAAGGTAGAGCACATGAATATTGGCTATACCATTTTATACATCGTTGGATTTGGTTTATTCATGCTCACTATCGGAAAAAAAATAATTGATAAAACATTGCCCTGGATGCAAACAAAACTCTCCTGGCCGGGTGGTGTTCTTTCCATTTCACTAGGCATCTGTTTGTTATCGGCAGCATTCACCGAAAGTATTAATATTCATGCCATATTAGGAGCATTTATCGCTGGTATAGCTTTTGGAGATAGTGTTCAGTTGAAAGAGCAGGCTCGGGAAATTATTCACCAGTTTGTAACCAATTTTTTTGCTCCCCTGTTTTTTGTTTCGATCGGATTGAAAGTGAATTTTATTGAAAATTTTGATTTGCAGATCGTATTGATCGTATTAATTCTTGCTTATGTTGGAAAAGTATTAGGTGCATTTATTGGCGCACGTATTGGAGGGATGAGCCGGAATCATTCATTGGCTGTGGGTTTTGGCATGAATGCACGAGGGGCAATGGAAATTATTTTAGGAACATTGGCATTAAATGCAGGCTTAATTTCAAAACCAATATTTGTAGCCTTGATCATTATGGCTCTTGTAACAAGCATTACCAGCGCTCCATTGATGAGACGATTTATTAATTAAATTTCGAAAAAGTATATCCAGCTAATATCATGAAGAAACAAGAACTGACAATTTCCTTTACCGAATTTGAATCGGAAAATGAACTAAGTAAAGAAGAACAACAGCTGCTTCAAAAAGCACGTGCTGCAAGTGACCTGGCGTATGCACCGTACTCGAATTTTCATGTGGGGGCTGCTTTGCTTTTAGAAAATGGCGTGATCGTTAGTGGGAATAATCAGGAAAATGTGGCTTATCCAAGTGGTTTGTGTGCCGAACGTGTTGCTATATATGCTGCAGGAGCAACCTACCCGGATATAAAAATAAAAGCAATAGCGGTAACTTGTAAATCAACACAATTTCATGTTTCCGAACCGCTTTCGCCTTGTGGTGCATGCCGACAAGCTATATCAGAGTATGAGATGCGTTATAAGTCAAATATAAAAATGATCCTTGCCGGTGAAACAGGTAAAATTCGTGTAATTGACAGCATGGCCGATCTATTGCCTTTTGCCTTTAAAGCAGAGGAGTTGAAGAAAAACAGATAACAAATTTTAATTGTTTAATTTTTGAATTGTAAAATCTCAAATACAAATCTGAATTTTATCGTAAATTTGTCATCTTAAAACATGACGAAATGGAAAAAATTGCAAAAAAAAGCAATAAAGTAGCGATGAGCGAAAATAAGTCAAAAGAAAAATTTAGCAAAGAAACTTACCTTCATTGGTTTGAATCAATGCTATTGATGCGCAAGTTCGAAGAGAAAACAGGACAATTATATATTCAACAAAAAATTCGTGGATTCTGTCATTTGTATATCGGTCAAGAAGCTCTTGTGGCCGGTGCGGTATCAGCTATCCGCAAAGAAGATAAAATGATCACTGCATACCGTGATCATGCACATCCTATCGGTCGTGGTTTACATCCTAAATATATTATGGCTGAATTATATGCTAAAATTACCGGATGCTCCAAAGGCAAAGGTGGTTCCATGCATATCTTCTCCAAAGAATTTAATTTTTTTGGCGGACATGGTATTGTAGGCGGACAAATTCCTTTAGGAGCAGGTATCGCTTTCGCTGATAAATATAATGGGAACGATAATGTAACTCTTTGTTACATGGGTGATGGAGCAGTGAGACAAGGAGCTTTGCACGAGGCTTTTAATATGGCAATGCTTTGGAAACTTCCGGTGATCTTTATTATTGAAAATAATTATTATGCAATGGGTACTTCCGTAGAACGGACATCCAATGTACATGATCTGTGGAAATTAGGCTTAGCTTATGATATGCCTTCCTTCCCAGTGGATGGAATGAGATGTGAAACAGTTCATGAGGCTATAGCTTCAGCGGTTGAGAATGCACGTAAAGGAAATGGGCCGACTTTGTTGGAAATGAAAACGTATCGTTACAAAGGTCATTCCATGAGCGATGCACAAACCTATCGTACCAAAGAAGAAGTGGAGGAGCACAAAAAGCAAGATCCTATTGAACAGGTTTTAGCAACCATCAAAAAAAATAAATATGCAACTGATTCTCAAATTGAAGCAATCGAAAAAAAGGTAGAAGATATCGTTGCAGAATCTGTAAAGTTTGCAGAAGAATCACCATATCCTACCGCAGATGAGCTTTACAAAGATGTTTATACACAAGAAGATTATCCGTATATAAAAGAGTAAGTCTGGAAGTTTAGATTTGTAGAATCTTAATATAAATCAAAAAATCCTAAATCAAGAAATCCTAAATCAACAGTATGGCAGAAATAGTTAGAATGCCCAAATTAAGTGATACCATGACTGATGGTGTTGTCGCAAAATGGCATAAAAAAGTTGGTGACAAAGTGAAATCGGGTGAATTACTTGCCGATATCGAAACCGATAAAGCAACCATGGAATTTGAATCATTTCAAAATGGGGTGTTGTTGCATATTGGTGTTGAAACAGGAAAAACAGCACCTGTTGATTCCATACTTGCTATTTTGGGAAATGAAGGAGAAGATATTACTGCATTACTTGCCGAAGAAGCGAAAAATAATGTGGAAAGCAAGAAAGTTGAAAGTTCGAAAGTTGAAGCTCCTTCTCAAAAAGTGGAAGCAAAAGTATCAACATCTAATCAACAACAAGCAAGTCAAATTCAACATCAAACAATAAACCAACCGGCACCGGTAAAAAGTAATAGCGACAGAACACGTGTTTCTCCACTTGCAAAAAAAATTGCAGAAGAAAAAGGGATCAGCGTGAATGCATTGAAAGGAACTGGAGATAACGGACGAATTATAAAACGCGACATTGATAATTTCAGAACCATGCTGGGTGGCGCAACACCATTTGTTGGAGAGGAAAGTTATTCGGAGGAAATGGTTTCGCAAATGCGTAAAACCATCGCACGCAGATTAGCAGAAAGTAAATTTTCTGCTCCACATTTCTATTTAACCATGGAAATTGAAATGGATGAAGCCATTAAAGCCCGTGATGCTATTAATATGATTGCAGGAATTAAAATATCCTTCAATGATATCGTGATTAAAGCGGTAGCGATGAGTTTGAAGAAAAACCCGAAAGTAAATTCATCCTGGTTAGGTGATAAAATTCGTTATAACAATCACATTCATATTGGAGTGGCAATTGCTGTTGAAGATGGATTGCTGGTTCCTGTAGTGCGTTTTGCCGATGGTAAAACATTAACTCAAATAGGAATTGAAGTGCGTGATTATGCGGTGAAAGCACGTCAGAAAAAATTACAACCAAGCGATTGGGAAGGAAATACATTTACCATTTCAAATCTTGGAATGTTTGGTATCGATGAATTTACAGCGATCATTAATCCTCCTGATGCTTGTATCTTAGCAATCGGTGGAATTAAACAAACACCTATTGTTAAGGATGGTGAAATTGTTGTGGGTAATGTTATGAAAGTGACCTTGTCCTGCGATCATCGTGTGGTGGATGGTGCAACCGGTGCAGCGTTCTTACAAACATTAAAACAGAATTTAGAAAATCCGGTATTGATGCTGGGAGCAAATTCTATTTAGTTTTTGCTGCAAAGACGCTCAGTCGTGAAGAAATAGTTTAGAAACAATAATTTAATCAAAAAAAATTCCTCGCACCTCTGATGCGGGGTATTTTTTTTACCTCAGATTTAGAGACTTGTCTTTTTAGTATAAAAATACATTGTTCATTGCCGTTGGTAATAAATCTCCCCTAAATCAGTGAACCTGTGGCTACTTTTTTAATTTCATTCATACCACACATTTCATATTTTGGTGCAAAAAAATTGCAAAATAATTTTTCATTCCCCTGAAATTTTCCGTTTCCTTTCAAATTCAACGAAAAGATTAAAAACCTTACATCTGTAATTTTATCTTAAAAAAAAGAAGAACATTAAGTTTTTTCAGGAGTTAAACTATTTAAATACATATTGTTGATTGTGTTTTGGTGTTTTTTTTACAAGAACAGATGAAAAGAAAAAATTACATATCGAAAATCGGAATTTGTATAATTTTACTTGCGAATTGTATTTCTGATGGTTTTGCTCAGAATGTAACTAATTATACCTTTTCTGCATCCAGCGGAACATTTACAGCCTTAGTTGCCGGAACTACTAATTCAGGCCAAGGCTCAATAGATGATGGAGCCTGGAACAATAATCCTATCGGGTTTGATTTCTGGTATATGGGCACCCGATACACCACCATCTCTGCCTCAACTAATGGTTGGCTGGCTTTTGGGTCTACTATTTCTTCGTATGGATATGTTAATAGTTTAGCAAGTACAGGCACATCAAATGCTACCATATTGCGACCAGTCATTGCTCCCTTATGGGACGACCTTGCTATCGCAACAGTATCTAGTTTTACTTATCAAACAAGTGGTAGTGCTGGTAGCCGAGTTTTTACAGCTGAATATTTAAATGAAGATTGGCAATATGCAGCAACTTCCGCATGTATTTCGTTTCAGGTAAAACTTTATGAAGGAACCGGGAAAATTGAATTTATTTACAAGCCTGAATCCGGAACACTTTCTACTCCAACTGCTTCCATAGGAATTACGGGTAATGCAACGGGCACTTACCTTTCTTTGAATGAAACAGGAATAAGCCCTGGAGCTAGTTCAACTTCCGAAACAAATAATCTAAGCACTAAACCCGCCAGCGGGCAAACGTATAGATTTACTCCTCCCGTTCCGGCTGATCCAGGCGGCCTGAATTTTACAAGTATTACAAGTTCTTCCATGACATTAAATTGGACCGACAACTCTTCCAATGAAGTTGGTTTTGTTATTTATCGTTCTAATGATAATGGTAATACCTACGATTTAGTGACTCAAACTACTGCGAATGTAACATCTTCGGTTCAATCAGGCTTGTTATCAAGCACTATTTATTACTGGAAAGTATATGCAGTGACAGAAGGGGCCTTAAGCATAAATCCCATCATTGGAAATGAGACAACATCAGTTTGTACAAGTTCTGTAATCACCAGAACATGGGTAGGGGCAGGTAATGGAGGGGCAGGAACTGATTTTAACGCTGCTGCCAATTGGAGTCCTTCGGGTTCACCAACATGTGCAGATAGTTTGTATATGCCATTAACTGGCGCAGCTACAATTGCCTTAAGTTCCTCTATTGAAATTGGTGCCATAAAAGCATCCATAAGTGGAGCGAATAATGTATTTCGTTTGAATACGGGAGCATGCATATTTGTAATAAATCAAACAGCAACGTATAGTATTCCGAGCGGCAATTTCAATACTCAATTACAGGTTAATGTACAAAACGGAGGGACAATTATTTATAATAAGAGTGCTACTTTTTCTGCAGCAGCAGGAAATACATTTCCGATTGATGGAATTGGAGGTACAACAGGAAAAGTAAAATTTAAAGGCGATGTTACATTTGGTGCCGGATGTGCCGCAGGTACAGTTGATCAGCCCAATACAGTTGTTTTTGATGCCATTGGAACGCAAACAATTACATGTAACAATACGGGTTATTATGTTTTTTTAGGAAAGTTGTCCACTGAAATTGGAAGTCAGAACAATCCGACAGTAATTATATCAGGTAGTTCTTACAGCACTTCATATGGTAATTTAAATATAAATGGAACTTCCACTCTCGACATTTCCACTAAAACGCTTAATCGGTACGCATCGGGTGGTTCTATCAATATGGCTGCCGGATCAACTTTAAAATTAGCAGCAAGTTCGGGTGGACAAACAGGAAGTAATTTCCCCTCCAATTTTACTACGTTTGCATTTAATGTAAACAGTACTGTTGAATACAATGCTGCTGATGGTGTTAATCAAACACTATTTGCTTCGCCAAATTACGGAAACTTAACGCTTACTAATAAAACCGGATCCGGGAGCAGTACTAAAACAGCAGGAGGAAATCTTACGGTTGCGAAAAATTTAACTGTAAGTAATGCTTTTACCACTTTTTCAAGTGGCACAAGCCGCACACATAGTGTAGCAGGAGACTGGATAAATGATGGATCATTTACTTATATTACCAGTAGTACCGTTACTTTTAATGGTACAGCAAATCAATTAATTGGTGGTACTTCAGCAACCACATTTTACAACTTAACGACAAACAATACAGGAACAACAGGAAATGATAATTTAACTTTAAATAAGGCTGTAACAATAGTTGGAGCACTAACGCTAACCGATGGAATTATAGTAACTACTCCTGCTTACCTGTTAACCCTGAATGCCGGAGCAACATCTTCATCGGGTAATAATACAGGACCTAGTTTTATTGATGGACCGGTTGCAAAAGTTGGTAGTACTGCATTTACATTTCCTACGGGGAATGGAACTAAATGGGCTCGCATTGCAATAGGTATTCCTTCTGCATCTGAAACGTTTACTGCTCAGTATTTTAATACCGGTTATGGAAATTATGCAATTTCATTAACAACCCCATACTCCCTTGACCATATAAGTATATTAGAGTATTGGACATTAAGCCGGAGTGGATCAGAAAATGCAACAGTTCAATTATTTTCAGAGGATGCCTCAACAAGTCAAATAACAAATTGCTCTGATCTAAGGATAGTGCATTGGTGCTCATCTTGTAATGCCGGTGCCGGTGGTTGGGAAAATAATAACGAAACTGTAACTACAACTTTTGGAGCATGTGCTGCGCCTATCAGCCCCATCACCCAAAGTGGAAATATTGTATCTATTGCTGCAGTTTCATCATTCAGCCCTTTTACTTTTGCATCAAAATCAGGTTCTATCCCTTTACCCATTGAACTTGTTGATTTTAATGCCAATTGCAATGAAAACAATGTAGAACTTAAATGGGTAACCGCAAGCGAAACAAATAATGATTATTTCACAATCGAAAAAAGTACTAATTCAGTTGATTTTGAATCTCTGGGAAATATAACCGGGGCAGGAAATAGCTCATCACTGAAAAACTATTCATTTAATGATATGAACATTAATACAGGATCTGTTTATTATCGGTTAAAACAAATAGACTTCAATGGCAGCTATACTCATTCTGATATTATTGCGATAAATGCATGTGTTGCTACTGAAACAGCAATTATTAATGCTTATACCGATTCAGGTGTATTAACACTAAACATATACTCAAACGCAGATCAAAAAAATGAAGTCACTATTTATGAGATAACAGGACGAAAAGTGTTAAATTCAGAACATTATTTAGCAAAAGGTAATAACAAGATACACCTGCATACCACAGAAATTTGTTTTGGAGCATATCTCATCACACTTCAAAATGAGAAAACATTAATCAAGCGGAAAATTATTATGAAATAATTTATGAAAAAAATTAATATTAATAAGTATAACTAATCATACAGGAGGAACCAAATTATGAAAAAATTATTTTTATTGGTCATTTTAGTAAGTTTATTTCAATGTGCCAATGCACAAATGACCACAGGAGGAAAAGGAAGCGAGTGTGCTACTCAGGCAATGGATGATCTCATCTCTTGTTTATCGTTTAACAATGTTACTTATGATGTTACTACGGATGAAACCGGTACAGTTTTTATTACTGTACTGGATGGTTCTCCGTACGGGCGTATCCAGAGTTGTCTTGCTCAATACAATCATACAATAACAGATTGTCCGGATGCAACAGAAGTGATAAACAATGACACTAATAAAGGAAATCAGCAAGAAAAAACGCCTCATTAATATTTTTGCAATAAAAAATAAATTTTGTTTCAGAAACTGAATAACCGTGTACGGTTATTTATAAAATTGAATTTATAATCCTTAAAATTGATGTCGCTATATTTCCAATTGTTTTTTTTAATCCTTTTCTTTAAATAGTATGGATCATGATATTTTTAGTTTAAATTTTAACCACTTGGGGAGTGTTTTTGCTCTCAATTATTCCGGCATCAATTAATTTTGCGATATGTATATATGCTGTTTTTACTTGCCGCAAAATAAAGTTAACAATGCCTTTTTTCTTTTCGTTCTTCTGCTGGGTTTAGCACAAACTGTTGATGGGCTCATGCGAATGAGCAATTCGGCAGAAACAGCTTTGATATGGTGTCGCATGTCAACCGCTCCTTTTGTTTTTGCTATATCTTTCGGATTATTGTTTACACTTAGATTTACCGGATGGAACAAAAAAATTGGGGATTCAAAGATTCTGGTGCTTTTATTTTTACCGTCAATAATATTTGAATTCCTCATGATTGCCCGGCTTGACAAATATACCATTGTAAAATCTGAGCAATGGAACTGGATTGCAAACCCTGAATCTACACCCGTTACAAATTCGATTTTTTTATGGATGAGCGGAATAGGGTTACTAATGCTTGTGCTTCTCTGGCTATATTATTTTAAGGAAAGAGCCCAGATCGAAAAAAAAATACAGGCACTATTAGTAGCCGTTGGATTCTCCATTCCTTTTGTTGGAGGACTTACAACAGAATTAATTTTCCCGCTCATTTTTCATATCGATGGCAGAAGGTGAGTTTATAACAATTACTTCGCAAAAAAGTGATTATAGATCAATACTATTCCAAAAATAATTAAGATAGTACCGGTAATATAATTTACTGCGGTCATCAGTTTATCTGTCAGATATTTTTTGATTTTTTCGGCAAGAGAAACTTTTGCCAACTCTACAAACAACACTCCTGTTAATACAATCGAAAAAAACAGGATCATTTTCACCATCGAAAAATCTAAGGTTTTACTTATTGCAGTAACATTTGCTAACCATAAGAACCAAACTGTAGGATTAAAAAAGTTCAACAGAAACCCTTTTACTACCATCAAAAAAGGATGTGGAGCCTGATAACCTACGTCAATAGCTTCCTCTGAATGTGAAATATGTTTTTTAAAATAAAACGCACCAAAAACAATTAAAATAATTCCTCCTATAATTGCTGAAAAAGTTTGTGCCTTTTCTGATTGCAATAAATTTACTGCACCAAAGTGAACCAATAAAATGACCAGCAAACACAAAATAAAATCGCTTGAAACAATACCAAAAGCAAGCAATGAACCGGGTTTATAACCGTATTTGATTCCGGTATTGATCAAGGAAAAAAAAGCCGGCCCAAATGAAAAGGACAGAAGCAGGATAATAACAATGCCTTGATATATCAGACTAAAAATCATTTTTTATTTTTTTTGATTTTCCTCTAAAAAATTTTGCCAGTCAGCCAATGACTTATTTTTTAATACTCTCGGAAATTTGAATGCAGCTCCTATTTTACCTTTCGATTCCATAAAATCATAAAATACATGGCTCGGATACACATCAATGATCACTTCCTTTAATGCAGCAATGCGTTCTACCCGGTAATCATCGTTTAATTCTTTTAATACTTCGTCAATACGATTTCGTAAAATTACTTTATCCACTACATCATCTGTTCCGATATACCAGTGGTGTGCAAACAGTGAATCATAGTTAACTCCGGCAACCGTAAATTCTTTTATTTCGATATTCAATTCTGAGGAAACTAGTTCAATTGCACGATTCATATTTTCAGTAGAAAGATGCTCCCCGCACAGACTTAAAAAATGTTTGGTACGGCCTGTAATTACAATCTCATAGTTCTCAACCGAAGTAAATTTAATAACATCACCAATTAAATAACGCCATGCACCTGAACAGGTGGTAAGCAATAATGCATAATCAACACCTACCTGTACCTGACCAATATGAAGCACTTCGGGAGTTTCAACAATTGTCCCTTCCGAATCAAAATTCTTTTCGGTGAAAGGAACAAACTCAAAAAATATCCCATTATCAAGCACCATCCGGCAGGATTCTGTTCCAAGCCTGTCCTGATACGCTATAAATCCTTCGGATGCTAAATAGGTATCAAAATACAAAATAGGTTTGCCTAATAATTTTTCAAACCCTTTTTTATAAGGAGCAAAAGAAACACCGCCATGCACATAGATTTGCAAATTCGGCCAGATGTCATGAATGTTATTTACGTTATATTCCCTAATGATCTTTTCCAGTAATATCTGGATCCAAGCCGGGACCCCTGCAATTATACCAATATCCCAGTCTTTTGCATTCTTAGTAATTTCTTCAAGTTTATTGTTCCAGTCTTTTACTTTTGATATTTTTTTACCCGGTTTATAAAAACGCTGAAAAAAGAAAGGGATATTTTTAGCGGTGATACCACTCAGATCACCTGCATAATAGGTTCCGTTATATTCTAATTGGGTACTCCCTCCAATCATCAGAACACCTCTTTCAAAATGTTCTTTTGGCAAATTAAACCGGGCTTGTTTTATGACCTGACTTAAACTTGTTTTTTTTATCGCACGTAACATATCAGTTGTCACCGGTATGTATTTGCTGGATGCTTCGGAGGTTCCCGAACTTAATGCAAAATATTTAACACGTTTGGGCCAACAAACACCCACTTCACCTTCTAAAGCGCGATACCACCATTTTTTAAACATGGAGTTATAATCATGTGTCGGAATCGTATTTTGAAAAGCATCAATAACATTTTCTCCGTTAGCTATTTTCGAGAAATTATAATACGTTCCAATAGCAGTGAATTCAGCTTTTGTAAGTAATTTTTTTAGTGCCGAAGTTTGTTGTTTGTAAGCACTGCTTTTACGAATTTTTGGCATTTTCTCACGAAGTTCGAAAGTACGTTTGAGTATTGAACCTAGAATTGCCATTGCTTAGTTATTAATTTAATGATTAAATTTTGACTAAAATAGTCATTTTTAGAATAATTTTCGTCATTTTTATTGAATTATTCATTTCCAATATACGACTTAGCTGATGCACGATTTAAAGCAACTGAAAATAATTATCATATCGTTCTTTGTATTAAATGTTCAGCTTCTTTCTGCCCAAACAAAAGTATTATCAAATGCTCATTCGCATAATGATTACAAACAAAAACATCCTTTAACAGATGCTCTAAACAATGGTTTTTCAAGCATTGAAGTAGATGTGTTTTTAAAAAATAATAAATTAATTGTTTCTCATATCTACCCTTTTTTCAAAAAGGGAACGCTTGAAACTCTTTATTTAAAAGCATTACAAGATAGCACAATCAAACATCAGGGACCTGTTTATGCAACTAACAACCTGCCAATAATTTTACTTGTTGATATAAAAACCGATGCAGCAAAAACGTATTTGCTCTTAGAATCAACTTTGGAAAAATACAGATCCATACTAACAAGTTATGAAAATGGAAAGATCATTCAACGCTCAGTAACTGTTATCATAACAGGAAATAAACCATTGGATGAAATGAAAAAAGAAGTCATTCGCTTCGCTTTCATTGATGAGAATTTATTAAACATTGAAAACAAGAACTCTTCAGAAATTTATTTAATGGCAAGTACCAAGTATTCAAACCTCTTAAAGTGGAACGGGAAAGGAAAAATTCCTGAGCAGGAAAAACAAAAACTCCTGCAATTTGTTTCATTGGCGCATCAGCAAGGAAAAAAAATAAGATTGTGGGCATCACCGGAGAACAAAAATGTATGGAAAGAATTATTAAACTGTGGAGTGGATTATATTAATACAGATAAATTAAAGGAGCTTCATGATTTTTTAATCAGCCGGAAAACTGAAACCAACTAGACGCGGTTTACAAACATTTTTCCAAGCTGAATTGTTGAACTTGGGCAAAAGTATTACACACCCTCAATAATCCGATTACGTAATTTCTCAACTTTCTGCGTCAGAAGAATAAGCTCTTGTTCGTTCAGCTCCGTACCAATTGCAAGGTGATCATAAAGTGATTTAATCTCATTTAATTCGTTCAAAAGATTTGCAAAGTAAGGTTCTTTTTTAAAATCTATTAATAATTTAATAATATTATCCAGGTGTAATTTTTGTTTCCAGATAACATTATAAAGTTCTTTATTTTCTGGAGTTTTGGGAGTTTCTGAATATGATTTCGTAGATAAATACAATCCTTCTACCCAACTTCCGGCAACCACTAACCCTGCTAATCCTATACGCTCATTGTTTTTCAAAGTTTTATCAACTTCAGTATAGGAATCAAAAATTACTTTTGCCAACGAATCTTTATTGTCTTTGTATTTATTATACTTATCCATTGTTTCCTGATTAAAGGCAAGTGGAATATTGAGATCTTCAGCAAGTTTTTTAGTGTTTTTTACATAAGGGCCAATTTGCTGAAATTTTTCAAATGTTACCGAATACGCCAAATCAGCACCATAAATACCTAAATTAAGAGCTTTCGAATTATTTATTCCATACTTTGAAATGTTTGAAATAGGGTTCGTAATTTTTTGATTATACACAATTTTAGAAGCGAACAATTTATCTAACATTTCAAAGGGAAATGGAATATTACTGATTATCATATCATACTTAAACTGTGTAAATTTATCAACAGTATCCTTTCCAATAACAGCAACTGTATCGGCAGGTGTGGTAATATCTTTATTTTGATTTGAATTATTCTTACACGCGCCAATAGCGAGCATAAAAGACATTCCTAATAAATACAAAACAAATCTATTTTTCATAGCAGGTTATATTTTTATTATTGCAAATCTAATTCAAAGTTTTATCATTTAAAAATTAAATATGATTTTCGTCACCTTCATTTATTTTTTAATGTATTTAAAATCATGATTATTTTTTACGGATTTCAAGGATTCGAAAATTAACTTTATTACATTTTCAACATCCTCTTTATGAACACTTTCAACAGTTGTATGCATATAGCGTAAAGGCAATGAGATCAATGCTGACGGCACACCACCCATTGAATATGCAAAAGCATCCGTATCTGTACCGGTTGCACGAGATGCCGCAGCACGCTGAAATGGAATTTTACTTTTGTTTGCGGCATCAATGATCAATTTCAATAAATTATTTTGAACAGCAGGGCCGTAAGTCAGAACAGGTCCTTTTCCACAAGCCAGGTCGCCACTTGAAATTTTATTCATCATCGGAGATTGTGTATCATGGCAAACATCCGTTATGATGGCAACATTGGGTTTTATAGTTTGTGTGATCATTTCGGCACCACGCAAACCAACTTCTTCCTGCACCGAATTCACAAAATATAAACCGAAAGGAATTTTTGTTTTACTCTCTTTGATTATACGCGCCACTTCGGCTATCATAAATCCACCCACACGATTGTCCAAAGCACGACCAACATAATAACGATTGTTCAACACCATGAATTCATCCTCATAGGTAATAACGCATCCTACATGAACGCCTAATGCTTCCACTTCTTTTTTTGTATTGCATCCGCAATCCAGAAAAATATTTCTCAATGAAGGCGGTTCTTCTTTAGCTGCATCACGTACATGAATTGCGGGCCAACCAAACACTGCTTTAACAATTCCTTTTTCGGTATGGATATTTACACGTTTTGACGGAGCGATCATGTGATCACTTCCACCGTTTCTGCGTAAATAAATAAAGCCATCAGATGTAATGTAGTGTACAAACCAGGAGATCTCATCGGCATGTGCTTCTATCACAACTCTGAATTCAGCCTTCGGATTGATAACTGCAACAGCAGTTCCGTAATTATCAAAAAAATAATCATCGGTATATGGCTTAATATACTCGAGCCATATTTTTTGTCCTTCACTCTCAAAACCTGTTGGTGATGCATTATTTAAATAATTGCGCAAAAACTCATGAGAGTTTTTTGTAAGTATCGATTTTGTTTCTTTCTTCTTTGCCATTACGTTAGTTTATTAGTTAATCACTGATTGGGTAAATGAGTCAATATTCAGTAGTAAATTTTTAAATTGCCACACCTGTCTGCCGACATGCAGGTTTTCAAATTATTTTACTTTTTTTTTCTACCCACGAATTTACAACTTCTTCTAAAATATCCATAGGAAGTGGACCGGAAGTTAAAACAACATCATGAAATTCGCGGATGTCAAATTTATTCCCTAAGTTCTTTTTTGCGTTTTCACGAAGTTCTAAAATTTTATTCATCCCGATCTTATAACCAGTTGCCTGGGATGGCCAGATAATGTAACGCTCAATTTCTTTTTTATTATCGCCTTCCGGATTCGGTGTATTTTCTTTGAAATAAGCTAATGCTTGTTCCCTCGTCCATTTTTTACGGTGAATGCCGGTATCTACAACCAAGCGTGCTGCACGGAATAATTCCATTGCTAATCGGCCAAAATCAGAATAAGGATCCTGGTAAAAACCTATTTCTTTGGGTACAAGTTCTGAATACAGTGCCCATCCTTCCACATAAGCCGTATTTCCACCATGCATCCTGAATTTCGGGATCCCTTTTAATTCCTGAGCTATTGCAATTTGCATATGATGTCCCGGAACTCCTTCATGATAAGCCAATGCTTCCATTTGATAAATAGCCTGATCATCCATATTGTATAAATTGATATAATATCGTCCCGGACGGGAACCATCAATTGCCGGTTCTTCATAAAAGGCTCCTCCTGCTGATTTTTCACGGAAAGACTCAACAGGCAACACCACAATATCTGCTTTTGGTTTTGTTAAAAATAATTTGTCCAGTTCTTTTTTCATATCATCAATAATTTTTACTGCTTTCACACGATATGCCTCTTTACCTTCCGCAGTATTTTGAAAATAGAATTGTTTATCGGTACGCATAAAATCAAAAAAATCGCTGAGATTATCATTTTTGAAATGAACCTTTTTCATGATCTCTTTCATCTCTGTGTGAATACGTGCAACTTCTTTCAAACCTAATTCATGAATTTCATCGGCAGTCATATCGGTTGTAGTTGTCAGCTTTAATGCAGCATCATAAAAAGCACTACCGTCAGTTAGTTTCCATGCACCATCATCAGCTGTTGCTTTTTTCGCCAATTCATTCCAATACATCATTAATTTTTCATAAGCTGGTTTTACCGATTTCAATAAGGCATTATTCGCATTTTCAATCAATTGTTTTTTATCCACATCGCTTGCATCCTTTAAGTCATTCACCTTTTTTGTAAAATCTTCCAACAAAGCACAATTTGGTTTTCCTTTTTCAAATGGCGCCCCACTGATAATATTTTTACAATCATTGATTACATATGGGAAAACAAACTGTGGAGGAATAATGTTTTTCTCTTCCCGAATTTTTAAATTAACGATCAACTGATCAAACAATGTTTTGATACCATTTAAACGGGAAATGTATGCTTCCGCATCCTGTTTAATTGCCACTAAATGCACATTTACCAAAAAAGTTGGCACATCGGTTTGCAAACCTCCCATTTGATTTACTGGATAATCATGAAAGCGCCATTTAAAATTATCAATGCGGTTGTTGCACTCTTTTTCAAACAGTTTATAAGAAACTTTTGTTTGTTCATCTAATGCATCCAACTTAAAATTACTATGAAGAGAATCCAGATTTATCTTTACAATTTCCAATTCCTTTTGTGCATTCTCATCTGTAATGTCGGTCCATTTATCATAATCCTTTTTAATACCTAATATGGATTGACGCATAGGATCCCGATCAACAGCTGCATCAAATACCCGATCAAAAAAATCATTAGCCTTTTTACTTTCTGCTTTTACTTCTTCGGAAGAAATTATTTTTTCCTGTGCTTTTTCCTTATTGCCCGAACAAGCTATAAACAAAAACATAGAGACGGACACTGCTGAATAAATTATTTTTTTCATGAATTAAATTTTAGTTTAATTGGACTATAAACCGACTACCTTTTTTATGCTTTTTGTAATTCCGACACAAAGAAAACTTTATGCAAATTAAGCTGTTCAGGAGATTTCTGAAATTATTTTTCAAAAGCATGTTTCTCTTTTTTTGTTTTGAAAAATAAAACAAGAACCAACCATCCTATGATGGTGCATACACACGCTACAATAATTGGCAAATTCGGATGTAAAGTATGGATATATCCTGCAATAATTGGAGGGATCGCCATTCCTAATGATTGTATAGATTGATTAATTCCTAATATTTGACCTTGGTCCTTTTCTCCAACCTGATCAGAAACAACTGCGGTAAGATTTGGTTGAGTAAGGCCTTGAAAAACAGAAACAAAAGGCAGGATATAAAATATATAAAATACTTGTGTTGACGAAGGAAATAAAAGCATTGGCAGGGTAATTCCTATAAGTAATGCAGTGACCTTAATGATTTTTAAGGAAGAATATTTTTTTGTCAAAGGGCGTTGAAGTCCTCCTTGAGCCACAACTATCCAGATACCAATGAATGCGAAGATGTTAGCAATTTGAGAAAAATCTTTATACTCAAATTTATGGATCAAAAACACTGAGAAAAATTGAGTGAAAAAATTCCAACCCAAGGTAAATAAGAACACAACTAAAAATATTATTCTTAAATGTTTAAGTTGAAAAGCTGTATTGATATTATAAATACCGGTAAACAAACTCACCGGTGTTTTGTTTTTTTCTTTTAGTGTTTCGGGGAAAGAAACAAAAACAAATACTAAATTTAAAGCAGTTAATCCGGCAGCAAACCAAAATGGTGTAGCGGCATTAAACCACGAAATCAGATGAGGATCAGCTAATTTCCCTCCCATGTATGGACCAAGAATAAAGCCCAAGCCAAATGCTGCACCAATCAATCCGAAGTTTTTTGCTTTTGTTTTCTCAGTGCTCAGGTCTGAAATAGCAGAAAAAGCAATAGAAATGTTTCCCCCGGTAAATCCATCCAAAATCCTGCTGAAGAACAGCAAATAAATATCATGTATCACAATTGCATACGCAAAAAGTAAATACCCGATTAAAGTTCCGAAAATAGATAGTGCTAAAAACTTTTTTCTGCCATACCGGTCAGAAAGTGCTCCTAATATAGGAGCTCCAAAAAACTGAGCTAAAGGAAATGAAGCAATTAAAAATCCAAGAATGATGGAACGCGTTTCCTGACTCATGTCTGCCGGTAGCATATCATGTGTTGGAACAAGTAACAAAGGGGCTATAACAGGTATTACGATCCCTACCCCTAACAGGTTTATGAATACAGTTAAAAAAATAGTCAGTAAGGGTGATCTGTTCGATTTTTCTTGAATCATTCGCATTTTTCTAGGAGGACAAACTTAAGGATTTAGTTTTGCTTTTTGAAAAACTTTAAATGATAGTTCGCAGGATATATGGATTTTTAACAAAAAAAAAGAAAGGACTCTTAAAAGCAATTTGAAATTTTATTAGAGTCCCCTCAATTCAATGAAAAAAAATATTAATTGATAAAAAAACATTCTAAAACTTAAATTTCAATAAATACTAGAATAAACAAAGCTATTTCTTAATTACAAAAAAAAAATATATATTTAGCTTTCTAAAAAATCAATCTATGAAGTTAAAAAAAATAAGTTCTATTTTGTTTTGTGCCTTCGCGATACACAATTATTGCATTGCCCAAACTGATTCCATTGTAAAAGCTAAGATTCTGGACGATGGTACACAGGATGCAGAAAAATTCTACAATAGCGGAATCTCTGATTTCGCCACTAAAAATTTTCAAAGTGCTATAACTAATTTTAATCAGGCAATTACTTTAAAGCCTGATTTTCAAAAAGCATATTACAACCGGGGTGCTACCAAATTTGAAATAAAAGATTACAACGGAGCAATCTCTGATTTCGACAAATCACTTACTCTTTCTCAAGATCCCGACAGTTATTTCAGTCGCGCTCAAACAAAATTCGCATTAGGAGATAAAACAGGCGCAGTGGCTGATTATTCCAAAACCATTGAAGTAAAAACTGATTATGCGCAAGCCTACTATTATCGTGGTGAATTAAAATTTGAAAATGCCGATTATAAAGGTGCGCTCGAAGATTTTAATTTAGCTATTAAATTTAAGCCGGATTATGCCTATGCATACAATGACCGAGGAAGCGTTAAACGACAATTAGAAGATATTTCAGGAGCCATCAGCGATTATAATAAAGCCTTGATCAACAATTCAGAAATGGCCTTTACCTATAATAATCTTGCAAGCGCAAAACGTAAAAAAGGTGATTTTAAAGGAGCTATCAGCGATTATTCAGAAGCTATCCGTCAGAAAAAAGATTATTATATAGCTTATAATAATCGAGGTTCGGCAAAATTCGATAACACTGATTATAAAGGTGCGGTTGAAGATTTTAGTAGTGCTATTCAGCTAAAACCAGATTATGCTTTTGCTTTCAACAATCGTGCTGCTGCAAAATACAAACTGAAAAATTTTCAAGGTTGTATTGAAGATTGTACAAAAGCTATTCAGTTAAATCCGGGTTATGGCTACGCTTATTTAAATCGAGGTATCGCAAAAGAGATGCTCCGTGATAATGATGGCGCCTGCAGCGATTGGAAAAAAGCAATCGAACTTGGTATTGAGGCCGCTAAAAATTATACAGGAGACTGTAAGTAATCTGGAATTACCAATTTATACGAATCTACGAAACAAAATTTTAATATGAAAAAAATAATAACACTCTTAGTACTTCTATTTACTGTCAATGTTTTCGCACAGAATGTTGAGTTTGAGAAAGAATTTTTCAAAGATAATAAAGACGGACTAAAAGAAGCAAAACGCAACATTGAAATAGGGGATAAATTCTTTGAACAAGGCTCTGTATTTTACAGACAAGCTTTAGATCCTTATTTGCTGGCAAATAAATTTAACCCCAACAATGCAATGCTTAATTATAAGATCGGGAAAAGTTATTTGTACTCCAATTACAAATTGAAATCAATACCTTTTTTAGAAAAAGCCTTGCAATTAAATCCTGCCGTTGACCCCCAGGTACATCTGGTACTTGCCAAAGCTTACCATTTAGATATGCAGTGGGATAAATCAATTGAAGAGTTTAAACTTTTTGAAAAAACCCTGACCAATTATTCGGAGTTCAAAGAATTAATTGAAGACATTGCCAAACAAAAAGAAGAATGTTTAACAGGAAAAGAACTAATTAAAAATCCGATTCGCGTATTTATTGATAATGTTGGTCCTGAAATAAATTCACAATATCCTGATTATGGTCCGGTAATTTCTGCTGATGAATCGGTAATGTTATTTACTTCCCGCAGACCAAATACTACCGGTGGAGGAATTGACGAAAACATTAATGAACCATTTGAAGATATTTATATTTCTACGAAAAAAGGTGATAAATGGTCTCCGGCTCTTAACATGGGAAAGCCCATCAATACAGAAGACCATGATGCGAACTCCGGTTTATCTGCTGATGGACAAAAATTTTTAATTTATATCGGGAAAAACCAAGGCGATTTGCTGGAGTCTGAATTAAAAGGTGATTCGTGGTCAAAGCCCGAAAAAATGAATAAAAATATTAATACCGATTTCCACGAATCATCCGCTTGTTACACTCCTGACGGGAAAGCCGTTTACATTGTTTCTGATAAACCGGATGGCAGTTTGGGAAGCAGAGATATTTATATCTCCTACAAAGATGAAAAAGGAAGATGGGGGAAAGTGCTGAACCTTGGTACAACGATCAATACCAAATATGGCGAAGAAGGCGTATTCATCCATCCGGATGGTAAAACACTTTATTTCAGCTCGCAAGGTCATAAAACAATGGGAGGTTATGATATTTTCAAATCGGTATATGATGATAAAACTAAAACATGGTCAGAGCCTGAAAACCTTGGATATCCAATAAATACACCTGATGACGATGTGTTTTTTGTTGTATCTGCAAACAGTAAGCATGGATATTATTCTTCCTTCAATGCAAAAGGATATGGCGAAAAAGACATTTATATGGTTACATTTTTAGGTCCTGAAAAACCAATGACCTTAAACAATGAAGATAATTTACTGGCCAGTATTGCAGCTCCTGTTAAAGAAACTGTAATCGCTCCAATTATGCTGATAAAAGAAGCCCAATTAACAATATTAAAAGGAGTAATTACTGATGATTTAACTAAAAAACCCCTGGAAGCAACAATCGATATTATCGACAATCAAAAAAATGAAGTGATTGCCAGTTTTACCTCTAATAGTTCAACAGGTAAATATTTAGTCTCCTTACCTGCAGGTAAAAATTATGGTATCGCTGTAAAAAAAGAAAATTATCTTTTCCACTCCGAGAACTTTGACATTCCTGCAATTGCAGCTTTCCAAGAAGTTGTTAAAGATGTTGCATTAAAAAATATTGCTGTTGGAAGCAAAATTATTTTGAAAAATATTTTCTTTGATTTTGATAAAGCAACCTTACGACCCGAATCAACAAATGAATTAGAACGTTTGACAAAATTATTAAATGATGTGCCCACTTTAAAAATTGAGATCTCCGGTCATACCGATTCAAAAGGAGCTGATGATTACAACAAAAAATTATCAAACAGCCGTGCAAAAGCTGTTGTTGATTACCTGATCACAAAAGGAATATCGGCTGACAGACTGACTTCTGCAGGTTATGGAGAAGAGCAGGCAATTGCTACAAATGATACGGATGAAGGGCGACAATTGAACAGAAGAACAGAGTTTAAAATTTTGAGTAAATAATTGAAGTCTTATTTCAATTTGGAATTAAATTTAAAAGAGCTCTTCTTGCAATCGCAATGAACAAAATAATTACAACACTAAGAGCCTGTTTAAATTTCGCTAAAATAAAAATATAGTATAGCATACATTGCGGGGTCAATCGAGTGCGACCCCTTCGACTTTGCTCAGGATAAACTCCGGGAGCGTATCGAGAAGGCGGGGAGAATTCTGAAACAATAAGCTCTCACACTTTCTCGATACACCTTCCTGAAAAAGGAAGGCTACTCGAAATGACAACCCACATTGCGATAACAAATAATTTGAACAAAATTTAAACAGGCTCTAAGCACTTGAAAAATATTTTTCGGAATATCCCTTTAGAAATTCGTTATCTATTAAAAATTTATTTTTCGGGAATTCTTGTATTCACCCTGTTCAGAGTAATTTTAGTTATCACCCAATGGCAACAAGCAGCTTCTGTTTCAAAAAGACTTCTCGCAGAAGGATTTCTGATGGGCTTACGATTCGATACCGTGGTAAGTTGTTATTTGCTTTCAGTTCCTGCAATCCTCATCATCATCAGGAAATTCCTAAAGAAAAGATCTGAACTTCTGCTCCACTTTTCTAATGCCTATGTAATTTCACTGTATTGTATTGCATTTTTTATTTGCTCTGTTGACATCCCCTATTTTGAACATTTCCTTACGCGTGTTACCTATTCGGTGCTCAATTGGTCGGATAATCCCATGTTCATGTTCAAACTTGTTTTTCAGGACAGGAGTAATTACTTTTTTATTGCACTTTTTATAGTGTTGATCTACTCAAGCATTAAAGCTGTAAAAATTATCAGTAGAACTACTCTTCAGTCAAAAAAAGAAAATGAAATAGTTCTACCCGGCTATTTTAAAAACTCTATTTATAGTGTTTTGATTGTTCTTGTTTTGGTTCTTGGAATTCGCGGGCGAATTACCATAAAAGCCCCAATACAATGGGGAACAGCCTTTATCTCCAATAATAATTTTGTAAATCAATTGGGACTGAACCCAGCATTTACATTTTTCAGAAGTTATATATCAAGTAAAAACACAGAGAACAATAAAATACATTTCATTGATAATACTGTCGCCATCAACAACATTCAAAATTATTTGGGCATACAAAAAAGCAATTCATTCAGTTCTCCAATAGCACGAAAAATAGCTGTTACAGGAGAGCCTATAAATGCTAATGTGGTAATTGTTATGATGGAAAGCATGAGTTTATCTAAAACGGGGTTGGATAATAATCCGATTAATATGACACCGTATTTAGATAGTCTTGCAAAAGTTTCCTACACATTTACCAATATTTTTTCAGCAGGCATTCATACCTACAACGGAATTTATGCAACACTTTTTTCGATGCCTGCACTGATGAATCAACATCCGATGATGGCCACAGAAAGCTCTATTCAACCATTTACAGGGATTGCAAGCACCTTGAATCAATTTAATTATCAATCTACTTTTATTTGTCCCCACGATGAGGAATTTGATAACATGTCGGGATTTTTAAAAGCTAATGGATTTCAAAAAATAATCGGACAAAAAGATTTTCCCTCCAGCGAAATTATAAGTACAATGGGAGTTCCTGATGATGTATTATTTGAACATGCCGTTACAGAATTAAACCAAATGGCGAAGCAGCCGAAACCTTTTTTAGCAAGCATCTTAACCGGCAGCGACCATAAACCAAATTATATTCCGACAAATAAAGGTTTTGTTCCAAAGACCAAGGAAGAAAAACAACAAATTGTAGAATATGCCGATTGGTCCATCAATAAATTTCTAAATCTCTGCAAAAAACAAACCTGGTATGATAATACTATTTTTGTTTTTATTGCTGATCATGGCAGTTGGTACCGTGATTTTTATGAGATGAATTTATCGTATCATAAAGTTCCGTTACTAATTTTCTCGCCAAAAATAATACAGGATCCTAAAATGAACGATAAAGTGGGTGGCCAGATAGATGTGTTTCCTACCATCATGGGATTGCTTAATCGCCCTTATATAAACAATACAATGGGAGTTGATCTCTTAAAAGAAGGTCGAAAATACATTTGTTTTAGTGCCGATGACCGGATTGGTTGTGTGAACGATACTTATTTCTGGTATTATAACTATTCTGCCGAAAGCGAATATTTATTGCATTATCATGATAAGGATCCGAAGCAATATCTTCAACAATACCCTTTATTAGCAGATACATTAAAAAAATATGCCCACAGTATGTATCAAACAGCTCAATGGTTACTTGATAGTAAAAAAGTGGGGCCACAAAATTAAATGAGACCCACATTGATAAAAACAGAAGACGGCTCACATTCCTTATATGTAAAGGAGTTAAATGAACATTATCATTCCACTCATGGAGCAATTCAGGAAAGCAAACATGTTTTTATAAATGCAGGATTGAAACATGTTATGTTCCAAAATCCTTCAATAATTTCTATTTTGGAAATCGGTTTAGGAACCGGTTTAAATGCCTTGCTTACTTTTATTGAATCGAAACAATTTTCCGGAAACATTAATTACACGGCATTAGAAGCATTTCCCCTTGCTGTAGATTTAGCAACAGAACTAAATTATCCTGAATTACTTTGTGATACCGGGTTGAATGGCATGGCCTCTCTGACATCCATATTTAAAGGATTACATACTTGTGAATGGGAAAAAGAAATTACAATTTCTGAAAAATTAATTTTCTCCAAACTAAAAAACACCTTACAAAAAGTTGAGTTTAAAAACACGTATGATCTAATTTATTTTGATGCATTCGGACCACCTGTGCAACCTGAAATGTGGACTGAAGAACTATTTGCAAAACTATTTGCAGCAACAAAACCAAACGGTTGTTTAGTTACTTATTGTGCAAAAGGAGAAGTAAAACGTACATTAAAAAAAGTTGGATTTATTGTCGAAACCTTAGAAGGACCTCCCGGAAAAAGAGAAATGATCAGAGGAATAAAAAAATGAAATTAAATTGAGTTAAATCTTAACTCTTTTTTTTGAACAACTTACTTGCTACATAAGAAAACAAACCTAAAACCAAACCTGATATAATTCCGATTATAGGTCCGGTAATCAACATCATTAATCGTGGATGGGTTGGCAATGGCATTTCAGACATCAATGCTGCCTCATCCAAATGGTTTGCCATATAGTCATTGTATAGTAAAACATGGGCAGATGTTACCCAAACAGCGTTCATCAGACATACCATAAAACCATTCAGGAAATAATGGCTGTTACATTTTTTTGCAATAATGTAAGCGCATATAATAAAAATGAGCAACCAACATAGCGGTTCAATAGTAGAAGGGATTATATAAACAGTGGCAAAAGCCATTGCTAAACCAAAGAAGGATAGTTTGAAAATTAAATTTTTGTTCATGTTATGAGACTATTTATATTTTAGTAAAACACTCTGTTTAAATCTCTTTGTCATTTCGACTGTAGGGAGAAATCTTTTTACTCGTTTGGTATTGTGCTAATAAATATAAAGATTCCTCCTCGGAGTTTATACTGAGCAAAGCCGAAGTAGTCGGAATGACATCCTTAATACAGTAAAATTATTTTAAGAAATTTAAACAGCTCTAATACTATCATTTAATTCAGACCCAAAGATATTTTAATATTTCCACAATGTCAATTAACTTTGCAGCATGGCAATAAAACAATTCAACATACGTGTTTATGGTATTTTAATTAACGAAAACAATCAGGTTCTGATAACGGATGAAATAATTAAAGGCACTGAAATAACTAAATTTCCAGGGGGAGGTTTAGAGTTTGGTGAAGGAACCATAGCGTGTATCAAACGAGAGTTCCTGGAAGAAACCAACAATGAAATTGAAGTGATAGAACACTTTTACACTACCGATTTTTTTCAACAATCTGCTTACATTCCGGAACATCAAATTATTAGTATTTATTATTTGGTAAAATCTGTTTCAAAATTTGAAATACATACGAAAGAAAAAGTTTTTGATTTTGATGAACGAAAAGAGAATGCGCAAACATTTCGCTGGTTATCCCTAACTGAATTAAATGAAGATCATTTTACTTTACCGATTGACAAATTAGTGGCAAAAATGTTGAGACGAAAATATTCTTATTGAAGAAAACCAATTACAAATATATTTTGGTCCAACAAATTCCTGCACACAGTCTTCGACAAACTCTGACGGACTTCACACATTGGACCATTTTATAAATATCTTTGGTATAACATTAGAAGTAGCCTCGGATTAAAAAAGAGATGTATTACCAAAGACAAGGATAACAGAAGTTCAAATATAAAACATAACCTGCTAATCAGCGGCAAAAAATAGTGATCCCGAAGCGGCTGCGAGGATTTTTTAATAAAAAATTATCGGAAATTTTATGTGTGAAATTAATTCAATCTGACAGGAACAATCAGTTCAAATTCAGGAATATTAACATAAAAACGGGCTTTGTCGATTTTACGTTCCATTAAATAGGTCCCTTTCATTTTACCAATATCAGAGGTTAAACTGCAAGCCGATTCATATTCAAAACGCTCACCGGGTTCTAAAACAGGCTTCTCTCCTACTACACCTTCTCCATCCACTTCACTATGTTCTGCACTGGAATCAAAAATATCCCAATGACGTGAGATCAACTGAACAGTATATTCACTGTTGTTTTCAATGGTAATAAAGTAAGAAAATAGAAAGTGGCCATGATCTGCAACAGAATGTTCGGCTTGAAACTTGGTTTCAACCGATATTTTTATTCCATGTGTTACTTGAGTGGCTTGAATTCCCATGACATTATTTTATGAATGCAGGTTTAATTATTACAATATTAAACAATTTATTTATTATTTGAACAAGTATTAAGCCAAAAAAATGATAAAAATTATCAAAAAAACAATAGAAGTAGCTTAATAGGTTAAAAATCGATGTTAAGGATTGAAATAAATTATTTCGACAGAAAAATGTTAATAATCTTTCATTGAATTCAATCGTTTTAGGCCAATTAACTGCTCGTAAAATGTGCCATTTTGGCGATGATACACATAAATTGTATAATCATTTTCAGTATCGTAGTGAGTTCCTTCTATTAAAGTTTCATCAGCAACAGTGCTGCCATCCTTTAAAAATACATATTCATAATTATAATAACCTTGTTTTAAATACAAGGTACACTCATACCCAAAACGTTTTTCATTGTAATGCATTAAATTTTCCTGAGTACACTTCCAGTCATTAAAAGCACCAAATACATATAAATTCCCTTCTGTTAGCACATCATCATAAGGCAAGAAAAAATGTACAAAACAATAATCTGCTTCTACTTCACTATTTGTACCTTCCTGAATTTTGATCAGATAATTTCCATTGATATCAGGATTGGTGTAATACCGCTTAAAGGAACGTTTCTCATCTGTATATAGATCAACATGATTACCTAATGAATCCGTTTTTACACTATAGATTCGCTCAGAATGATAACGAATACTCTTCATATCAAAATTCCTAAATTCATTTCCTCCCGGAAATACATTGTCTTCATCATAATCATACACTAACTCATCATCCTTCACAAATAATGGTTTTAAATTAGTTTTCGCATTATCCCAGCGACTATTTTGTGTAATCACAACTTTAAGATCTCCATAAGGATTTTTAATTTCATAACCATTATGATTAATTATAAAATCAATTTCCTGTTTATAATTTCGGTCAGCTATAATGCTTGCTGCACTCACTTTCGATTGAATAATTATTTTATTCTGGTAAACCATAAAACGTTTTGTGATAGCTATATTTTCAGGGTTTCCATCAACAAATACTTTTAAAATATAGTTCCCTGATTTTGTTATCCGCATCGTGCTATTCGGAAAAATGGCAGAGTAATGTGTAAACTTTTGAAGTGTGTTAAATGAATAACGATAATCATTAATTGTATTTTCCTGAAAACCCTCTATATATTCTGCAGGCATTAGATCTGATGGTTCCCAATTCGAATTGCAATGGATTATAGCATATGAATAATTTTTCAGATCCGCATCCAGATCATCAAAACTCAAATTTAATTTTTCCTGTGAATCCAGATTTAAAATTGCTTGCGATAATTCAAAAGTTTCATCGTGCAGCCGAACGGTTTTAATGTTTTTTTTGTAAACATAATCTTCATATCGAATAGAATTACTTCCATAATAATCTTCGGCAGTTGTATCTGTTGGAGTCGCATTTAACAAAGCTTTCCATACTCCGGAATTTTTCTTTTTTTGAGAGAAACAATTGGTATTCAACAACAACAATGTGACCGTTAATATCGACAAAAAAAGAATTTTTTTGTTACCCATTTTAATAATCTAAATACTGTTGATAAAGGGTTTGAAGATATGCCTTTGCTTGGATTAAAATCGTTTCATTTAATTTTGTTTCCGTTTTAGCTTGCAACTCTTCTACTGTTTGTGAAGTATATGAATAAACAATATTTTGTTGTGGAGTAACCCAACCTAAACAGTTTTCATTTGAATAATAGGCAAATTCTTTGGTGTTTTCGTTAAACACATCCTTACTCCATTTATAATTTTCAGCAGGCAAATTAAGTTGTGATAAAAGAGTTGCTGCTAAATCGTTCTGGTTGCATATCTTATCAAATGTTTTTCCATGTAAACTATCGACAAGTGCTCCACCTGTTATCAGAGCTGTGATTCTCCGGCCTTCGGGGAAATTCATATTCCTGTTCATAGGTAAACGATGACCATGATCGGCAACCAGGATAAAAATCGTATTTGCATACCATGGTTGTTTCTTTGCTTCATTAAAATAATTGAACAAACAATAATCGGTGTAATAAGCCGCTTTTTTAAAGCGCTCCGGCTCCTCGCCACCGGCAAAAGGAGTTTGCATCGGAACCTCAAATGGTTCGTGTGTACTTAACGTTAAAACAACAGAAAGAAAAGGTTCTTTTTCCTTTTTTAATTCCTCCAATTGTTTCTTAAATACAAATTCATCATGTGCGCCCCATTTACTATTCAATTGCTCTTTTTCAAAATTATTCTTATCAATTATTTTTCCAAAATCAGAATCCATTAAATACGATTTCATATTGGCAAATTCCACTTCTCCCCCGTAATAAAAAGATGATTGGTAGCCCAATTTTCCTAGATCCGTATTAATGGATGGCAACTGCTCCGCCTTACTCGGAGTTGTAATTATTGAATTATTTGGCTGAGCCGGAAAGCCACTAAATATAGATACCAAGCCTTGTTCAGTTCGATACCCGCTGCCATACATTTGTGTAAATAATAAGCCATCCTTTCGTAATTCTTCAAAATGTGGTGTAACATTTTCTTCAGCACCTAAAGATTTAATAATATCAGCAGTCCAACTTTCAAGAATAATAAATACAATATTTGGTTTATTATTTTTTAGAATTGATTTAGTTTTTTTAGTAGCAGGTGCAAACAGATCTGATGTCGTTTTCTTTGCATTTTTATCCTCCATAAAAATATATGGATTTTTTGTATCGTTTGCATCCAGAATACTGTGCGCTAAAAACCACATGTTATTAGTGGCAATGTGATTATTTATTTGCAATCCGGAATAATAGGCTGCACTTTCGTTAACAGGTGCAAGCTGCAAGCCTCCTCTTAATCCAATAACCAACAAAAAAGGAATACAAAATAGTTGGGCTGCCCTGATTTTTTTATTTTCGATCGGATAAGAAAAATTAGTGATATAACTGCGATATGTTTTTATCCCGAAATAAACGAATAGTCCGCAAAAAGCAAGAAAAATCAAAACGGACCAGAATGAAATAAATGTTAGCACTTCTTTTGGATATAACAAATAACTCAATGCCCGTGCACTTATTTGAGTACCCCACTCTCCATACATTTTTATATTAGCAATACTTAATACAGTGACAATAGAAATTAATCCAATATTGATGACCAGGTTAACACGGTGAATAAACCGGCTTTTAAAAAATTGTTGAAATGACCATAAAAAATAGGAGAGCACAATTGCTGCACATGCAGCTGATAAATCAAGACGCAAGCCGTAAAACAAACTCAAAACGGTTTCAGAATGTTCTCCATCAGGGATCTTAATATGATGATACATTATGAAAAGTATCCTGAATACAGCAAAGTATAGTATCCAAAAAATAACAAGCCTTAATAAATAATGTATTTTAATTTTTCGATAAATCATTTATTAATTTTTTGTTTTTAGAACTCAAGCCAATTATATTTTAAAAACAGATGAAACTGCCAAGTTATTTTAAATACAACTGACCTTTTCCATTTTCAATTTTTTGAACTACCACAGGGCCGCCATAACAATAAACATCACCAATCCGATCGATCCTGCAATCTAATGTTGCTTTGGTTGTAACATAACAAAGCCCGGTAGTGTATGTATGAAGGTAGGTATAATTTGTTACCAGATCTTTACAATTCAAAAATGCTGTTCCGCCAATATCGCAGGCATGTTCTGAGGTGTGTCCATGCAGGGTTAAATCACCCGAGCCATGCATATGTGAGGTGATTTTAGAATTATTTATAACCAGCTCAATATCCCCTGAGTTTTTTATTTGAATATCCAGATCAGGAGTAGTTATGGTATTTAAACTTCTGATTTTACCGGTTCCATCAGAAGTCAAAAAATTTAAAACCGGCATTGTAACATAAACATTAAATGGTTTATCATAGCTTCTGGTCCAGTTACATCGGTTCTTATTCCGAATAAACAAAGTGCCATCCACTACTTCTGTTTTAATTAGTGAAATTAAATTATCGCCAGATTCAATCTTCACTTCAAACACTGATCCCTGGGTGATAAAAACATTCAAATTATCTTCCACAAATAATTTATCAAAACCACTGACCTCTCTATTAACATTAACAATGCTTCCGGTCCGCTTAAAGCAATCACAACTATTTTCCTTTTTGCAAGAAGTTAATAGTAAAACAGCAAAAACAATAAGCGTAATTTTTAGTTGTTCTAATTTATTCATTGCTTTAATTTTTTAAAATTGATACCCAAGTCCCCATTCAAAATAATCAGCTTTAGCCCAATGTGTAAGCAATGTAACATTTGCAATAATATGTTTTGTTACCATATATCTTAATCCGATCCGATGAAAAAAGATTCCGTTTACGTGTTGTTTTTTATAAAAATAAACACCAAAATCAATAGGTAAAGACAATCGATGCATATTAAATGAATAAGAAAATTTTGCACCCGCCTGAAGAATATCACCAAAAACCGGTTGATAATTCGCATCATCATCGGCCCATCGCTGGATTGTTGCATTATTATAAGCTACTTCAAGGCCTCCACCAATTTTATTTTTATAGTTTAACGTACGATAAACATTAAATTGCAGACCGTAAGCCAAATACCCCATACCACCGGGACTTTCCAACTCTTTCATCCCAAAAACAGCAATTACTGATGGTTGCCACTTTTTTTCACAGCGAGGAATGGTATCCTTTTTCAAATTCAATGTTTTATTCCCAAACACATATCCCAGACCCAAATTAACGGTTGTCATATTCAGTCCTAAATTTGGTGTTTTAAATGCACCATTTGAGGCGTGCGACAAACCCACACCGGCATCTACTCTCCAGGAATCTGAAAGCTTAATAACGGTATTTAAGCGAATATTTACAAAAGCGTTAAAACGAGAGCCGAGTACATTATTTTTATGATCCGTGATTCGATCAAAAGATTTGGTCGCATATCCCAAACCTAATGCCAATCGTAAATTTAAACTCATTGTACGGTTTTGCTTATTCAACCGGATATTTGTATAAGGATAAATAGCCTCCAATGTTCCTAGTTGCTCCGGATTTGCAAGATACATGTGTAATAAACAAACACCCACTTCGGGATAATTGTGAGTTTGTTGCCAGGGTTTGGTTCCGTCAGTTCTGAAAATATAATTTAGCTCTGCACCATAAATATGTCCTTTGATGAGATGTGACATATTATTTCGATGACTCATAATATACCCGTAATGACCCTGTGCAGAAATCACAAAATCACGGGTTGGTGTGTTTTGCGCCTCCTGAATGGAAGGAAAAAACAGGCAAACTATGATTGATAAAATAAAATGTTTTTTAAGATTGAACATGCTGATCTGTAAAGTATACAAAATTATCAAAATTATTGGCTTTATGTGCTATATTTCTATGGGAAAAATTACATTTGTGAAGAATGGGTTTTGAAATATTATCAGAACAAAAATTGATTTTACCCTTAATTTTTTATTTAAAATAGAATTGATGATATGGAAGAAAAATTAAAAGCATTTGAACGCTTATTAACCATAATGGACGAATTAAGAGAACAATGTCCCTGGGATAAAAAGCAAACGATTGAAAGTTTGCGCCATTTGACCATTGAGGAAACTTATGAACTTGCTGATGCTATCCTAGAAAAAGATACCCAGAATATTAAAAAAGAGTTAGGTGACATTCTCCTGCATATTGTTTTTTATGCGCGAATTGCTTCTGAAACCAATGATTTTAACATTGCGGATGTGATCAATTCACTCTGTGAAAAATTAATACATCGCCACCCGCATATTTATGGAGATGTTAAAGTGGAAAATGAACAACAGGTGAAAGAGAATTGGGAAAAATTAAAATTAAAAGAAGGAAATAAATCAGTTTTGGGTGGTGTCCCTGCTTCTTTACCCTCCTTGGTAAAAGCTTCTCGTATTCAGGAAAAAGCACGTGCTGTGGGTTTTGACTGGGAACACCAGGGACAAGTATGGGGAAAAGTGCAGGAAGAAATTAATGAACTAAATCACGAGATCGAAACAAATTCTTCAAAAGAAAAAATTGAATCTGAATTCGGGGATGTACTATTTTCCCTCATAAATTTTGCACGGTTTTTAGAAATTAACCCGGAAGATGCCTTAGAAAAAACGAATAAAAAATTCATCAAACGATTCCAGTATTTAGAAGTTGAAGCTAACAAAATGGGGAAACAATTAAGCGACATGACATTAGCTGAAATGGATGTGTATTGGAATAAAGCAAAAGAGTTATAGTTCGTTCAACAGATCTGCATTCGGATTTTGTTTATTTAACAGATCAATTCTTAGAAAAACATTCCAATAATGTTCTTTATCCATTTTTTCCCAATGGATAAAATAATATCTGTATTGATAGGTCTGTATCTGACAAACAGCTATGAGAAGAATTATTGCCGAAGAAAAAATGATCTTACTCCATTTTGCTCTTAAAAAGTCATACGTATAATAGAGCAACAACCCTAAAATTGCGTAATACTCCACACACACTCTTGAGCTGAAGCTTCCACCATACCACCAGTTCCACCAGGATGATAAAACATATAGCAGGATAGTTAAAAATGTTAGCAAGGAATAAAATTGAAATTTGCTCTTCTTGAACAATTGAACCAAACCTAATAAAGCAATCATTGCAAGCGGTGTATACAGAAAAAAACCTTTTTTATAACTTATTAAAAAATCTATCGGATGAGGGTCTAACCAATTAAACTTTTCGCTACCATAGGAATCGATCCAAAAACTTCCTGTCTGAATTTTATAAATAACCAACTGAATAGATATAATAGCTAGAAACAAAAAAGAAGCACCAACAGTAGTGATCAACTGCTGTTTTAAAAATTGCAATCCAACTGAAAATTTGTTTTTATCTCCTGCTATAAACGGTGCTATCAAAATCACGATCCCATTAACCGGCCTGATTAAAACAATAATACCAAGTAGTACAGCCAAAACAAAAACTGTTCGTTTGCCTGGTAAAATAAAATAATTATGCAAGGAATAAATAAAAAGAGTTATAAAGGCAAATGAATAAACATGCGACATGGAGGGCTCCTTCACCGAATAATAAAACAAATTGGTCCCAAATGTAATAGCAATTAACAAAAAGCTGATCAGTCCATCCGAAGCTTTGTATTGTATAAAGATCTTTTTCAGATAAAACAACCCAATAAATAAGTAAAAAATACCGGACAGATTTATAAAAATAAAATAAATTTTAGAATAACCATCTGCATCCAAACCAAATGCCTTTGAAATACTATGAGCCATAAAAAAGAAAGGCATCATAGCCAATGCTGTTCCTGAAAAATATTTGTCGGCTACTTTTCCATTCTGATTGATCCGGTAATCATAATAGGTATTTGGATTCGGATATTTTTTTTCAATCGAGTCAAAAAAAGAAAAATTCAGATCATGATAAATAAAAGTTGCCGGAAGATATGCGTAATATCCTTTACCATCTGCTCCAATAATACTCTTCCAGTTATTCTTGCTCCACTGAATGTTTGAAGAACAAAGCAAAACAATTGAAACAATTATGAATAGTATAAGTTTATTGAACAACTTCATAAAATATTTAAATTATTGGTTCTATAATTTTTTAAATTTACTAAACAATTCAAAACAGAATGAATTTTTTATCACACCTATTTTTAGCAGGTGATTCCGAAGGTCTTATCATTGGAAATTTTATTGCAGATGCAGTAAAAGGGAGTGACTTTAATAAATATGCTCCCGAAATTCAGCAAGGAATTCTATTACATCGTAAAATCGATACCTATACCGATTCCCATTTAATTGTGGAGCAAAGCAAACAACGTTTACGAAACAAGTATAAAAAATATGCAGGAGTAATTGTTGACATTTATTACGATCATTACCTGGCAGCTAACTGGCATCATTACTCAGACGAAAAGCTGAATGATTATTCCCAACGACTTTATAAACTGATTCAGGAAAATCATTTACTACTTCCCTATAATTCTGCAAGATTTACAAAATACATGATTCAATACAATATTTTAGAAGCCTATTCAAAACTTGAAGGAATCGAACGCGTATTAAAAGGAATGGCAAACAGAACTACTTTTGAATCGAATATGGAACATGCGATACATGATCTGGTGGAACACTATCCCTTATTTGAAAATGAATTTAAACTGTTCTTTCCCGAGCTTCAAAGTTTTGTGAAGAATGAAATTGAGGGTCATTGAAAATTTATTTTTCTTTGAATAAGCACTGCGATGTATGCAAATACAGGTGCAACTAAAACATCAATACTGAAATGAACATGTTGCAGTGTAACCAGGATAGCAATTACAAAAGCTCCCAAAAAATATACTCCCTTTACTATTTTATTTGAAAACACAAATGCAAACAACAAGATTGTAGCCGTGTGCCCTGAAAAAAACAGATCTTTTAGATTTTCTCTGCCTCCATAGAATGTTGAATTCAAAAACACATCATTTAAAGGAATAACTTCAACAGGGGCTTCTAATGGAAAAACAAACAAAGAGAATATCCGAAGTAAAGTAAGAATAGCATATGCCTGTATCAATGTTACAAATACAGAAGGAGTTCGAAAAGCGATTAAAATTCCGCTCAGGGCTAATGAATAGGTAATAAAAAAAGTAAAAAAGGAAACATCTATAGGAGAAAAAAGATTTAGAATCGGATCATTAAAAACAAAACCTTTTCGTACTTCATTAAAGGCAAGAAACTGATAAAATAAATAAAGCACAATTACTAAAACTAAATTAGAAACAAGCAATACAATACGTTTGTCTTTTTGTAACAAATAAGTTTGCCAATTATTTTTCATGTATCGATAATTTGTTGCCGCTTTCTTTTTTCAAAATTATGCCATTCAGATACAAAAATTCGGCTTTTATTAAATTAATTATTGCCGTCATTGCGAGGAACGAAGCAATCTCCACGTAAATTATTTTTTATAGATTGCTTCGTTCCTCGCAATGACGCAGTAAAATTAACATTTGTTTAGAAGAATCTAATTACGACATTTTTAACCATCCTGTCATTTCGACTCCTTCGACTTTGCTCAGGATAAACTCCGGGAGATCTCAATAAAATTAAGCTAAAAATGAGATTTCTCCCTTTGGTCGAAATGACATATAATACATTTTTGTAAAATTTTAACAGCCTAAGAGCCTGTTTAAATTTGATAGAAATAAGATTCATGATATAAAAAACGCCCGTGCGCGGTCAATTCGAGTGCGACTAAAAGGAGCGTATCGAGAATGCGGGAAGATCTTAAAATCAAACTCCTCCACCGTTCTCAATTCGTTTTTCAAAAAAAGAAAAATACTCGAACTGACTGCGTTCAGGCCATAACAAATAATTTGAATAAAATTTAAACAGCCTAAGAATTTTTTAATTACATCAAAGACTCATCATGTCTTTTAATTTTGCAGCTTGTCTGCGTGAAATTTCTACTTGTTCACCTCCACGTAACTTCACCATTAAACCACCATTGAACCAGTTTTCAATTCCTTCTACCCACTTCAGGTTAATAATATGTTTACGACTAGCTCTAAAAAAAGTACGATTATTTAAGCGCTCATCCAAGTTGTTTAAGGATCGCAATATAAGTGGGCGATTTTTTTCAAAATGTACACGAACATAATTTCCTTCTGACTCAAATAATCGAATATCACTTAGTTTCACAAACCAGCATTTTTCTCCATCTTTCACAAAAACCTGGTCATTGTCATTTAAAGCCTGTGTTTGTTCTTTTGGTTCCTGTTTTTCAGAAACATCTTTATTCAGGATTTTTTTAACTGTTTCTGCCAAACGACTTGGTTGAACAGGTTTTAATAAATAATCCAAGGCATTTATTTCAAATGCACGTATGGCATATTCGTCATACGCAGTAACAAAAACAACTTCCGGCACACCACTTATTTCCTCAAGCAATTCAAATCCATTTTTCCCGGGCATTTGAATATCTAAAAAAATCACATCAGGCTGCAATTGTTTTATACTTTCTTTAGCTGTCTCCGCATTATTTGCTTCACCAACAATTTGAATTTCGGGATAAGAAGCTAATAAGTTTTTTAACTCCTGACGCGCTAAGCGCTCATCGTCAATTATTAGTGCCTTCATGTTTGATTAGATTTTTAGGAATTATTAATTTGGTTAAAACAGTTGTTTGATCCTGATTTGAAATTTTCAAAGAGGCATTGTTGCCATATAAAAGTTGTAAGCGCTGCAACGTGTTTTTTATTCCAAAACCACTTTCGCTTTTTATTTCTTCTTTCAGCTGACCACTATTGCTTATACTGATGATCAATTTATCATCTTTCACATCCGTTATTAAAGCTATTGTTCCACCATTTGTCAGTTTAGAAATTCCATGTTTAATACCATTTTCAATAAGCGTTTGGATCATTAAAGGTGGAACATTAAAACTTTTACTTTGCGGATGGATTTGAATAGTAAATTTCAGTCGTTCTTCATAACGAATAGATTCCAGTTCCAAATAATCAGTAACTAAATTTAACTCTTCATCAAATGGAATAACCTTATTCTTCCCCATTTGCAAGGTGTTTCTCAAAATATTAGAAAGCTGCGTGATGGCATCCTTTGATTTATTTGGATTCTCATCCACAAGAGCTCTGATACTATTCATTGCATTAAACATGAAATGAGGATTGAGCTGCGATTTCAGTTTATTCAATTCAATCTCATTGATAGAAGCTTCCCATTTTAAATTTTCAATCTCCGCTTTTTTATAATTTTCGATAAAATGAAATAAGAAATAAATAAGTGACCAAAAGAAATATACAAATGCAAGATTCAAAATATTAGTAACAATTACTATATTGCTTTGATGCTTATTTGAGGCGATTTGCAAAAATAATTCAACACCATATTGTGCATATTCATGCAGCGTTGCAAATAACACACTTGCAAATATTACCAATGGAATTACCCGCAGTTTACCTATTTTCAGCCAACCTAAGCTTACGATTATATTCCGGTAAATATGAGAAATGATAACTCCGAAAGCGAACAAAAGAAATTGACTGATAGCAACGTCAACAGTAAATGCGTTGCTTAGTTTAAAAAATAAACTTTGTAGCAATACATAAAACAACCAGCCTGCAAGTTGACAAATCCAGTAAAGACTTTTTTTACTCATTAATTTAAACTGTTATATCAAAATTAATAAAAAAGGGAATGGATGCAACGATATCCATTCCCTACTAAAAATATACTATTTAATTTGCTTATAATTCGTTGGCGAACAAATCTACGAATGCAATACTCATTTTTTTGAATAATTACATAAGCGGTAAAATCCGGCAAAAACGGAACTTATTTTCCGTCATCCGAGATTGTAATTTTCTCGATCACATCACCCTGGCGGATTTCATCAATGATGGATAAGCCTTCCACCACTTTTCCAAAACAAGTATGTTGTCTGTCTAAATGAGCTGTTTGGGCACGGCTGATTACAATAAAAAATTGTGAGCCACCGGTATCACGTCCTGCATGAGCCATTGAAAGAACTCCCTTATCATGAAACTGATTATCACCCCCTAATTCACATTTAATTTTATAGCCCGGTCCGCCCACTCCTGTTCCTTGCGGACAACCTCCTTGTAAAACGAAGCCCGGGATCACACGATGAAAAGTTAAGCCATTGTAAAAGCCTTTACTTGCCAGATCACAAAAATTCTTAACTGTTCCGGGAGCATCCTTCTCATAAAACTCCAATTTCATTGTACCTTTTGATGTTACTAATTCTGCTGTTTTCATTTTTAGATATTTAAATTTTTACAAAGATAAGGCTTCGTTGAAATGTTTACTATTTTTTTGTTGTGGATTTTATTCAAACCATTTTTTTTGTCAATTTCGACTCCATCCAATTTGCTCAGGATAAACTCCCGGGAAATCTCAATAATGTTAAATATTCAATCGTTCGTATTTATCTACACTCCCTTCGTATTTAATGTTCACTAACCTCATTTTAGATTTGTTCAACAAACTGTTTAAACGTTTTTAATCATTGCCTTTGGTAATAAATCTCTTTTTAAAATCTGCGAATCTGCGGCTATCTCTTCACACAGGGAACAACAAAAACATGAATTTTGCCATTCTTTTAAGATGGAAAACTACCATTGGATCAAAAAACCGACCGTTGGATAAAAATGTCGGATAAATTTGAAAATAAATTTGCCTTTCATAAATTCTTGAACTAGGTTAGCCAAAGTATAATTATTACTCCTTAATTAAAACCTGTCTTGTAGTGGATACAAGTGATGGCAACCAAATCCCCACCACGTTTCAGATACGAAACGTTTGGCAAGCATATTAAAGAACTAAGCAATGACTAATAAATTAACGACTGACATTATACAATGGGATATAAAATCCTGGTCCAGGGCTCTTAAATACTGGGACAATAATATTGATTGGAATATAATTCAAAATGGACTTGAGCTAGGTGGACGAGAAGGCGGACTTTCACTCTGGCTTGCGTTAAAAAACAAGCCGACTGTTTGTTCTGACTTGAAGGACGTTAAAATAACAGCAGAACCGCTTCACATACGACATAATGTAAATGAGTTAATTAAATATCAAGACATTGATGCGACAAATATTCCTTACGAAAATCATTTTGACATCATTATTTTTAAATCAATTATAGGTGGAATTGGGAGTAACAACAATTATGAAAAGCAAGAAAAGGTTTTTAAAGAAATACACAAAGCCTTAAAACCTGGAGGTAAATTATTATTTGCTGAAAATCTAATCGCCTCTCCTTTTCATCAGCAGCTAAGAAAGAAATTTGTCAATTGGGGAGGTACATGGCGATATGTTTCTATAAAGGAAATGAAAATATTTCTAAAAGATTTTTCATCATACGATATTAATTCAACTGGTGTACTTGGAACATTTGGTAGAAATGAAAGTCAAAGAAATTTGCTCTCAACTTTTGACGAGTTAATTTTAAATAAAGTCTGTCCTGACAATTGGAAATATATCAGTTATGGGATTGCTGTAAAATAACCCCGTTAAGCATAGCTTGTAAAAATTAAGTTAAGCGGCATCCTGCCGTTTATATAAAACAGAAGTTATTCCCCGGTAATCCAAAATTTCTACAAAAAAATCGTTAAGAAAAACTTTACATTTTATTATAACAACCAAAGCCCAACATCTCAAAATGCCTGGCTTCTGCTTAGCTCGTACGGTGTTTTATTTAGAACGAATTTTAAATAACAATTATTTTCTATTCATTTTCAATAATTGAGTCATTTGCACGTTTAAAATATATTTAAATCGCAAATTAAAGTCGAATTTTTTTCTATTTTTTTTTCTTTATGCAACCTCACAAAGGCTTTTAAAGAATACACCCTCTAATACACAACTCAATTGTTAAAAAAAACATGGAATTAACATAAATTAACGCTTGTTTTTTTCATATAATTTCACATCTTTGCAAAGTTCCTAAATAACAGGACGAGTAAAATTTAATCCTATTGATGAAAAAAGTAAGTTCTATACTTTTAATTGTTTTGTTTGCTCATACCTTATTTGCCGGTGTGGGAGATAAAATCGTGAAAACATCAAAAGAGAAAAAAACTACCACTGATACGGTCCCTTACGTAATAAATGAAGAAGAAATGATGGATTACAATGATTCATTATCTTCATTTCCGGCTTATGAATTATATTGTAGCTGGGATACAGCAAATATTCATTCTCCGAAATTTGACATTACTACCTTAAAAGACAGTATAAAGGAGATTGTTTTAACTGATGCATACAGCTGTGGCTATATGCCTCCTTTTATTGGAAATGTAACCTCTGGTTTTGGCCCTCGAAGAAGAGTATTTCATTATGGAATTGATTTGGATCTGGAGACTGGTGATGCCGTGGGAGCAGCTTTTGATGGCAAAGTTCGTATCGCGAAAAAAAGTAAAAGCTATGGCAATGTAATTGTTATCCGTCATTCTAACGGAATGGAAACATACTATGCCCATTTATCAAAAATAAATGTTGAAGTAGGACAAGAAGTTTATGCCGGAGAAAATATTGGATTAGGAGGAAATACAGGTCGTTCCAGAGGTAGTCATTTACATTTTGAAGTTCGTTATTTGGGTCAACCCATTAACCCAACAGATGTTATTTCATTTACAGAACATAAATTAATTTCCGATACACTTGCTCTCAGTAAAAAAACATTTGATTATATGACTGCTGCAAAAAAAATTGTAGCTGCAAAAGGTGGAAAAGGATCGAAAATCCATGTTGTTAAAAAGGGAGATACTTTATCTGCTATCGCTCGCAAATATGGAACCTCTACAAAAGCGCTTTGTCAAAAAAATAAATTAAAAACTACAAGCACATTACGATTAGGACAAAAAATCAAATTGTAGTTTATCAGAATCCCCTGTTTAATTTCATTCAGAGTATATTATACCATTAGCTTATATAAAATATACCAATTATTTCCCTCTCTTTCGGAGAGGGATTAAGGGTGAGGTCAGAAAAAAAATGTTTTATATAAGCTAATGGTATTAAATGTCAATTTCGACTCCACCGACTTTGCTCAGTATAAACTCCCGGAATCTTGTTTTTGATTTAATACCATTTACCAGTATAAACTAGTCCAATTTAAATTGCCTCGCTCGTTTCTCGACTCCGCTACCATTGACGTGTTTTATAATTGGCTCTATTTCAATTATTTAATTT
>MEPB01000037.1:221639-249363 GCA_001769385.1 Bacteroidetes bacterium RIFCSPLOWO2_12_FULL_35_15 | reverse complement strand
ACTTTTTACAAATTTTTAGTCCTATTGAAAACTTAATTTATATTGCAAAAAAAAGAGGCTGCCCTTTTGAGACAGCCTCTTTTTTATCATTGAAACATATTGTTTCAATAAAATTATTTCAATTATTTTAATTTAAATGCTGCTTTTACTTTTGCAACATAATCTAATTTCTCCCAGGTAAATAACTCAACTTTTACTTTCTTTTCTTTTCCATCAGGCATTTTAAAAGTTTTAGTAACAATTTCTGATTTACGTCCCATGTGTCCGTATGCAGCCGTTTCGCTATAGATTGGGTTACGTAATTTTAAACGTTGTTCAATAAAGTAAGGGCGCATATCAAAAACGCTTTCTACTATTTTTGCAATTGCTCCATCATTCATTTTTACTTTTGCAGTACCATAAGTATTTACATAAATCCCCATTGGTTTTGCAACACCAATTGCATACGATACCTGAACCAATATTTCAGAACAAACACCAGCGGCCACCATATTTTTTGCAATATGACGTGTTGCATAAGCTGCTGAACGATCCACTTTTGAAGGATCTTTTCCTGAGAATGCACCACCACCATGAGCACCTTTTCCACCATATGTATCAACGATGATCTTACGGCCTGTTAATCCAGTATCGCCATGAGGACCACCAATTACAAAGTTTCCTGTTGGGTTAATATGATACGTAATCTTATCATTAAATAATTTATGTAACGATGTTTTTAAATGTTTTTTAACACGGGGAATTAAAATAGATATGACATCTTTTGTAATTTGAACCTGCATTTTCTTTTGATCACCTTTTGTGAAATCATCATGTTGAGTTGAAATAACGATGGTATCGATACGTACCGGTTGGTTGTTGTCGTTATATTCAATAGTAACTTGTGATTTTGCATCCGGGCGCAAATATTTCATTTGTTTTCCTTCTTTACGAATGGCAGCTAATTCTAATAATAACAAATGTGCGAGATCCAAAGGCAATGGCATGTAGTTATCTGTTTCGCTGGTAGCATAACCAAACATCATTCCCTGATCACCAGCTCCTTGCTCTTCTTTTTTCTGTCTGTCAACACCTTGATTGATATCGGAAGATTGCTCATGAATCGCAGAAAGAACGCCACATGAATCTGCTTCGAACATATATTCACTTTTTGTATAACCAATTTTTTTTATCACATCGCGTGCAATTGTTTGAACATCCAAATATGCTTTAGATTTTACTTCACCTGCAAGTATTACCTGTCCGGTGGTTACTAATGTTTCGCAAGCCACTTTCGACTGCGGGTCAAATGCTAAAAAGTTATCAATTAATGCATCAGAAATCTGGTCTGCTACTTTGTCTGGATGTCCTTCCGACACCGATTCAGAGGTAAATAAATATCCCATCTACTATTTTTTTAAGTTTAATTTTTAAAATTTACGGACGCTAAAATACAATTAATTAATCAATCTAAAAATGAGAAGTCGAGAAAAAGAATTTTTGAAAAAAAACAGACAGGTTAATTTTAAATTATGCTTATCCTATTTTTTAGGAAGGGTAAATTTTAACAACACAGATAGATGGTATTTACTAAGATACGGAGCATCGTTCTTCATAGCCGAAGTCTTTAACATAGCCAATGCGAGAAAATTAATTTTCCTTAAAAACTTTAACTTCTATGTTTCTATGTGGTAAATTTGATTTTCGATTACCAAATCCTCACCCTTACATTTTCCTCGTGATACATGGCATCACCTTTCTTAATTTGGAAGGCTTTGTAAAATGCATCAATATCAGATAATGGACCATTCACTCTGAATTCGGCTGGAGAATGAACATCTGTATGGATCCGTTTTGCCATGGAAGCCTCTGTTCTATTTACCATCCAGGCATAAGCATAGGCTAAAAAATAACGTTGTTCCGGAGTGTAACCATTTATTAATTCGTTGGATTGTCCTTGTTTTGTTTTTCTGAACGCTTCTAATCCCATAATTACACCACCAAGGTCGGCAATGTTTTCTCCTTGTGTATTTTCGCCATTTAAATGGATACTATCCAATACTTTGTAATTCTTATATTGTTCAACAATTAGTTTTGTTTTAGCTACAAATTTTGCTCTGTCTTCTTTTGTCCACCAATCATTTAGGTTGCCATTCTCATCGTACAAACTTCCTTGATCATCAAAGCCATGCGTAATTTCATGACCAAATGTGGAGCCTCCTATAATACCATATAACACAGCATCATCGGGCATTCTCCCTTCAAATCCCGGAACAATAATATTACAGGCAGGAACAACAATTTCGTTGTTTGCCGGGTCATAATAGGCATTGTATGTTTGTGGAAACATTTCCCATTCAGTTTTGTCAACAGGTTTACCGTATTTATTAAGCATGTATTTGTAATCCCATTTATCAACGTTAATAACATTCTGCAAATAACCATCACGAATAATTTCAAGGCTGCTCAAGTCTTTCCATTTATCGGGATACCCCACCTTCATATTAATTTTATTTAATTTACTCAAGGCTTTTTGTTTGGTAATATCACTCATCCAGTTTAACTGCTTGATGTGTTCGGCATACACATCCCGAATATTATTTCCTATTTCAGTAAGTTTTTCCTTTGTGCCTTTTGGCAAATAATCCTGAACATATACTTGCCCGATCAATTCACCCAATGCGGAGTTTGTTTTTTCAACAATTGTTTTCCATCTTGGTTTTTCCTCCGAAACACCTTCTAATACTGTAGAATAAAAATAAAAATTTTGCTTTGCAATTTGTTTGTTTGAATACGAAGCATATTTGTTTATTAAATTCCATTTTAAATAATTTTTCCAATCGTCAATGGAAGTAGTAGTTATAGTTGTTTGAAGTGCAGTAAAAAACTCAGGCTGTCCAATAACAACACTGTCAATTTTGGGTAAGCCCAATTGCGTAAAAGTGATATTCCAATTTATTGCAGAAGTAAGTTTTCCTAAATCCGCAACCGACATTTTATTGTAATTTTTATAGGGATCGCGAAGGTCTTCCATTTTGCGACAAGCCTTTGCCAATTTGGTTTCTAACAGCATTAATTGGTTACTTACTTTATCTGCCTCCTCTTTTTTTGAACCTGATATTTCAAACATCCTGCTTACATGTTTTACATATTCTTTTCTGATAGTTGTTGTTCTGGGATCAGTATTAAAATAATAATCTCGGTTCGGCAAACCTAATTTACATTGAGCAAGCGCAACAATGTATTGTGAACTTTTTTTCTCATCTTTTAAAACAGCAAAACTGAACATATTAGCTACTTCCATTGTAAAGAAGTGAGCTATAGAAACCATCAGATCTTCGTTGGTTTTGATAGCCTCTATTTTTTTAAACTCTTCAGCTAAAGCAGAGGATCCGTTTCTTTCAATTGCTGAAGTATCCATACCACTAAAATAGAAATCACCAATTTTTTGTTTGTTACTTCCTTTTGGTGCATTTGCTATTGCAGATGATTCACATATCTTTTTTATGGATTCATTAATGGTATCCTCAATGGTTCTGAAAATGCCATTACTACTTTCCGATGCAGGAATCGGATGTGTTTTAAACCAGGTATTATTGGCAAACATGAAAAAATTTTGGTTCGGGGAAAAAGAAGAATCGATATGTTCTGTTATTGGATCACCAAAAATGTTTTCTGTTTTGATTGTAGAAATTTTGAATGCACTAAAAACAAGAGCGACTGCGATGAATAGGACTGTGAGTTTTTTCATAAATTTTAAATCTTTGTTGTTATGTTATTTCTACTGAAATTATAAATCTCATTAAATCAAAAAAGAGATTTCTCCCTACGGTCTAAATGACAATGATTAAAACTAAATTATTTTGTTAAATTTTTAAATACATCTTCTAATCGTTGTTCTTCTTTATGAAGCGTTAGAACAGCTAATTTATTTTGTACTGCGTATTGAAAAATATCGGCTCGTATGTCCTTATCAGTATTCGCTTCCAATTGCCAGATGTTTCCATTAATATTTTTTGCATCGAAAACGCCTTCGATATTTTTTAATGAATTATAGGTAGTTTCTTTATCGAATTCAACAGTGATGAATTGTATGTTTTTTGATTGAGAATTTTGTAAAACAGAAGTGATGTCATTTGCTACAATTTGTCCGTTATTTACAATAATTACCCGATCACAAACCGCTTCCACTTCCTGCATAATATGAGTTGAAAGCATCACTGTTTTATGTTTGCCGACAGATATGATCAGGTTGCGAATTTCAGCAAGTTGATTTGGATCTAAACCGGTAGTTGGTTCATCCAATATCAAAACTTTTGGGTCATGAATTAAAGCTTGCGCTAATCCAACCCGTTGACGATATCCTTTTGACAATGCTCCGATTTTTTTCTTTTGCTCCACTTGTAAACCAGTCATTTCAATCATTTCGGCAATGCGTGACTTTACATTTTTCAGATGATGTAAGCCGGCAATAAATTCTAAATATTCTTTTACATACATCTCCAGGTAAAGCGGATTATGCTCAGGCAAATAACCAACATTCTTGCGGACTTCTAAGCTTTCTTCAGCTACATCGAAACCGCAAACAGAAGCCGTACCTGAAGTTTGAGGGATAAAACAAGTTAAAATTTTCATCATAGTAGATTTTCCTGCGCCATTAGGGCCAAGAAAACCAACCACTTCACCGGTATTTACTTCGAACGAAACATCATCTAATGCACGTTGCTCACCGTAAATTTTTGTTATGTTGTTTACTTTTATCGACATCTTCTTTTGGGTTAAATAGTCAAATCGTATTGAGTTAAATAGGTTTTGTACATTAAAGGGATTTGCCTAATTTACTATTCAACCAATTAACTAATCAACTTTTCCTTCTGCAAAGCTAATTCTTTTTGATAAATTTGATGCTCAAAAAATGTTAAACGGTAAAATTGAATGAAGGGTGTTGTAATTAAATCGACAGGTAGTTGGTACACTGTTTTAAGTGAAAACGGAGTTCTGTTGGATTGTCGTATCAAAGGACTGTTTCGCATAAAGGGAATTAAAACAACAAATCCTATTGCTGTTGGCGATAACGTAGAATTTGAAATGGAGAATGATGGGAAAGCGGTGATAAATAAAATTGCAGAACGCAAGAATTATATCATTCGCAAATCTATTAATTTATCAAAACAGTCGCATATACTTGCAGCAAATATCGATTCCGCTTTTTTAATTGTTACCCTTGCCTTTCCTCGTACTTCAGCCGGTTTTATTGACCGTTTTTTACTTACGGCAGAAGCATACCATATCCCCACCAGTATTATTTTCAATAAAATTGATCTGTTTGAAAATGATGAAGCATTAATGAAAGACTTGAATACTTTTATTCAGATTTATGAACGTATAGGATATAAATGTTATAAAGTTTCTGCCACAAAAAGAGAAAACATTTCCGTTTTACAAGCACTGACAAAAGACAAAACCACTTTAATAGCAGGACATTCAGGTGTTGGTAAATCGACTTTAGTAAATGCAATGGATGCAAATTTAGATCTGCGTGTTGGTGAAATTTCGGATGCTCATTCAAAAGGAAAACATACCACCACCTTTGCAGAGATGCATCCATTGAACTATGGCGGATTTATTATCGATACACCGGGAATAAAAGAATTGGGACTGGTAGATATGGAAAAGGAAGAAATTTCGGATTACTTTCCTGAAATGCGTGCCTTGCGAAACAATTGCAAGTTCAATAATTGTTTGCATTTGAATGAACCTAAATGTGCCATTATTGAAGCTGTAGAAAAGGGAGAGATCGCAACATCACGATACAACAGTTATATTGGAATTATGAGTGGGGAAGAGCTGGATATCGCATATCAATCATAATAAATGCAGATGAAATAACATCTAAAAGACAAATATAAATTTGTATGGCAAAAAAAAGAAAGTAGCTTACTTGTACCCGATGAAATAATAATGAATAATATTTATTTTATAAGAGATCAAAAAGTAATGTTAGATAGAGATATGGCAAAACTGTATGGGGTTCAGACAATGCGATTGAATGAAGCGGTAAAAAGAAATAGTAAAAGGTTTCCGGATGATTTTATGTTTCAATTAACAGAAATAGAAACAAAAAACTTGATATCGCAATTTGCGACATCAAGTTGGGGAGGGACAAGAAAGTTGCCTTTTGTTTTTACAGAACAAGGTGTAGCAATGCTTTCATCTGTTTTAAAAAGCAAAAAATCAATTGCAGTGAACATCCAAATTATGCGCATATTCACACGTATTCGAAAAATGCTGATTGATAATACTGAGCTAAGATTAGGATTTGAAGAACTAAAAAAGAAGACAGATAACAATACAAAAAACATTGAATTGGTTTTTCAATATCTTGATGAACTTCTTGTAAAGAAGGAACAACCAAAGCCACAAAAACAAATTGGCTTTAAAATTAAAGGACGTAAATAAGAATTGTGAATAGGGTGAAGAGGTGGATATTAGTTGCTAATAAAAGTTGTCAATTCCGACCGAAGCGAAGGAATCTTTTTATTTGATAACACAATTGAAAAAGATTTCTCGACAGGCTCGAAATGACACGCGCGCAGTCATTTCGAGCTTGTCGAGAAATGGGGGAGGGATTTCAAAAAACGTATTATTTTACAATAAATACTTTTAAATAATTTTTTAATTAGAATTTTATAGTTCTCCCATGCGAGTAATCATTCAACGGGTTTCTGAAGCATCTGTCAGCATCAATGGAAAAACAAAAAGCTCCATTGGCTTGGGATTATTGATTTTATTAGGCATTGAAGATGCCGATACAATTGACGATATTGAATGGTTGAGTGCAAAAATCACCAACCTCCGAATTTTTAACGATGAAAATAATGTGATGAATCTTTCTGTAAAAGAGGTGAAAGGAGATATTATTATTGTTTCACAATTTACCTTACATGCTTCTACAAAAAAAGGAAACCGACCATCTTATATTAAATCTGCAAAACCAGAAATTGCAATCCCTCTTTACGAAAAAATGATTCTTCAATTACAAATTGATTTAGGAAAACCTATACAAACAGGAGAGTTTGGCGCTGATATGAAAGTGAGGTTGATTAATGACGGGCCGGTAACGATTGGTATGGATAGTAAGGATAGGGAGTAAATAAAAAAAGGAGTTGACAATAGACAAATAAAAAAATAACCTAAACCTACTTTTCATGAAAAAATTACTCATATTAATTATTTTATTATCCGTATTTGCAATTAACGGTAAAGCGCAGTACGTTTCTGGTGAACTGGCAAAAATTAATATCCTGCCGGAACAAACAGTTTCTGTGATACTCACAACCAATGAAACCATTGATGCCGCTTTACAAGAAGCCATAAAATTATATTGGAAAAAATGCAAATATGAATTTGTTACATTAGATGAAATTGCAGGAACAAAAAAAATTGGTGATTATATTATTACTCCGATAGATGCTGGTACATCAGGTGGAGCTGCTTTCGGTTCAAGTTATTCAACAACTGCAGTTTATACAACATTTGCTAAAAGCAATAAAGAAATATCTGATAAAGTTTTTGAGGAATACAAAAAATCTAAATCAGAGTATGGATTCCGTGGAGCTATAATTCTTAACACATTGGTAAATGTAGTTTTTGACACCAAACTGCTTGATGGAGACCTTTTTAAAAAGGCTGGCCAAGAGATTCTTTTTCAGCAAGCTCTAAAGAATGCAATAACACTTAATATTAAGACAATAAACTGGATAATAGCTGCTGATTCAGGAATAAAAGCAACAGGAGAGATGGCTCGTGCTATGGGAAAGTATAATTCCAATTCATGCGAATTAAATAAAATGATTTTATTAGTTTCTTCTTCAGATGCAATAAAAAGGGGTAGTCCATATTATATTGGGAAAGATTTTGACTTGAATGAATTCAAACAGCACTATAAATTTGATGCTAAAATTGAAACCCCTGAAAAAATAAAAGAATATATTAGTTCAGATAAAAATAATAAGTACGCTCTATTAATTCATGCTTTTTATAGCCGCTCTCCAGTTGTTTTGATAATTCGCTTAACTGATGGCGCAATCCTATATGGCAAATTCATTTCATCAGCATCTTTTTCCGGTTTTACCAATAGAACATACAAACAATTTGATGATGTTTGCAACTAGTTTTTGGTATCAATTTTTCAAAAAAATGCAGCTTGTTTTAAGCTGTATTTTTTTTTTTTTAGTGGAATATGAAGTGTTCTATTTTACTCAAACCTCAACGCATCGATCGGATCAAGCTTTGATGCTTTAACTGCAGGATATAAACCGGAGATCAGACCAACGAACATACAAAGTATTATTCCGCTAATGATCCAAACCCAAGGAAGAACAAATCCGACACCGAATAAATAGGAAGTAAGAATACCAATAATAATCCCGAGAAGGATTCCAAACAATCCGCCAATTTGACAAATTACAATTGCTTCCACCAAAAACTGTGAGCGGATCAATTTCTTTGTTGCTCCCATTGCTTTTCTGATACCAATTTCACGAGTACGTTCAGTAACCGATACCAGCATAATATTCATTAGCCCGATGGCAGCACCCAATAAGGTAATTATGCCAATAAGTGTTGCTCCGGCAGTAACCTTTTGAATATTATCAATTAATAAATTAGCAAGATTATCACTTTTGGTAATTTCAAAATTATTGTCTTCCCCTATATTTACTTTTCTTATCGTTCGGAAAACGCCAGTTGCTTCATTTGTGGCTGCATCCATCAGTTGAGAATTAGTTACCAATACATTAATAGTATAAGTCATATTCGGGATCGAAAAATATTGACGGACATTGTTTAAAGGCAAAACGCCAATTTTGTCGCCACCAAATCCCATGCTGTTTCCTTTTGATTTCAATATACCGATTACTTTATATTTTCCACTTCCAATGGTAATTACTTTATCAATAGGATCTTCTTTCTTATTAAAGAGCGCATCTAAAGCATCTTTCCCTAAAATAACAACATGATTACCATATAAAATTTCCTGTGCAGAAAAATTTCTACCAGCTTCCAGATCATAACCGGAAGTGGCCAAATAATTTTCATCGCCTCCAAATACACGAATATTCGGATTGGTTTTTTTTGACCCGTATTTCATGGTTGCATTCATAGAAGCAAATGTTGCAACAGATGGTTTTGCCGGAAAAGAATATTCTTTACAAAAACGAATCGCTTCATCATAAGTAATACTTCTGAATCGTTTTGGTTTCTTGCCATTGCTGCCAATCCGAACACCCATTTCCCGATTACGGATGGTAAATGTATTGGCTCCCATACTTGTAAAATTACTATTGATAGAAGACTTCATAGCATCAATGGCTGCAAGAATCCCCACCAAAGCAGCAATACCTATAGAAATTATCAAAGCAGTAAGGATAGTACGCAACAATTGGCTTCGGATTGCTCCAAGCGATATTTTAATATTTTCCTTAACAAATGAAGCCATGGCTGTATGGTAGAATTGCAAAATTAACAAACTAATAACAGGGATGTTGAAAATTTTGTAAATATTTCAGGTAAAATTACCTATAAATTGCTATAATAGCCTATCTTTGACAATCGTATAAAATATTTTTTAAATGGCAAAAAAATACACCCTTCTAACAAAATCCATCCGTCTCATTTTTTGTTTGTTTTTTATTTCTGAAACAGCGTTTGCTCAACCAGCAAAAAAAGTGCCTGTCCAGGGAGGCAAGACTGGGAAAGTAATTGTGAAAGCAACTATTGCGGCAGATATGGATTGCCTGGTAACAATAAATAATTCTGCTACAAAAATAAATGTAAAAGCCTATACACCAATGCCGGCTACATTAGTTAGTGGAGAGAACTCTATTGATGCGATCTCAATCGATAAAAAATCTACTTTTCATTCTAGTATTAAAGCCAATGCCGGAGAAACTCCGGTGATAGAAGTATCCTTTTTTGATGACAGCAAATTCCTGGATTATATTAAACAAGGAAATGTAGGAATGGTGGAAACTGCTCTTAAAAAAAATCCTTCTTTGGCTGCCAATGAAGAAGAATCATTAACCACCTCTCCGCTTGAAGTTGCTATTCAAAATTCTCAACCTGATATCATTTTTGTATTGATGAGTCATGGGGCAAGTTTTACAAAACCTGAAAATATTTTCCCTTTACATAAAGCCGCTTTATATGGTTCTCCAACAAAAACAGCTAAAGATAAAATAGCCCCGAATATTGCAATGGTTGATTTCTTTTTGAGTAAGGGATGCAAACTAACCGATAAAGATGATGGAGGTAATACTCCTTTACATTGTGCGGTTAGAGGCGGAAAGTTGGAATTAGTAAAATATTTATTGGAAAAAGGTGCAGATGTAAATGCAAAAAATGATTTTGATGATACTCCATTAAAAATTGCACAGGATAAAGGTTTTATAACAATTATCGATGTATTAAAATCAAAAGGAGCTGTCGATAAATAATTTTTTTTAGAATCTCAAAATAATATTACAAAAAATACGTAACAATTTAATTTTTTTATTATGGCTTTTGATATCGAAATGATTAAGGCACTTTATGAAAAGTTGCCTGCAAAAGTGGAAGCAGCACGCAAACTATTGGGCCGTCCACTTACTTTAACAGAAAAAACATTGTATGCACATTTGCATGCTGATCAAAAAACGGAGACTTTTCAACGCGGAAAATCTTATGTTGATTTTTCACCTGACAGAGTTGCCATGCAAGATGCAACTGCTCAAATGGCCTTGTTACAATTTATGCAAGCCGGTCGGATCAAAGTTGCAGTTCCTTCAACAGTTCATTGTGATCACTTGATAACTGCCAGAGCCGGTGCAAAAGATGATTTAGAATTTGCAAATAAAGAAAGTAAAGAAGTATATGATTTCTTAGGCTCTGTTTCGAACAAATATGGAATTGGTTTCTGGAAACCGGGTGCCGGAATTATTCATCAGGTAGTTCTAGAAAACTATGCATTCCCCGGTGGAATGATGATCGGGACCGACTCCCACACTGTAAATGCAGGAGGATTAGGTATGATCGCAATAGGTGTTGGTGGTGCCGATGCTTGCGATGTAATGGCAGGACTTGCCTGGGAATTAAAATTCCCCAAGTTGATCGGAATTAAATTAACCGGAAAATTAAATGGCTGGACTGCTCCAAAAGATGTGATCTTAAAGGTAGCCGGCATTTTAACAGTAAAAGGAGGAACAGGTGCCATTGTTGAATATTTTGGTGAAGGCGCAACATCAATGAGTTGTACAGGTAAAGGAACTATTTGTAATATGGGTGCCGAAATTGGTGCAACTACTTCTACATTTGGTTACGATGCTTCTATGGAACGTTATCTGAAAGCTACCGGTCGTACCGATGTTGCTGAATTAGCAAATAAAGTAAAAGAACATTTAACTGCTGATGCAGAAGTTTACTCCAATCCTGAAAAGTTTTTTGATGAGGTAATAGAAATTGATTTGTCAACTTTAGAACCGCATGTAAACGGACCATTTACCCCCGATTTTGCAACTCCGATTTCTAAATTAAAAGAAGAAGCAATCAAAAATGGCTGGCCAACAAAAATTTCTGTTGGTTTGTTAGGTTCTTGTACTAACTCATCCTACGAAGATATTTCCCGTGCAGTAAGCATTGCAAAACAAGTTTCCACAAAAAATTTAAAAGCAAAAGCAGAATATTTAATTAATCCCGGGTCTGAACAAATTCGTTACACCATTAAACGTGATGGCTTCTTAGATGTGTTTGATCAGATTGGAGCGAAAGTATTTACCAATGCATGCGGACCATGTATCGGTATGTGGGACAGAATGGGTGCCGAGAAACAAGAAAAAAATACGATCATTCATTCCTTCAACAGGAATTTCGCAAAACGTGCTGATGGAAATCCAAACACGTATGCATTTGTTGCATCGCCTGAAATAGTAACCGCAATGGCCATTGCAGGAGATTTAACTTTTAATCCTTTAACAGATTATTTAACCAACGAAAAAGGAGAGAAAGTAAAATTAGATGCACCATCCGGTGATGAATTGCCTACAAAAGGCTTTGCTGTTGAAGATGCAGGATATCAAGCACCTGCCCTTGATGGCAGCCAGGTTAGTATCAAGGTATCTCCAACCAGTGATCGTTTACAATTACTGGATCCATTTACTGCTTGGGAAGGTGTTGATCTTAAAGGATTAAAACTACTTATCAAAGCAAAAGGAAAATGTACAACCGATCATATTTCAATGGCCGGTCCATGGTTAAAATATCGCGGACATTTAGATAATATTTCCAACAACATGTTGATAGGTGCTGTGAATTTTTTCAACGAAAAAACAGATAATGTAAAAAACCAACTGACCGGGGGTTATGAATCTGTTCCAAAAGTGCAACGTGACTACAAAGCACAAAACATAGGATCAATCGTTGTTGGTGACGAAAATTATGGTGAAGGCTCATCACGGGAACATGCAGCAATGGAGCCTCGTCATTTAGGGGTTCGTGCTGTATTGGTAAAATCATTTGCCCGCATCCATGAAACAAATTTGAAAAAACAAGGAATGTTGGGATTAACATTTGCGGATAAAGCAGACTATGATAAGATCAAAGAAGATGATGTGATTGATATTCTTGGATTAAAAACATTTGCTCCAAACACCCCACTAACAATAGTGTTGAATCATCTTGATGGAAGTAAAGAAGAAATTATAGCTAACCATACTTACAATGAACAACAAATTGAATGGTTCAAAGCCGGGGGCGCTTTAAATATTATTCGTATCAATGTGAAAGCATAAAAGAGATCTGAGATAGTAGATTGGAGACACAAATAAAAAAAGCGTTACGAAATTTCGTAACGCTTTTTTTGTTTAGCGGGTTGTCAGTTCGAGTATTTTTCTTTTTTTGAAAAATGTATCGGGAACGTGTGAAAGGGATTTATATTTACCTTATGAAAACAATGTACGTTTATATGCTTCTTTGTTCCGATAAAACATATTAGGTTGGAGTAACAAATAATCTTGAAATCCGATTTGAACAACATCAGGAAGGCATTAATCCACAATGTTATACTTTTTCAAGAAGACCTTTAGAATTAATATTTTATGAATTGTTTAATAACCCATTAAACGCTATTGCATTTGAGAAAAAAATAAAAAAATGGAGTAAACAAAAAAAGGAAGCTTTAATAACCAAAAATTATGATCTATTACCCAAGCTTTCGAAGAAACAATTTAAGAAATAATGTTTTTAGAGTTAATTCGGAATTAGATTCTTGCGTTGTCAGTTCGAGTGTTTTTCTTTTTTGAAAAAAAGTATCGAGAACGTGTGAAAGGGTTTTCTTCCTTACTTCTCGATACAATTTTGTTGCACAAAATCACTCGAAGTGACGGTTTAAGTTTTTTCTTATTTACTTCCCGATACAATTTTGTTCCACTAAATCGCTTGATTGACTCGGAATTAGATTCTTGCGTTGTCAGTTCGAGTATTTTTCTTTTTTGAAAATGTATCGGGAACGTGAGAAAGAATTTTCTTCCTTATACCATTTACCAGTATAAACTAGTCCAATTTAAATTGCCTCGCTTGTTTCTAGACTCCGCTCGAAATGACACCAGCGCTGTCATTTCGAGCATTCTGCGTTGAAGCAGACACATCGAGATTGTGTTGGGCTAAATTTCGGAAATAATATATTTAGAATTGGTATAAAATATTAATACTGCTTCAACTTAACCAGCTTATTAAAATATTAAACCATTCTTCTGTATTGAAACCATTTTCTAAATAAGTAATAAAATAGAGATTTTCTTCAATTCCATTTTTAACTATTTTAATTCGAATAGGTTTCCATTTCAATCCTAAACTTCTGGATTCACTCACCGTAAAAACATCGTCAAAGCCTAAATATATCTGCTCAATTTGATATTTGTAAATGATGGCTGAAAATTCAGAATTGTTATTTTTTGTATCAATTCCTATATAGTGAAGTTGGTCTTTGCTGAGTATTAATTCTCCATCATACCTGTGCAAAGGAGAGCCAAATGAATAATGAGCAGATAACCAATCCTGAAAAGTTCTGTTTTTAAGATCTTCTGAAGAAGCTAAAAAAGAAAATGTTTCCATTTATTTATATTTCAGAAAAATAATTTAGAATTAATAATACCTGAGTCTGATTAACAATTGCTCGAAAACATCAACAAACAGGGCTATTTATGAAATCAGGTGTTTGTTGTTTTGTCATGCTGAATGGAATGAAGCATCTTGCTAATAAAAAAAGATTTTTCAAGAGTTTATCCTGAGTGCATCCAACTACAAATATATTTTGGTCCAACAAATTCCTGCGCACAGTCTTCGACAAACTCTGACGGACTTCACACACGAATATTTTATAAATATAATTGGTATAAAGTTCTGCTCCCCTTTTAAAAAATCAAATATTAATTGAGCTCAGGTTAATAGTTTATTATTCCTGGCAATCGACTTTGCTCAGTCTAAACTACCCGGGGAGTCTTTATTATTATTTGCATAATTACAAAGAGTAGAGATTTCTCCACTACGGTTAGAAATAAATTTAAAAGCTTCGAAAAAAATTAATGCACCAGTTTACCAATTTCTATTGCGGCTTTCACAAAATTCACAAACAATGGATGTGGATTTGCAACAGTACTTTTATATTCGGGATGGAACTGAACACCTACAAACCAAGGATGATCTTTGATCTCAACAATTTCTACCAAGCCTCCTTCCGGATTTATTCCGGAAGCAATCATGCCTGCTTTTTCAAAATCTGCTAAATATTCGTTATTAAATTCATAACGATGACGGTGACGTTCTGTAATTTCTTTTTTCTTATAAATTTCCCAGGCATTGGTGTTTTCAGTAACATTACAAGGATATGCTCCTAAACGCATGGTACCGCCTTTGTTAGTGATCTTCTTTTGAGATGCTAACAGATCAATAACAGGATTTGTTGTTCCAGGATTCATTTCTGTTGAATTCGCATCTTTAAATCCTAATACATTTCTTGCAAATTCAATTACTGCACATTGCATTCCTAAACAAACTCCTAAAAACGGAATTTTATTTTCGCGTGCAAATTTTATTGCTGTGATCTTCCCTTCTATTCCGCGTTGTCCGAAACCCGGTGCTACTAATATTCCGCGTAAGCCTTTAAATTTTTCAGCAACATTTTCATCGGTAATACTTTCAGAATGGATCCATTCAATATTAACCTGACAATCGTTGTTTGCTCCGGCATGAATAAAGGATTCGGAAATAGATTTGTAGGAATCTTTCAACTCCACATATTTTCCAACCAATCCGATCCGCACTTCATGTTTGGGATGTTTGAATTTATATAAAAATTCTTTCCATTTATTCAGATCGATGTTTTCTGAAACAGGCATGTTTAATTGGTTCAAGACAACAACATCTAATTGTTCCTCTTCCATTAATAGTGGAACTTCATAAATAGTACTTGCATCACGTGCTTCGATCACTGCGTTTGGAACAACATTACAGAACAAAGCTATTTTATTTTTAATTTCTCTGTTCAATGCATGTTCTGTCCTGCAAATCAAAATATCGGGCTGAATACCGTATTCTAACAATAATTTTACGGAATGTTGAGTCGGTTTTGTTTTTAATTCGCCTGTGGTAGAAAGATATGGGATCAAGGTCAAATGGATAACCATCGCATCTTTTCCTAATTCCCATTTTAACTGACGTACTGATTCAATATATGGCAAAGATTCAATATCGCCCACTGTTCCACCAATTTCGGTAATTACAAATTGATACTTGCCGGTTTTTCCGAGTAATTTAATTCTGTTTTTTATTTCATCTGTAATATGCGGAATTACCTGAACAGTTTTCCCAAGATAATCGCCACGTCTTTCCTTTTCAATAACCGATTGATAGATACGGCCTGTTGTTACATTGTTTGCCTGAGATGTTGGGATATTCAAAAAACGCTCATAATGCCCCAGATCCAGATCTGTTTCGGCACCATCATCGGTAACAAAACATTCGCCATGCTCATAAGGATTAAGGGTTCCCGGGTCAACATTAATATACGGATCAAGTTTTTGAATGGTAACAGAATAACCTCTTGCCTGTAACAATTTAGCTAACGAAGCTGCAAGGATCCCTTTACCTAATGATGAAGTAACCCCTCCGGTAACAAAAATGTATTTAGTTGACGATGACATAGCTGAAAAATATTTCTAGATTGTTCCCTGACCAGAGGAATTTGGAGGTCGTACAAAATTAGTAATAAATCCCGCGGGTAAAAAATGTTTTGAAGGAAAAAGCTTATTTTTTTTCAACCGTTTGTTTATATCAATACTGTATATGAATTAGTTCATTTTTTTTGACCTCACCCCTGCCCCTCCGTAGGAGAGGGAGTGTTGGATTAATTCATATTAAGAAATGGTATTATATCAATTCTAAATATATTATTTCCGAAATTTTAGTCCAACACAATCTCGATGTGTCTGCTTCAACGCGAATGCTCGAAAATTGACAGCGATGGTGTCATTTCGAGCGAAGTCGAGAAACGAGCGAGGCAATTTAAATTGGACTAGTTTATACTGGTGAATGGTATTAGAAAAACAATTGAGGAACTTAATCAAGCGATTATAAAAAAACTTCCCTTATACTTTTCTATGAAAGCATAAGGGAAGCAAGCTTATTAGTACCGAAATATTACTCAAATATTATTTTTTTACTGAATACTTTTCCTTCGGAAACAATATTTATAAAATAAATTCCACTTGGTAAATTATCTCTGCTTATTACAAATTGATCAGACTTAATATTGGTATTGTTTTTTACTTTGCGTCCAAGCACATCGTATAACTCAATGTTTACTGAATGTCCGGCAAATGCAGTTAAATCAATAGTAGCACTTGTATTTGCAGGATTCGGGTAAATTGATATATTAATATCCGAAGCAATTTCATTTACTCCTGACAGACTTGTTGTGTAGTTGCAATTCAAAGCTACTCCACAGGTGAAATGCTCTAAAAAATTTCGGATCATCACAAGTGTGGTATCATAAATTTGCACACTGCTCGTTTCAGGCACGTGGCTATTTCCCGGATAGCTTTTCCAACAATGCTCTAATCCTATTTGGGTTGCTTTTATAGCAACAATCGAACTTCCATCTACCCATTGAATAGGATAAAACCCTGATAAGATTATTTTTGCTCTGCCATAAGGTACTGTTGCATCGCCCACCGAATGAGTACTTATTACAGGAGTATCTCCTGCATGCATCCAGGCTGTATCGGCTATTGCTCCTGAAAGATCTATAATTGCTTTTACTTTTGACGAATATCCGGGATTGCCACTCAAGCCTTCCACACCGCCATGCATACCTTTTTGTCCTGTTTTCCATCCAACAGTGGTACCTGTAGTATCAATATAACTTGGCAATTCACTTAACTCATCCATATAAGCAAGGTGCAAGGCGATAAAACCTCCCGCAGATGCACCACCAAAATAAATATTATTGGTATCAATTTTATAAGTATTGCCACCTACTCTGGCATTTTGACGGAAAAAACGAACCGCTGCACGGGCATCGTGAACAGCGCGCATTACTGCAGCACCTGCAGTATTTGAGTCGGGACCCGGAAATGGAAGTCCATTCATTCCTAAGCGGTAATCCATGGTGGCTGTAACATAGCCCATTTTTGCAAAATCATTACAAAACGCAGCCATATCTGCTTTAGCACCACCAACAAAGCTGCCACCATGTGCCCATATTATTAAAGCACGTAAGGGCTCGGTATCCCCTTGCGGTTGATAAATATCCATTTTCAAACTTGCCGTTGAACCACTGTATGTCATATTACTTCCGTAAACTACATCCAGAGTTACCGTTGGTGCAGCAGGAAAAATAAAATTGTGGTAACGGTTATTGCCACAAGCAGGATTTGTTTGTGCCGAAGCAGTCAAAAAGAACAAGCCTCCGGCAATTGTTAAGTAAATTTTTTTCATATTTTTTTTGTTTGGGTTAGGCTAAAGATAATAAAGCTTTTATATAAAAAAAATTCTTGTGATTTTTTAAAATCAGAAAACGAAGAATCTGATCGGGTTTATTGGAAAAGAGATAGATGAGAATAATGAAACAATAAATCACACCAAATTTAGTATTTAATTCCTTTAAAAAACATATTCAAGGCTAAATCCGGGAACAACAGCTTTGGATTTATAAGTTCCGCCAAACTCTGTTTCTTTATTGGTATCCGTACGTTTCATTCCTTCTATATATAATAAGGATGCATCAATGTGAATCTTTTTTGTAACATTAAAAGAAACACCGGCTGTTATCCCTAACTTATCCGCATCTGGTGTTTCGGGTGTCAGATAACCCGCCTGTACCGGACTCATATCATAATAAGTACCCAAACGAACGGTCCATTTTTCATTCAATTTATACTGGCCTCCTAATCTGAAAATAAATGAATTGCGGTACATCCGTGCCGAATGGATATCTTCCAGCTTCTCGGTGTTATCTACAAAATCAATAATTAATGAATCATACGATTTCCAGCCAATATAATTAATATCCAAAGCCAGCTTTATTTTACTGTTCGCTACATATCCAAAACCCAAGGTTGCCACTTGAGGTAAATTTAAACCCGTGGAGAATGTGGTACCCGGAAAATATTTTTCCAGCGATGATGGCACTGTAAACTCAGCTGTTCCGCCATCAATTTTTACTTTTACCTGGGAGCGGTAATCAATCCCAATAGAAAACTTATCAGTTACTTTATAATATATGCCTGCATTAAACCCGTAACCACTCGCTTTCCCGCTTAACTTCCCTTCTCCATAAACACCTGTTGAATCTTGTATTGGAATACCTTTTCGTAAAGAGAAACTTCCGGTTGCATATATAAAACCTGCACCGATCCCTAATTTATCAGATACCTTATAGGAAAAAGTTGGTTGTATAAAAAAAGTTTTCAGATCCATCTCCCGTATCAGCGCATTCCCGTTCCAATCATCTGCCCATTGTATGCGGCTTCCAAAGGGGTTGTAAATCCCTAAACCCAGATTCCATTTTGCAGTTTTCTTAAATTTATAAACAGCATATAAGGTGATAGGAGTTCCGGTATGAGGTTCGATGTTTGCAGTATAAGTGCCTGGATATGGCGCTAAATAAGTGGTACGAGGCATAATAAAACTGGCTCCGAAAGAAATCCCTCGTAATGAATCTAAAAATGAAACGGCACCCGGATTAAACAATATACTTGCATTATCAAGTAACAATCCTGTTCCTGTATGGCCCATGCCTGTTTGTTTTTGCCCCTGCAAATTAACCTGAAAACCTCCTGCAATACTAAAAGAAGAAGTAAAAACACTTATCAGAACTACAACTATTAATTTTTTCATGTGGCCAAATTAAATAAATTGAAATACAAATCATAGATACTTTGCAGTAAATATTAATTTTTAAGTAAATTTCCATCTACTAAAATCTTCCCTTAGTCAAATAGATGTTTGTAATTTGTCGTAAGCTTGAGATAATTTTATTAGATTTTTATGATGAAAATCATAAAATCAAATGAATATTCATAACTTTGTGTCCGCAAAAAAAAATTGTTAATTGTACGAACAAGATATCTTTCCATTTCGTTCGAAAATTTTTGATCAAAAATGAAATCAACAACCGAAGTTAAAAATGCTGTAGTAATATTATTTGCCGGTGATTCAGGCGATGGTATTCAGCTTACAGGCTCCCAATTTACAACAACTACCGCTTTGTATGGGAATGATGTGAGTACGTTCCCTAACTATCCTGCCGAAATTCGTGCCCCGCAAGGTACAATAGCAGGTGTTTCCGGCTTTCAATTACATTTCGGCAGCGAAAAAATATATACCGCAGGTGATGCAAGTGATGTATTAGTTGTAATGAATGCTGCTGCATTAAAAGCCAATCTCAAACAATTAAAACCCGGTGGAATCATCATTGCCAATACTGATGGATTTGATGCAAAAAACTTAAAATTGGCGAAATATCCTGATGGCGTTAATCCATTACAAGATGGATCATTAGAAAAATTTATTGTTCATGAAATTGATGTAACCAAGCTTGTTCGTGTTGCTTTAGCAGATTCCGGTCTGGGCACAAAAGAGATCGATCGCTCTAAGAATATGTTTGTGTTGGGATTCATTTATTGGATGTACAATCGCAAATTGGATAACACCATTGAATTTATAAAAGAGCAATTTAAAAAACGTCCCGACTTAATTGACACCAATATTAAAGTATTAAAAGTTGGATATAATTATGGGGATACCATTGAAGCACCAATGAATCGCTTCGAAGTAAAACCGGCACCTGTTGAAAAAGGCACTTACCGCAGCATTATGGGAAATCAGGCCACAGCATACGGCTTGGTCGCTGCTGCTCAAAAATCAGGATTAACTTTATTTTTAGGAAGTTACCCTATTACTCCCGCAACTGATATTTTGCATGAATTAGCGAAATATAAAAATTATGGTGTAAAAACATTTCAGGCAGAAGATGAAATTGCTGCCATCACCTCTTCCATTGGTGCTGCTTTCGGTGGAGCATTAGCGGTTACCACATCTTCCGGACCGGGCATTGCATTAAAAGGTGAAGCAATCGGTTTGGCATTAATGTTAGAATTGCCTTTAGTGATCATCAATGTTCAGCGTGGCGGACCAAGTACAGGGTTGCCGACTAAAACAGAACAAGCCGATCTATTACAAGCCATGTACGGCAGAAACGGTGAATCACCTGTTGCGATTGTTGCTGCCTATTCTCCATCCAGCTGTTTTGATATGGCTTTTGAAGCTTGCCGGTTAGCATTGGAATTTATGACCCCGGTTTTTTTATTGACTGATGGCTATATCGCGAATGGTTCAGAACCATGGAAATTCCCTGCTGCTGCAGACTTGAAAGACTTAAAAGTAAGTTTTGCAAAAAATGAACTGAAAGAAGGTGAGAAATATTTGCCTTACAAACGCAACGAAAGACTTTCCCGTCCATGGGCGATCCCCGGAACAAAAGGATTAGAGCATCGAATTGGTGGTATTGAAAAAGAAAATGAAACCGGAAATATTTCATATGATCCGGAAAATCATGAATTCATGGTGAAACTACGTCAGGCAAAGATTGATAAAATTGCTGATTATGTTCCATTACAAACTATTGATCAGGGAAAAGAAAAAGGAAAATTACTGGTTCTTGGATGGGGCTCCACTTACGGCTCTATTAAAACAGCTGTAAAAGAAGCTCTAGCAGAAGGCTACGATGTTTCTCATGCTCACGTTAAATATTTAAATCCATTCCCGAAAAATCTGGGCGAAGTATTAAAAAGCTTCGATAAGGTATTAATTCCCGAAATGAATAATGGTCAGTTAATAAAGATCATTCGCGATAAATACTTTGTGGATGCAAAAGGATTAAACAAAATAAAAGGTATGCCTTTTACCTCAGCAGAAATAAAAGAAAAAATTAAGGAACTAATATAAGATTACAAATAAAATAGGTTACAAATAAACGAATGGTAACTAATTTACTAAAAACAAAAATAACACCGATTTGTAAATTCGTAAATAGTCGATATTAGTAACCGTAAAAAAAAATACAATGGAAGCAACAATAGAAACTAAATTAACCGCAAAGGATTTTGTAACTGACCAGGAAGTTCGTTGGTGCCCGGGTTGTGGGGATTACTCTATATTAAAACAGGTACAAACCGTAATGCCTGAATTGGGTTTAAAACAAGAAGAGATCGTATTTGTTTCCGGTATCGGATGTTCTTCCCGTTTTCCTTATTATATGGAAACATTTGGGATGCACAGCATTCACGGTCGTGCAACAGCAATCGCTAGCGGATTAAAAGCAAGCCGCCCCGACCTGAGTGTTTGGATCGTTACCGGTGATGGTGATTCATTATCTATCGGTGGAAACCATTTTATTCATTTATTGAGAAGAAATTTTGATGTAAATGTGTTGTTGTTCAATAATGAAATTTATGGTTTAACAAAAGGACAATATTCTCCGGCTTCTCCAACAGGTAAGGTAACAAAATCTTCCCCTATGGGTTCTGTGGACCATGCATTCAACCCATTAGCATTAGCGCTTGGCGCTGATTCTACTTTTATTGCCCGTTCAATGGATCGTGATCCGGTTCATTTACGCGGAATTTTAAAACGTGCACACGCACATAAAGGCACCTCACTGGTAGAGATCTATCAAAACTGTAATATCTTTAATGATGGAGTGTTTGAAGTATTTACCGAAAAAGCGACAAAAAAATTAAATACTCTTTTTGTGGAGCAAGGCAAACCACTGGTATTTGGTGAAAATGCTGACAAAGGAATAAAATTAGATGGCTTTAAACCTGTTGTTGTGAATATTGCTGACGTTTCAGCGAATGACCTGTGGATACATGACGAAACAGATCGTGTAAAAGCAAGTATTTTGGTTCGTTTTTTCGATAGTCCTAAAACGGAAAATGCTTTACCTCGTCCGTTTGGAATATTTTATCAGGAAGACCGTTTTTGTTACGAAGATTCAATGAATGCACAAATTGAAGACGCAATTAAAGCAAAAGGAAAAGGTGATTTGGATGCGCTTATTCGCGGAAAAAATACCTGGACGATATAGATTTAAATTCCAATTAAAGCAAAAAGGAAGATCTTTGGTCTTCCTTTTTTTGTTTATAACTGGTAGGGATTAAAAGCCTTTACTATTCGAAAACTTATTTCTTCCCTTCTTTTCTCTTGAATGAAAAGAAGCAAAAGTTCAAGAACAAACGATTCCTCCACACCTCTCTCCATTTTTATGAATGTCTATGTGCGCAGCTAAAGCTCGCACCATGACCTTCAAAAAAAATGAAGTTCACCGCAACACGACATCGCGTTTGTTCAATCCTTACGCGCTCCTTCAAATTAAATTTTTGCACAAAAGAAAATTTAAATACGGTGCGGCTAATAAACAAATACGATATCCCAAAACACGATTTCTCCTACCTAATTTCTCAAAAATCCAAATTCCCCATCCAAAATCATACTTTCTATACCTTCTGGCAAATTATTGTCATTTTGATGGCTTCAACTACACCAAAACACGCCTTTAATATTAGTTTTCAACAATTTATTTGTGAATTATTTTGTGATAAATAAAAATGTGCTTATCTTCGCGTCCCGTTTTAAGGAAAATAATACAATTTTTAGTACAACATTTAATACAAAAAGAAAGTGGAAGCAATTAGCTACAAAACAATTTCAGCAAGCAAGGAAACTGTAAACAAAGGTTGGGTTATCATAGATGCAGAAGACGAAATATTAGGTCGTTTAGCTTCAAAAGTTGCCTTTATCCTAAGAGGAAAAGACAAAGTGAATTTTACTCCTCACGTTGATACAGGTGATAATGTGATCATCATCAATGCTGAAAAAATAAAATTAACAGGTAATAAAGTGGATGAAAAAGAATATGTTCGTCATACCGGATACCCGGGTGGACAACGTTTCGCAACTCCAAAAATCCTTTTCGCAAAAAAACCAACTGAGATCATCAGAATGGCAGTTAGCGGAATGTTACCGAAAAACAAATTGGGCGATGCCTTGAGACGTAATGTTTATATCTATGCAGGTACAGAACATCCTCATGCAGCTCAACAACCAAAAGAAATCAAATTAAATACAATTAAATAATAAAAATGGAAGTAGTAAATACTCTAGGTAGAAGAAAAACCGCTGTAGCACGTGCATATGTGCAAAAAGGAAGTGGCGAAATTGTGATCAACAAAAAAGATTACAAAACGTACTTCACAACATCCGTTTTACAATACAAAGTTACTCAGGCATTTAATGTTACAAAAACATTAGGTGAATATGACGTAAAAGTAAATGTAAAAGGGGGCGGGGTAACAGGTCAGGCAGAAGCTGTAAGATTAGCGATTGCCCGTGCTTTAGTAGAAATGGATGCAAATCATAAGCCTTTGCTTAAAGCAGAAGAACTTATGACACGTAATCCTAAAATGGTTGAACGTAAAAAACCGGGTCAGAAAAAAGCTCGTAAGCGTTTCCAATTCAGCAAACGTTAATATTATTGGATATTGCAGATCGATCTATTTCGATTTGCAATTTCTTTTATATAATCATCTATCTCAAAAAAGTATTAATAATCAAATAAAGACTCAATGTCATCAAGAACAAATTTTACTGAATTACTAGAGGCCGGTTCACACTTCGGTCACTTAAAAAGAAAATGGAATCCAGCTATGGCTCCATACATTTTCACTGAAAAAAATGGTATCCATATCATCGACTTAAATAAAACTGTTGTAAAAATTGAGGAAGCTGCTGCAGCTCTAAAACAAATTGCAAGATCAGGTAAAAAAGTTTTATTTGTTGCTACAAAGAAACAAGCAAAAGACATCGTTGCTGACAAAGTAAAAGCAGTAAACATGCCTTATGTTACTGAACGTTGGCCAGGCGGAATGCTTACTAACTTTGCTACTATCCGTAAAGCCGTTAAAAAAATGGCTACCATTGATAAAATGAGCACTGACGGAACTTTTGACAATATTTCTAAAAAAGAAAAATTACAAATTTCACGTGTTAGAGCTAAATTAGAGATCAACTTAGGAAGTATTGCTGACTTAACCCGTTTACCGGCAGCATTATTTATTGTTGATATTTCAAAAGAACATATCGCTGTTGCAGAAGCAAAAAGATTAAACATCCCGACTTTTGCAATTGTTGATACAAACTCTGATCCTACCGCAGTTGATTTTGCAATTCCTGCAAATGATGATGCATCTACTTCTATCGCTTTAATTACCGGTATCATTACCAAAGCAATTGAAGAAGGTTTAGCAGAACGTAAAGTGGATAAAGAAACTGCTGCTGTTGAAGAAAAAGAAGGTGGTCCAAAAACATCCCGTGATGAAGCTGAAAAATTAGCTGTTGGAGCGAAATTTCAAACATCTGATGAAGGTGACAGAACCAAAAAAGCAGGTGCCGGAACAGGTGCCGGAGCAGGAACAGGAGTAAAAAAACCAAGAAGAAAAATTAATTAATTTAAAAGATAAATTAGATGTGAGATTTGAGATGTGAGATACTGAAATCACGTCTCAAATTTTGTGTTTTAATTCTAAGATCTCATATCTCAATACTAATAAACATGACAACAATGACTATCACAGCGGCAGAAATTAATAAATTAAGACAGATGACCGGTGCAGGTATGATGGACTGCAAAAAAGCATTAACCGAAGCAAATGGAGATTTCGAAAAAGCAATTGACGAGCTTCGTAAAAAAGGACAAAAAGTTGCTGCTAACCGTGGCGACCGTGAATCAAAAGAAGGTGTAGTAATTTCGAAAGTTACATCTGACAACAAACGTGGAGTTGTACTGGCTGTTAATTGCGAAACTGATTTCGTGGCTATCAATGCTGAATTCGGAAAATTCGTAACTAATATTTTGGAGATCGCAATTGAAAAAAATCCAAGAACTGCTGACGAATTAAAAGCTTTACCTTACGATAGTAAAATCACTATTGCTGAAAAACTTATTGAACAAACTGGAGTAATTGGTGAAAAAATTGAATTAAATAAATTCGAAATTGTTGAAGCTCCATTTGTTATTGCTTACAATCATCCTGGAAACAGATTAGCAAATATTGTTGGATTTAGTTCTGCAATTGTAAATGCTGATGTTGCAAAAGATGTTGCGATGCAAGTTGCTGCAATGGCTCCTGTAGCGGTTGACAAAGGCGATGTGGATGCTGAAACGATCAAACGCGAAATAGAAGTTGGCAAAGAACAAGCCCGTGCAGAAGGAAAACCGGAAGAAATGTTAGAAAAAATTGCAATGGGTAAATTAAATAAATTCTACAAAGAATCTACTTTATTAAACCAGGAGTTTATTAAAGACAATAAAAAAACCATTGCTCAATATTTAAACGACTCAGAAAAAGGCCTGACTGTAACAAGCTTCAAACGAATCGCATTAAGCTAAATACTAATTTTTTAAAGTCCCGATTAAATCGGGACTTTTTTTTGGGCGCAAAGCGCCTTTATAAAAAAACAAATTGAACCTATAAACTGTCCTATGAAATACAAACGCATCCTCCTAAAAATAAGCGGTGAATCGCTTATGGGTAAAAAACAATTTGGTATCGATAATGAACGACTTGCACAATACGCAATTCAAATAAAAGAGATTGTTGATCTGGGAGTTCAAGTAGCAATTGTTATTGGAGGTGGAAATATTTTCAGAGGGATACAAGCCGAAGAGGGAGGAATGGACAGGGTGCATGGCGATTATATGGGAATGCTTGCCACAGTAATCAATTCAATGGCTTTACAATCGTCCTTAGAAAAAATTAATGTGGAGACCCGTTTGCAATCCGCCATAAAAATGGAACAGATCTGTGAACCATTTATTCGCAGACGTGCTGTTCGCCATCTGGAAAAACACAGAGTGGTAATTTTTGGAGCCGGTACCGGAAACCCATATTTTACAACTGATACAGCTGCTACATTGCGTGCCATTGAAATTGAAGCAAATGTGATTTTAAAAGGAACACGCGTTGATGGAATTTATACTGCCGATCCTGAAAAAGATAAAACCGCCACAAAATATGATACCATTTCTTTTGATGAGGTATATGCAAAAGGCTTGGAAGTAATGGACATGACCGCTTTTACACTTTGTAATGAAAATAAATTACCCATCATAATTTTTGATATGAATAAACCGGGTAATCTAAGAAAAATCATGGATGGTGAGCAAGTTGGAACGCTTGTCAAATTTTAAACCCCTCTCTTATATCCCACAGGGGAGAAGAAAAGAAAAAAATCATACATTTGTATCCCAATAACATCGAAAAAAAAGTACTGAATACTTAATACATACGATATGAACGAAGACATTCAATTTACACTTGACAATGCAAAAGAGCAAATGGAAAAAGCCCTTTCTCATTTAGAAGCTGAATTAGTTAAAGTGCGTGCCGGGAAAGCAAGTCCTACAATGCTGGAGAGTATTGGCGTTGACTATTATGGAACAAGAACACCACTTAATCAAGTAGCAAATATTAATACGGCTGATGCGCGAACATTGGTTATTCAACCGTGGGAAAAATCGATGCTAACGCCAATTGAAAAGGCGATCATGGCTGCTAATCTGGGTTTGAATCCTCAGAATGATGGTGTATTGATCCGTATTTTGGTTCCTGCATTAACAGAAGAACGCAGAAGAGATCTTGTGAAAAAAGCAAAATCGGAAGCTGAAAATGCAAAGATTGTTTTGCGAACTGTTAGAAAGGAAGCGAATGAAGAATTGAAAAAGTTGCAAAAGAACGGAACTCCTGAAGATGAAGTAAAAAGCGCTGAAACGATTGTACAGACATTAACAGATGGTTATGTTGTAAAGTGTGATAAACATTTGGAAATAAAAGAAAAAGAAATTATGACGGTTTAATTTGAGAAACTGAACATTAAAAAAATCTAAACACCTGTTTTCGGCAGGTGTTTTTTTATGCGGTATATCAAGGATCAAAAGTCTCTTCGAGTGATTTTGTGCAGCAAAATTGTATCGAGAAGTAGATGAAAGTATAAACTCATCTTCAAAATTAGTTCTCGATACAATTTCGCGAAAAGCGAAATCACTCGAACTGACTTAACAATTACGTCCACACTTCTGCTTATGAATAGCTTTTAT